>JAWWBX010000272.1:0-6112 GCA_033720735.1 Saprospiraceae bacterium
ATGTCCTCCTGCAATACAATACCTGTGACCGGTGTATTTGGCAAACCATTTTTCCACGGCATCCAGTCGGTCATGGATGGCGACCGGTAGAAAACGCCAATATCCGTTCCGATATACACCGCTCCCGACGTGGTCACTGCAGCACAATTGACCGGAACGTTGGGCAGACTTCCATTCCACGGCGTCCAGTTGGAGCCCCCGTCAGTTGACCGGTACACTTTCACCCCGTCAATAAAGCCACCGATCGTTGCAACGACGATGAGAGAATTGACCGGGCTGACGGTCACATCGGTGATCTTGGTCCCGCTGGTGATGGGCGGGAAGCCCGGATTGGTATGGATGGGCGTCCAGTTGTCGCCCATATCGTCAGACCGCCAAAGGCCACCCGAACTGCTCGGGAAATAAGAGCTGGCGCCGGCACTGTAAAACCGGTTGCCGTTGCTCGGGCAGTTGGTCAGGGCCCAGCTACCACTGAATCCCTCATTGGTCCAGTTTTGACCGCCATCGAGCGACCTGAAGATGTCACTGTTCCCCACCAGAATGGTGTCGGCATTGGTGCGGTGCGTGGTGATATTCCCGAAGAATTCTTTGTCGTCGCCACTCAGCGGGGTGATCTGAATATGTGTGCCATTCTCGTCGCGCCAGATGTCGCGGTTGAGTGCGAAGTAAAAGCTGTCCTTGCTGTTGGGGAAGTATGCTGCATCAAATCCGTCATTGCTCTTGATATGCACAAACTCGGACGAATTGGCCTGACGTTCCTTCACGCCATTGTCCTGCAGCCCGCCCAGCAAGAAGTTATTGTCGAGCGGCGTACCTACCAGGTGGTAGAATTGTGAGGTCTCAAAGCCGTCAAACATGGAATTCCATGAGTTTCCGTCATCGTTACTCCAGTACACCCCGCCATCAGTGCAATTGTATAAGGTGCCATCGAGAGGGTTGTAGGCAAGCTGGTGAATGTCGTCGTGCATGCCTGTCGACTCCGCCCAGGTTTGACCCGCATCCAGAGAGCGCCAGGTATTGACGGCACCGGTGAGGACAATGCTGTCATTGACCGGCGAAACGGCCATGGTGTGGTCATACGGAGCCTGATCCACATCATCGGCCCCCGTACCTGAGCGGCCGAGGATGTTGGGGGTATTGCTCTGGATGTTATAGCTGACGCCGCTGTCGGTCGACAGGTATAGCCCGTCAAACACACCTGGACCATCGACATCCCCGACCAACATGTACACGCTGGAAGTGTTGGCAGGGGTCACCGCCAGCTCAACGCGTCTCGCGCCATTGAACGGCACGTCCATGGTGGCCTGAAACCAGTCCAGTCCACCATTATTTGAATAGACGACTTCCGTATTCGTACAGGCATAGGCGCGGTTCGTGCCCGGCTTGAACTCGACGTCCCAAAAGCTGCCCGTGCGCTCCTGCGTCCATGAGTTCCCACCGTTGCCGGTCCTGTAGATCCCGGTGCTCGTCACGACCAGCAGCACGTTGGCATCCGTCGGATCCTGCCGCATGCCGAGCGCGATGTAGAAACTGGTGTCGAGTGTCGCTGTCTGTTTCCAGGTGTCACCCCCATCCGTCGACTTGAGAACACCAACCGAGCGTCTTTCGTACTCGAACGCATCAACAAGTCCATTCTGCAACGAGCGTGAGTCACCATCCCCGGTCAGGATATAGATGATGTTGGGATTGGCCCAACTCACAACGATACCACTGATCCCGAGAGATGCGATAAAATCAGTAAGCGGTGTCCAGGTGTTCCCGCCATCCGTTGTCTTCCACAGCCCGCCTGCTGGCGTGCCGACGTAGTAGATCTCGGGGTCAGACGGATGGAACGCAATGCGATCTGCGCGTCCGATGCCGCTGCCAGTCGTGGATGACGGCCCGACAAAGTCCCAATCGGTATTGATGGTCCGCATGTCGGCGGGCATCTGCGTTTCTACTTCGCGCGCAGCGCGCAGGATCCGTTGGTTGATATCGACAAACTCGCCGCCAGGTCCCAGCCGATCGGCCATGTACCATTCCCACCGTTTCCAGTGGATGTACCGCGGATCGTTGCCATCTACACCGCGCCAGTCCTCCGGTCTGCCCTGGTAGTAGTCGTCCACCACGGTCATGATCTCGGCCAGCGTCTCCTTGCCCCGCAATTGCTCCTGCAGATTGAGGGTTTGCTGGGCGTATTGCGGCAATGCGATCAGCAGACAGCCAACCAACCCGATCCAGTATGTAAGGTTTGTCGTCTTCATGATCACTTGTTGTCGATGGCGTTTTTCAATTCCGCCAGCTCTGCGCGCAGGGCGCGGTTGGCCGCATCCAGCTCGATCACGTAGAGGGTCAGTTCTTCAACCTTCTCTACCAGTCGGCGCTGCATGTCTCCCAATTCGAATCCTTCCTCCTCCACTGTTCTGGCCGAGGGCATGCCGGGGAGATGGCCGAGTGATCCGATCTCATCCGAGAGTTGTGCCAGCGGTTTCAGATGGTAATCTTCCCGAAAGACGTAGTCAGGCCAGTCGCCACTCAGCTCAACGCGCACTTCCTCGCTGATGATCTTGCCATCGACTGCAAGCAGGAATGAGGGGTCCGGCAAATTGGCCGGATCGGTAATGCCAATGCCAACCTGGCCCCCTTCGAGGGCACAAAGCATCAGGTCACCACCATCACGCTGCAAATAGAGAGGGCTGGCCCCGCCGTTGTCACGCGCCAGGATCTCGTTCTCATCAATCACCAGATTGCTGAAGAGGTGCGATCCGATCATGATCGAACCATGCCCTGCATACGAGGCGTCAACGCCGTCAGTAATCTGCAATTTGGCCAGTGGGGCTGAAACCCCGATACCCACTTTACCATTATCATCTGCGGCCAGAGACACGTTGCCCGCCCAGTACTGCAGGTAGAGTGTTGAAGGCGTCCCGTTGTTGCGCGCCAGGATCTCATTGTTGTCCATGACCACGTTGAGACCTCCCGTCGTCCCAAACTGCGCAAAGCCAAGACCTGACAAGCTGGCGCCTTCGCCTCCTGTCACATGTAGTTTGCTATCCGGATCGTCGGGCCCGATACCCAGTTTGCCGTCCTCATCCAGGATCATCTCGGGTGAATTGACGTCGGCCAGTTCATTGATAAACCAGCGATGGGCACCCTGCGAGCGGTAGTACATTTCATAGATATCGATCATGGACCGGTTGGCCGGTCCTGAAGTGGCACTCCCCCCCGTACCAATGCCTCCCGCTGACTTGATCCAGCCGAGGCCGACCATCCCTTCGCTTTCCAACACGCCGTGCAGCGAGATCTTGTCTTTCTGTGCCGTTGCGAATCCCGAAGTGGACATCCGCATTTCACCGTGCACACGCAATTCGGTGTCCGGGCTATCGTGATTGATCCCAACAAAGTTGTTGGTGCGATCAGCATAGATCAAGCCGTCGCCGACATTCAGATCGCCCCCTTCCGGTTGGAGCAGCAGCGGGATGTAGGATGCTGCACCAAACTTGCTTTGCAAGATGTTAAAATCCACTTCGAGGTACGCCTCGTTGCGGTTGCCAAGCAGGAACACGCCACCCGGCGTATTGACCTGGCCAGCGGTGAAGAGATGGAAAGGCGCATCCGGGAGAAAGGTATTGACGCCTACATCGCCGCCATCGGGATTGAGCCTCAACGGCAAATGGGAGTTGGCCCCAAACCGGCTCTGGAGCAGGTTGAAGTCTACTTCCAGGTGCCCTTCCGCCCGGTTGCCAAGGAGCAACAGGCCGCCAGGCACATTGACCTGGCCACTACTGAAAATGTGCACAGGGGCATCCGGGGTCTGGGTATGCAAGCCGATGTTGTCCTGAGCATGGCTCACCGCGGCACTCACGACCAGCCCGGCGGTTGCCAACAAACAGATCAGTTTCGATTTCATCATGAAGTGATTTGTGAACGATTTCTCACTCCGAAGTTCGGGGGATGCCGGAGCCGGAAGGATCAAGGGTGTTTTAAAAAGTATTAAAAAGTGTAAATGGTGTGCACGTGTTCTTGTGTGCACGTGTTCATGTATGCACGTGTTCATGTGTGCACGTGTTCATGTGTGTACGTGTTCATGTGTGCACGTGTTCTTGTGTGCACGTGTTCTTGTGTGCACGTGTGTCAGTGGCTTGGGGCGTCGGTGAATCGGGGCGTCAGCGTCTCGGAGCGTCGGTCGTAACCCGGTCCAACCAGCTGGCCATAACCTGCTGAAATTTTTCTGGTTCTTCGAGCTGTAGTGCGTGGCTACTTCTCTCGAAGATGACAACATCGGCCCGGTCGAGATGTCCTGAAACGGACCTCGCCAGGACAGGCCCCAGGACCGCTGAGTGTCGTCCGCCGAGGACCAGAACCGGCACGCTGATTAGGGAAAGCGCGTCGAGCAGCGGAGGTTCTTCCGTCCCTTGCGGACCCGGTCTTTGTTTGCGCTGCCCGCGGAAAAACTGATACGTGGCCTCCTCAAGTTCCGACGTTTGCAAACCGGGCAATACCCAACTGCGCCACATCGCCCGCACCATGCCGCGCGTGGGATATCCACGCAGACGTGACATGACGAGATGTGGCACATCCTTCCATTCCAGTGGCGGTAGCGCGTCACTCAATCCCGCTACATCGACAAGGACCAGGTGTGATAAGTTGTCCGGTTGCCTGGCGGCAAACCGGATTCCTGCCGGACCGGCCATCGACCATACGCAGAGTGCAGCCTGGGTAACTCCGAGTTCGCTGCAAAGCACGCCGAACCAATCCAGCGCAGCCCTGGCCGCATGATCATAATCTGAAGCTACCCAATCCGGTATCGCGACCGTAAAATCCGCCTCCAGCCGCGAGAGATCACCCCAGGCCAACGGACCCAGCGCATGATTGAAGATGATCAGCGGACCACGCCCCCCCAGGGCAACGCGCAGGCCCCCATTGTCTGTCTGAAATGCACGCATTTCCACCCCTTGAAGATCGCAGGTATCTGCGAAACGTCTCCTCAGGAAAGATCACGAAATGCTCCCTACCTTCAGGGCATGACACCGGTGATCATTGCCCACGGGGGAGCCTGGCACTGGGACGACCAGCTTGATGAGCCCAAACGACAAGCAGTGAAGGAAGCTGCCCGAATTGGCCAATCCGTCCTCAACGAAAGTGGCACGGCCCTTGATGCCGTCGAGCAAACGGTCATCGCCCTGGAAAACCATCCCGTGCTCGATGCCGGGACCGGCGGGTATCTCAATGCCAGTGGGCAGGTGCAACTTGACGCCATGATCGCGGATGGCACGACGCTCAGCTTTGGCGCGGTGGCAGGCGTCACCCGGCTGCACAATCCGGTCAGCGTCGCACGTGCCATCATGGAGCAAACAGCCCATCATTTTTTTGTTGGCACCGGAGCCGAGGCCATGGCGGCGTCCCTGGGATTCGATCTGATTGACAACGCGGTGCTGGTCACTCCCGCCATGCGGGTATTTGCCGCTCAACATGAGCAGGCCTCCGGTCACGACACGGTAGGTGCCGTAGCGATCGACGTCAATGGTCACTGTGCGGCTGCGACTTCGACCAGCGGTTCGGCGAACAAGCCGGAGGGGCGGGTTGGTGATTCACCCTTGTTCGGATCGGGTGGTTATGCTGAGAACGGGGTCGGTGCGATCGGTGCCACCGGGCTCGGCGAGCAGATCATGCGCTTGTTGCTGTCCAGACAGGCGGCCGACCTGATCCGTCAGGGTTGTTCAGCGCAAGAGGCCGCGGCCCAGGCTATGGCCATTGCCGCCCGGCGTTTTGATACACCCAGGTGCGGACTCATCATCGTGGATCATAATGGCCGGGTCGGCATGGCACACACTACTCCAAAAATGGCTGTGGCGTGGTGCCATGATAAAGGTCCGGTGCAGAGTCGCGTGCGCCTAACGAACGACTGATCTTACTGGCGTTGCAACGGGATCTCAACCCGGTAGTTGTTGCCCGCTCCCAGGCGTGTCGCCAGTGGGTGACCCTGGCCAAGTGCCGCATCCCGTTGTGCATCAGTGAGCAGGGGATCCCCTTCGAACACAAACTCGGCATTGAAGTCCCGGTAGCCTGGAGCGCTGACGTTGAAATGGATGTGTCGCGGCACGATCTCGCCGTTATCATCCGGGTAGGGTCC
>JAWWBX010000273.1:0-6108 GCA_033720735.1 Saprospiraceae bacterium
CAGTCTGCGAATGTGGTAACCATGGACTCGAAGGCAGCCTGCACCACGCTTGAACCAACATCATTCATTAACCCGAATAACTCACGCATTATGGCAAACAACGTCCCACTGACAATCCAGGCTTCCAAGGAAGCGCACCTGCCCTCCGAGATCGTCATCGGCAACAACCGGCTCTCCACGAGAACCACCACTCCCAATCTCTATTGGGTGCTGGTGCTGGACCGGGCCGACTGTTCGGTAAAAGTCAATGTCACGTTTTCAGAAAACGACGCCGTGCCGTCGCAATTACAACCGTATCTCGGCAACACCCAGTACATCCTGGTCCTGGCGACCCAGATGCTGGCATCCAACAATCTGCCCACCGGCAAGTGGCATGACTATCTCGTATCCGAGGGTGCCGGTGTCGAGCTGTTGCGGCTCGAGCACATCTTTGCAGCATTCAATTGCGGCACCTGGGGGCGCATGGCCTATGCCTACGTCGCGATCATGGGTGATTCCACGACAGACGGATTTGAATCCGCCACCGTGCAAGACTATACGGCGTTTCTGACCATCGACCTGGTCCCGATCTCGTTTGGCGGCACCACGCTTTACACTCCCACTTCGCTGCAGGCGTCCGGACATCAATGATCGGACTGAGAACGTGAAACGCATCGTAGCACTTGGGCTGTTTGTTGAAGGATTCGGATTTACCAATGTCCTGACGGCCTTGTTCAAACAGCTCAAGCGTTACTACCACATCGACTGGGTCGCACTGGCCCACCGCGGGCCTCAGATCGACAGAGGCTACCTCATCCATCCCAGCAATTTGCAAGGAGGCGACATGTATGGCGCATACCAGGGAGAAGCCCTCGCCCGCAGCACCAACGCAGACTATGTCCTGATCCTGAATGATGTGTGGATGTTCAAGAACTACCGGAAGACGCACGGCGCATCTGACCGAACCTGGAAGACGATCGCCTACGTGCCGCTGGATGGCGAGGTCACCGAAACGGCGTGGCTGAGCGACGTCGCCTTTGTGGATGCCCTGGCGGCCTATACACCGGGAGATGCCCGCCAGTACCACCGGGCCTTCCGGGCCTTGCATGACCAGGGGGCCATCGATCGCTTCCCGGCCCTGACGCACATGCCACATGGCGTTGACACCAATGTATACCACTGCCTGCCTGTGGAGGAGAAAAATGCCCTGCGGCGTACCTACTTTCCGGATTGCCCGGCCGACGCGTTGATCGTCCTGAATGCCAACAGGTTTAATGAGCGCAAGAACCTGAAAGCCACGCTGGCCGGATTTGCCGCTGCACTGCCGCATGCCGAGCGGCCTTTGCGACTTTGCCTGCACTTGCCGGGGCTCGCGGCGCATCATCGGAAGGAATTGGACGGATGGGTTGCCACCATGGGATTGGGCGATCACCTCATCCTCAATCCGCTGGGCGACGCATATGTCGCATCCGCCACGCTCAATGCGCTTTACAACTGCTGTGACATCGGCGTCAATACCAGCCACGGCGAAGGGTGGGGACTGATCAGTTTCGAGCATGCCGCGGCCGGAGGTGCGCAGATCGTTCCACAACACTCGGCACCTGCTTCGATCTGGGAACATGCCGCGCTGTTCCTCTCCAGAACAGATCCCTGCATGATCCCGAACAACCCGTTTCGGATGTATCACGTTTCCTCATCCGATCTCACTCAGCATCTTGTGGCCTTGGCCAACGACCGCGGTCTGCTCGTTGAGTGGCAGGAAAGAAGCCGGGCCCATGCCTGCAGACCGGATTTTGACTGGGCGGTAATTGCCGACCGCTGGTATCATTTTCTGGAGGGACTCTAAGGCGTGGCGTGCTAGCTCACCTAACCCCTCAAACATATTATGATTTTATTTAATATTTAGCGTATCTTTTCGGTCCAAAACCGATTTTGATATGCGCCTGATTTGCACCCTGGCTGTCATGTTGATGCTTGTGATGAACGATGTGCGAGGCCAGGGAGTGGCCTGTGGAACGGAAGCAACGGCACGCTATCTGGCGCCCATGCAAGCGCATGCCCAACAGATCCATCAACACGCGCTCGTTCCGTCGCGCACCCCGCGCACATTTGCGACGAGCGTTTACATCATGCGTCAGAGTGATGGATCAGGCGGGATGAGCATGAATGAGTTCGAGCAGATCTTTGCCGAATTGAATGCCATGCTGGCTCCCGCCGGCATCACCCTGGCCGTCTGTGATTCGATCCGCTACATCGACAGCGATCTGTACTACGACTTCAGCAAGGTGCAGGAGTCATCACTGACCAATCAGCACTACGTGCCACAAACTATCAATCTGTACTTCCCCAATTCGGTGGTCACCGGGAGCGGGACGGTACTCTGCGGATACGCCTATTTCCCGGGATGGCAGGATGTGGTCATCGTGGACCGGCACTGCGCCCTTGATGGCAGCTCACTGGTCCACGAAATGGGCCACTACTTCGGACTCCTGCACACGCATGGGATCTCGAACGCCCTGCCAACGGATGAACTTGCCGATTTTTCCAATTGCCTGGCTGCCGGTGACGATGTTTGTGATACCCCAGCCGAACCCAATCTTACCGGATTGGTCGACTCCAATTGTGTCTATACCGGAAATGTCCTCGACAACGCCGGTATGGCCTTCGACCCTGATCCGTTCAATGTCATGTCTTATGCGCCCAAGCCGTGCCGGACGCAAATCACGGAAGACCAGTACCAGCGCATGTCGTACATCGCCACATACCTCCGCGACGACATTCAGTGCCCTACCTTGACCGCCTCTTTCATTGTGGATGACCCTGTTGCGGTTTGCACTGACCAACTCACCACAACGCTGACATACAACGGGACCGGGGGCACCGCATGCTTCTGGGACATCAACGATGACGGCATTGCGGACTACGATTCCGCGGTCATTGTGCACACGTTTAGCGGGACGGGAACGCACAAGGTGTGCCTCACTGTCACCAACGGTGTTGATACCGTGACCCAATGCCATCGCGATGCCGCCACCATTCTGGATCTGCATCCGCTGCCCTATACAGAATCCTTTGACAGTCTCGCGCATGGTGCCATGCTCAATCCTGACCTGCACTACGGCTGGACGGTCGGTGATCTGGGACCCAACTACGGATCTTACAGCCTGCTGATTGACAATTATCACTACAATGCCGTGGACGAAGAGGATTATTTCATGATCGGTCCCTTTGACCTGTCCTCTATTCCGGTGCCCTACCTCTCCTACCGGATCGCTTATGCACCCTATAGTGCCGACCGCTGGGACGCCTTGCGGGTTGAAATCAGCACGGACTGCGGCGCCACCTTCGATGAACTCACCTACGCTGAGGGGTTAACACTTTCCACCATGAACGGATACGTGCCACATCAGTGGATGCCTTCGGATTCCGCCCATTGGCGTCTTGAAAAGATCCCGCTGTCGGCATTCTACAATGACACGATCCTCCTGCGTTTCACCAATATCACCGGGTTTGGCAACAATCTGTATCTGGATGATCTGACCATTGAACCTGATCCGCTCCTGGCCTTCTCTTTCATCGCTTTTAAGGTGCATCCGGCGTCATCGGGCGGATTTGATCTCGTATGGCGGACGGCCGATCAGGATCTTGTCGTTGCCTACGAAATTGAACGGTCTCGTGACGGTACCGATTTCAGCCTATTGGACCGAATCACCGTTGAAGATCCCCGGGAGGCGGTCTTTCACTATCATGACGGGTCTGATACGGGCGGCCAGTACCGCATCAAGGGCATTCTGGCTGACGGCAGTGTGCAGTATTCCCCGATCGTGCACGCCAGCAGCAAGTCTGAGCAGCCCGGGAGGGCATTTCCGAATCCAGCCTCCGATGTGATGTTTGTCAATGACATTGGCGGCAATAGCCCTCCTGCATTGTACGACCTGATGGGTCGGTTGCGAGCAGTGCCTGTGCAGCGCGCAAATGGCCACTACCGGTTCAAGTTGGATCACCTTGGCAGTGGAGTCTACCTCCTGGTAAACGGTAGCACTGCTGAGCGGGTCATCAAGTATTAGATCGCTCAATCCGATTACTCCTTGAATCCTACCTGTCCGTCTATGACCCGTCAGGTGGAATCCGCAAAATGTTACCTTTGCGAAACTTTTTAATCAGGCGGAGTACACGTGCAGTTAGACAGGAATCAACTCATCGGGATTTTCCTTCTTTTCGGGATCTTCTACCTGTGGACCATCCTCAACCGTCCGTCTGCCGAAGAGATCGCCGAGCGGCAGCGCATTCAGGACAGTATCGCCCAATCTCAGCTCGCTGAAAACGTAGGTGACACTGCCCAGGTCCTGATGCCCAGTGATAGCATCACACCAGCAGCAGATCCAATCATCAACGACTCCCTCGAGGCGTTGAGACAGGTGCAGCGCATGGGTGCCTTTGGGGCAGCGGCGCAGGGCGAAGCGCGTGACTACATCCTCGAAAATGATCTGGTCAGGATTACGATCTCCAGTAAAGGCGGGGTGATCCGGGATGTAGAGCTCAAACAGTATGAGAAGATCCTGCTCGACGAGGAGAAGAACGAATACAAGGTGCCACTCCACCTGCTCAACGATGAAAAAAACATCTTTGAATACCACCTGCCGCTGCCCAATGCCACAGGGGGTATTGTGCGCACCAGCGATCTCTATTTCGATGCCCAGCTCAGCGGTAATACGCTGACGCTGACCGCTCGTGGTGCAAATGGTCTGGCCTTCGTGCAGACCTATACCCTGTCACCAGATTCATACGTCGTGGACTACGACGTTGCAATCCAGGGAGCGGATCAACTCGACCGCAGTGAGGATCTCAGACTGCGTTGGGTCAACTATCTGGATAAGGTTGAGAAGAACTACCAATACGAGAAATACTACACCACGGTCTATTACCGCGAGACGGAGGAAGATCCGGATTATTGCTCCTGCCGCCGGGACGACACCGACGATCTGCAGTCCAAACCGGTCAAGTGGGTTTCACATTCCAATCAGTTTTTCAATACGACGATCATCGCTGACAGCCGTTTCGAGGGCGGTGTCTTTCAAACCGAGATGCTGGACGACGAGGCGGAAGACCTGAAGATCCTGCGCACTAATCTTTCACTGCCCCTAGCGGGCAACCGCACCGAGCAGATCGGCATGACGATGTATCTCGGTCCGAATGAGTTTAGCAGGCTGCGTGCATTTGGCGAAAGCCTGGAAGATATCATCCCCTATGGCCGCAGCATTTTCGGCACCATCAACCGCTGGGTGATCCGGCCGATCTTCAACGTTCTGGATAATATCGTTCCGGTACAAGGTATCGTGATCCTGCTGCTCACCCTGCTGGTCAAGGTCGTGTTGTTCCCGCTCATGTACCGCATGCTCTATTCGCAGGCCAAGATGTCGGCGCTCAAGCCGCAGCTGGCGGGGCTCAAAGACAAATTCAAGGACGATACGCAGAAGCAGCAGATGGAGACCATGAAGGTCTACCGGGAGTACGGGGTCAGCCCGCTCGGAGGCTGTCTCCCGATGCTGGCGCAAATGCCGATCTGGTTTGCCCTGTACCGCTTCTTCCCTGCCGCGATCGAGTTCCGGCAGGCGGATTTTCTGTGGGCAACCGACCTTTCGTCATACGATGTGTTTGTCCATCTGCCCTTCACCATCCCGTTCTATGGCGACCATGTGAGTCTGTTTACGCTGTTGTGGGCCATCACCACCGTGATCTACACCTACTACAACACCCGGCACATGGATATGGCCAGCATGAACCCGATGATGAAGTACATGCAGTATTTCATGCCGATCATGTTCCTGTTCTTCTTCAACAACTATGCATCAGGATTGACGCTTTATCTCTTTTACAGTAATGTCATCAACATCGGGATGACGATTGGCACCAAGAAATTCCTGTTTGACGACGAGAAGATCAAGGCCGAACTGATGGCCAACAAGGCGAAACCGAAGAAGAAAACCGGCTTCCAGTCGCGTCTGGAGGAGGCGATGAAGGAGCAGCAGAAAGCAGCTCAGCAGCGCCAGGCGCAGAACAAGAAGAAGCGCAAGTAGTGTCAGATCCCGTCAGGGATAAAGGCGACGATCCGCAGCGGACCTCCACTCC
>JAWWBX010000274.1:0-6097 GCA_033720735.1 Saprospiraceae bacterium
ATCCGCACCTGGAAATGGCAGAGATCCATCGCCGGGTGTATTCAGCTGGCGGCCCGGCACTTTACTTCTCGCAGGTCAAAGGATCTCCTTTTCCGGCCGTGTCGAATCTGTATGGCACGTTTGAACGGACTGAATACCTGTTCCGCGATACCCTGAACAAGGTCCAGCAGGTCGTTGCGCTCAAGGCAGACCCCTCGCTGGCATTGAAGTCTCCGGTGCGCGGGATCAAGGCAGGGCTGACCGCGTTGACCGGCCTGCCGCGCCGACGGCGTGCCGCCGGGGGTGTCACCTTTGGCCGAACGACGATCGACAAACTGCCGCAAATCGTTTCGTGGCCGATGGACGGAGGTGCGTTTATCACGCTGCCGCAGGTGCTCACCATGTCTCCCGGCGATAAGAGTATGATGCGCTCGAATCTGGGCATGTACCGCATCCAGCTGAGCGGCAACGACTACGCTCCCGGCGAGATCGGAATGCACTACCAGATCCACCGGGGGATCGGCGTGCACCACGCACAGTACAACGCAAGTGACCAGCCATTCAAGGCATCGATCTTCGTAGGCGGCCCGCCATCCCATGCCTTTGCTGCCATCATGCCTTTGCCTGAGGGGTTGAGTGAATTGACATTTGCAGGGATGCTTGCGGGACGTCGCTTTCGCTATGCATTCCATCAGGGCCACGTGCTTTCGCTCGATGCAGATTTCTGTATTACCGGCACCATTCTCAAGGATGTCAAAAAGCCGGAAGGCCCGTTTGGCGACCATCTGGGTTACTACAGCCTGGCGCACGATTTCCCGGTCATGCGTGTCGAGCAGGTGTACCACCGCAAGGATCCGATCTGGCATTTCACGGTGGTGGGCCGCCCGCCGCAGGAAGACACCAGTTTTGGTCACCTGATCCACGAGATCGTGGGGCCATTGCTCGGACAGGAGTTTCCTGGTTTGCATGAGGTCAACGCGGTCGATGCAGCTGGCGTGCATCCATTACTGCTGGCTATCGGCAGCGAACGGTATATGCCGTTTCGTGAACGCAGACCAGAGGAGATCCTGACCATTGCCAATCACCTGCTTGGCAAGGGTCAGACCTCGTTGGCCAAGTATCTGATCATCTCGGCCAAAGGCGACGACGCGAGTGTCAGCACCCACGATATCGGGCGATTCTTGCATCATGTCCTCGAGCGCGTCGATCTGCGACGTGATCTGCACTTTCAAACCCAAACCACCATCGATACGCTCGACTACAGCGGTACGGGCTGGAATGCCGGATCCAAATTGGTGATCGCAGCCTGCGGACCGCCGCAGCGCACCTTGTCAACCGAGCTACCTGCAGACTTGCGCCTCCCGGAGGGATTTACCGCTCCCGGGATCTGGCGGCCCGGAGTTATGACGCTGGAGGGTCCGCGCTTCACGGATTATCCTGAGGCCATCACCGGGATGGACGCCCTCACCAATCAGCTCTCCCGGTACGATCTGAGCGGGATCCCGCTCATCGTGGTGTGTGATGACAGTGCATTCTGCCAGGCAACCCTCAACAATTTCCTGTGGGTGACCTTCACGCGCTCAAATCCTTCCCACGACGTCTATGGGGTCGGTGCATTTACAAAGTTCAAGCACTGGGGCTGTACCGGGCCAATGATCATTGATGCGCGTATCAAGCCGCATCATGCGCCCGTGCTGGAGACGGATCCGGAGGTGGATCGGCGCGTCGATGCCCTCATGCAACAGATCGACGTGCTGCGACCGTTTGCCTAGCAAAACGCCTGTCACGAGAATCAGAACCTCATGGTTCATAACAAGTATTTCGAATTTCGACAAAATTCGAAATGTCATCAAATATCACCTGAGACAATAGCCTCTAACTGACTACTAATCAATCTTTTAAAAATTCAATTCGAATTTCGACAAAATTCGAAATGTCGCCTCCGTATACTGGGATGCATCTGCTGTCTGTCCATACACTTGAACACGCGTAAAGCACCGGCATCAGTAATGCCGAATGACACCAGGATCGATAGATAAGTACCTTCTTACCGGTAGCTGAATTGCTTGAGGCGCTGCTGGATCTCGCGCTTGCTCATGTCCGCTGTCGACAACCGGATCGGCGACAGCATCTCCCCCAGGATCACGCCGATACCGGCACCCAGGAATCCCATGGCGATCGGCTCCACGATACGTGTTTCCGGCGCCTGTCCCAGCAATTCTATTGAGGGTTGACGAAGCTGTTTGTCACCAAGCTGGTCCGCAATGAAATAACACGCGACCCCGCCGATCACTCCACCGATGATCGACGAACGGATCTTCCGCTTGCGATTGTGGATTGTAATGTAGTCGACGTCATCAAACATGACTTCTTTTTGCATAAAATGCTGACGTCCGCGATCGTCCTGAATGGTCCCGGGCAGAATGATCATGGACGTGCGCTCGGTTTTATAGAGCAACGATTTCGGGAACACCTTCCCATTGGACTCCAACTCGACCTGGGTGATATTCTTGACGTCTTCCGGTTTGACCCGCACCTTGAGTGGCTCGGTTTGAGCAGTCGCGATTTGGGTACTCAGGGCAAGGATGAGGGCGATGACGAAGGGAGCAGAATGTTTCATGCGACGCAAGTCTGAGTGATCAATGAAGCATGGTGCGTATGTTAGGTAAAACGCAGATCCCTGTCAATTCGCACCATTCCGCTGAAAAAGAGTCTTTCGAAAGTTAGGGAAATTGTTTGATTGAATGGTGCATTCATTGTTGTTTGCAGTGTACATCAAATGATCGCAAAGCGCCTACTGTGAAATGACAGGACCGGGAGAAGACAGCACGATCATGCCCGATGCCTTTGTCCGGCAGATGCAAGACCAGCTGGGGGATGCCTTGACCGACTTTCTCGAGGCCCTCAAACAGCCCGTCCCGGTCAGCGTGCTGCTCAACACCGCCAAACCGGGTGACCCCGCGTTTGCAGTCGACGGAGCCGTGCCATGGTGCGACCACGGCAGGTATCTTCACGAGCGCCCATCATTCACCCTCGACCCGTTGTTTCACGCCGGAGCCTACTATGTCATGGAAGCGTCATCGATGCTGCTCTGGTCGGTCATCAGCCAACTCAGCATGGATCAGCGGCAGCTTCGTGTACTGGACCTGTGCGCGGCTCCTGGGGGCAAGAGCCTGGTTTCACTCACCGCACTGACCCCTGACAGCCTGCTGGTCGCCAATGAGGTTTCGGCGAGACGCAATCGTGTCCTTCAATACAACCTGGCCAAATGGGGTCGGTCCAACGTGGTCACCACGCAGCTTGATCCAGCGCGCATTCAGGACTCCGGTTTCTTCGACTGCGTCCTTGTCGACGCGCCGTGTTCGGGAGAAGGACTATTCCGGAAATCACCGGACGCCATCCAGCACTGGAGCCGGGATCATGTCCGGCATTGCTCTGGCCGTCAGCAACGCATCCTGTCGGAAGCGGCACGGCTGTTACGGCCTGGCGGGATCCTCATCTATTCGACATGCACCTACAATCCAGACGAGAATATCAGACAGATCGCATGGTTGCATCGGACCTTCGGCATGACGGCAATCCCACTTGATTTCCCTGTTGCCTGGGGTATTTCCGAGGTGGTGGGTGATGAGGTGGTGGGCTATCAGTGCTTTCCACATCGGGTACGTGGAGAGGGATTCTTTGTGTCGGCAGTGCGCAATGCGAAAGACGCACCACGTTTCCGGCCGGCGCGGGGCAAGCGCGTCCGGGCACCAGCGAGAGGCAGTGACTGGGAGCCATGGGTCGACATGGCAAACCAGACAGTCTTTCACCCTGTCCCGGGAGTCTGCCGCGCCATGTCAACCGCCGCGTTTGAGGTCGTGCAGGAAACGCACCTTTTCGCACGTTCGAAGGCGGGTACACTGCTTGGCCGGCAAAAGGGCAGCCACTTCATCCCCGATCACATGCTCGCACTGAGCACAAGTGTGCAAACAGAGGTGCCCCGCCTGGAACTGACACTGGAACAAGCTCTGTCGTACCTGCGCAGAGAGACCCCCGATGTAACCTGCGACACGCCCGGCTGGGCGCTGGCCTGCTATCAGGGGCGGGCACTCGGGTGGGTGAAGCAGACGCCAGGTGGTATGAAAAACCAACTGCCGATGTCCCTGCGCATACGGATGGCGTAGGGATGATGCAACCTTGTCGGCCTTTGCCACTCATTAGACGTGATGAAGACACTCGCTCTCTCCGGTTTGCTTGTTGGGTGGATCGCGCTGGCCGGCCAAACACTCGACGCCTCGCAGATGAGTTTTATTCGTGAGCACGTCGTGCAACTCGGGACCGACCCAGCGGGCTCGGATGCTGACTGGGAACCTGTCATCTCAGCGATTGGGGACAAGCAATACGTCTGTCTCGGCGAATTCAATCACGGCAGCCGCGAAGTATTCATTGCCCGCAACCATTTGATACGCGCTTTGCATCAGCAGCTTGGCTTTGATCTGATCCTGTTCGAATCAGGTCTCGGCGAGGTCGGCGTCATCGAAAAGACCAAGGATACGCTGACCCGGTCTGCCCTTACCTCCGGTTTCTTCGGCGGATGGCGGACCTCGGAGTTTGCCGACCTGATAGACTATGCACGCCAGCACGACATCACTGTCGCCGGGTATGATGTGCAGCGTACCGGTCGGATCTTCAGCGACTATCTGGAACGCAAATCAGGCGAGCCGGGCTCCTTTGCAGCACTGGAGCAGCGATTTGTCCAGGTGAAATCCCGACTCTCTAACTATCGTACGGAGTACCACGAAGTGGCGCCGGAAACAGAAGACCTGATTGCCCGGTACCGGGCCTGGCGTGATTCCCTTGATTGGCATGACCCTCTGGTCGAGCAAACGCTCACAAACCGGATCAGGTACCTGGCCTATATGCTCGACTTTGTGGAGACCAAAGACTGGAATGCTCGCTGGGCAGCCAGGGACCAGGCCATGGCCGACAATGTGCAATGGCTCTTGCAGCAATATGGCCGGGAACGCAAAGCCATCATTGTAGGGCACAACTTTCACATTGCCCGTCGCAATGACCGGGAGGAAGTCATGGGTGAATTCCTCCGCCAACCCTTGGGACAGGACATGTTTGTCATCGGGGTATTTGCTGCCGGCGGCACGTTTCACAATAATGCAGGCAAGCCAGAACAGATGTCGCCAGCCGATACGACCATGCTCGACATCAAGCACGTGATCCATGCAGCCAGTGGTCCGCTCACCTTTCTGGCAATACCGGAGCAGGTAGTGCAGGGATCCGAATGGTTGTTCGAGCCCATTGCCGTCCACGACACCTTCATCGATCTGTCGGGATCGGATCAAATGACCCTGTCGCAAGCATTTGATGCGCTCCTTTTACTGGATCGTGTTACGCCTCCGAAAAAGGAAGACACGAGACGTTAAACAACCATCATCAGACTTGCGGGCGTGATTCGCTGAATGGTGAATCGATACGCACGTCAAACAAAATTTTCCGATCTACCTAAAACGCTCTACTTTAGACGCTTTGAAAAACGAGCTCCTATGACTTTTGGCAAGCGTCTCACCCTGCTATTCCTTGCATTTCTGACACCAGTTTTGGCCTTTGCTCAAGCCCAGCGCGGACTGGACGAGCGGATCAATGAGGGTTTTATGCCCATCGCCGACTGGTGGGAGTCGACCGTACTGACTTCTGTGCCCATCGGAGGGCTCAATATCCCCATCGTGCTGATCCTGCTGGTGGGTGGTGCGACGCTGTTCACGATCTACTTCTCATTTGTCAATATTCGCCGCTTTCCGCTGGCCATCAATGTCGTGCGCGGCAAGTATGATGAATTGGAGGGAGGCGCCGAGCCGGTGACCACAGATACCGTGCATGTGACCGACGAGGGCGATATCGTTGACACGATCCGGATCGAAGGCAAGGAGGGTGAGGTCAGCCATTTCCAGGCCCTGGCAACAGCCGTCTCGGGAACGGTAGGTCTCGGGAATATCGCCGGGGTGGCGGTGGCGATTGCCGTGGGCGGCCCGGGTGCGACCTTCTGGATGATCGTGTGCGGGCTGCTCGGGATGTCCTCGAAGTTTGTGGAGTGTACGCTGGGGGTCAAGTACCGCGACGTCGA
>JAWWBX010000275.1:0-6088 GCA_033720735.1 Saprospiraceae bacterium
AGCAGGCGGAAGGCAAAGGCAGGCTTCTCATAGGCGTTGAGCACGTAATTGACAGGCGTAAGATCTCCCGAGGAATGGGTCGGTGACTGCAACCGGTTTCTCTGGTGCAGGTACTGCAAAAAGCGCTGTGCATCTGTCAAACGTACCGGTCTGCGACTGAGTCTCGGCAGAAAGGAAGAGCCAAAGCGGCCGTACTTCTCAGCGAAATAGCGGTATTCATAGTAGGTGTTGATCCCCTCGTCCATCCAGTGGTGGTCCCGCTCATTGGAAGCCAGTATGCCGTAAAACCAGTTGTGCCCAACTTCATGGCTGATGACCTGGTCGAGGGTATAAGGACTCCGCTCCTTGCCGATCAGGGTGATCATCGGGTACTCCATGCCTCCTCCTTTGCTCAAGGGGGACTGAACGGCCGTCATGTGATCATACGGATAGGCCCCGACGTGCCGGGCATAGAAACGCAGGGCATCCTTCAGATACTGCACAGCGTTCTCCCAGAGTTCCGCATCCATGTCGGTGAAGAACGCCTGGCAGGTAATCGTCCGGCCGGCGATTTCCGCCGTGTCCTGCCGCACTGCAAAGCGCTTGTCGGCAAACCACGCAAAATCGTGCACGAGACTGGCCTTGTAGCGCAGGACCTTCATTCGCCCGGAGGAAGGTGGGAATGCGGGGAGTGGCCTGCTGTCATCGGACGCCAGGGCATCAAGCCATTGACGCTCGGACGCGGTCTGCAACCTGCCGGTGGCGGCCACCAGGTAGTTGTCGGGCAAGGCAATGGTCACGTCGTAGCTCCCGAAATCACTGTAAAACTCGCCCTGGTCGAGATATGGCATGGAGTGCCACCGGCCCTCCGCATACCGTGCCAGTTTGGGAAACCACTGCGTGATCTGATAAGATTGTCCAACCCGCCCCAGGCGGCTGAAAGACCGCGGGATGCGCACCCGGAAAGGTGTTGCCACCTCGATCCTCTCACCTGGCAACAGCGGCTCGGGCAGGGTCACATACGCGATGTCAGGATGTTCGGCATCAAGTCGCCATGCGCTCGCCGCTCCATTGACGGTAAAGTCGAGACTGTCGATCCCGCCGCGTTCCCAAGGTTCGGAAAAATGAAACTCTGTTTCGCCACGGCTCAACGTCTGGCGGGCATATGCCGTATTGCGATGGCGATACGCATTCGGGTAGAGATGTATGTGTAACTCGGAGAGGGGATCGTTGCTGGCATTGACATACCGCACTGCCACCCGGCCGCGCAGCGTATGGCGGACATCGTCGAGATTCACCTCGATGCGGTACTGAACGACCTCGCTATCACGCGCAGGTGATTGCGCCCAACTCAGATTGACTGAAAAGATCAGGAGAACAAGCAGGAGACGGCTCATGGGCGGAAGGCAGAACAAAGAGGCCCTGAAAAGAAATTACCTTGTCGAATTTTCACCCGACAAGGTAATTGATGCAGACACCCTATGACTATTGTTCTAGAAAAGGTAGTCAAATATATAAATTTCCTTTTGACATCCAAAAACATTGCAGAAGATTCTAAATCACTGAGTTCTGCGACGTTGTTCCCACTCCCAGGCGGTGCGCATGATGTCTGTGATCGCAAACTCCGGCTCCCATCCGAGCACTTCACGTGCTTTGGAATAGTCGGCATAAATCGCCGGAATATCCCCTGGCCGACGGTCGGTGATCCGGTAATTGAGCTGTGTGCTGCTGACTTCCTCGAAGGCGTGGATCGCTTCCAGCACGGTCACACCCTCGCCGATCCCCAGGTTGATAAATTCAGGCTCGCCCGCCAATTTGCCGGCCCAGGACGCTTCCATCGACAGCCGGTGCGCGCGTGCCAGGTCCATGATATGGATATAATCGCGGATACAGGTGCCGTCCCGCGTGTCGTAGTCATCGCCAAAGACCTCGATCACCGGCCTTACACCAATGGCCGTTTCCGTGATGGCCGGCACCAGGTTGGCCCCCTGCGCCAGCGGCGACTCTCCCATCATTCCCGATGTGTGGGCCCCGGCCGGATTGAAATAGCGCAACGAGATTGAGCGTGTGTCAGTACCCTTCAACCCGTCTGCCAGGATCTGCTCACCCATTTGCTTGGTACGTCCGTAGGGTGATTCTGCCGGCTTGACGGGTGTCTGCTCGGTGACCGGCAGTTTGTCGGGGATCCCGTAGACGGTGCAGGACGAGGAGTAGACCAGACATGCCACCTTATGATCCCGGGCGCACTCCGCCACATTGATCAGACTCAGCAGGTTGTTGCGGAAATACTTGAAGGGCTTGGCCACTGACTCGCCAACCGCCTTATGGGCGGCAAAATGGATGATCCCGGCGAAGCCCGGGTGCGCAGCAAAGACCTCCCTGGTCGCCGCCAGGTCACAGAGGTCGACCGCCATGTTTTCCACCCGAACGCCCGTGATCTGCTCGATCCGGTCGAGGGTGTCCGGACTGCTATTGGCAAAATTGTCTACGCTCACCACCTCGTAGCCGGCTTGCACCAGATCTACGATGGTATGGCTGCCGATATACCCGCAGCCTCCGGTCACCAGCACTTTCTGCATAGGCCTTTTTGATACCTTTGCGCGCAAGGTAAAAAAAGCAGACACGTGCAGGGAGCAATGATCGACACCCCGACCCTGGAAGCCCTCAAGATCCTCGCCCGCGAGGCCGGCGCCGCTATCCTCCAGATCTACGACTCGAACGCCTTTGACGTGGAGTTGAAGAACGACAATTCGCCTCTCACCCGGGCCGACCGCGCCTCAAACACGGTGATCGTGGAAGGGCTCGCGCAATTGCCTGTCTCCTACCCGGTGATCTCGGAGGAAAGCCGCGACATCCCTTATGAAGAACGTAGACACTACGAAACCTTCTGGCTGGTCGATCCGCTCGACGGCACCAAGGAATTCATCAAGCGCAACGGAGAATTTACCGTCAACATCGCACTCGTTCATCGGGGCCAGCCCGTGGTGGGGGTGGTGTATGCCCCGGTTCTTGATGAGATGTATTGGGCGATGGAAGGCGTGGGCGCATTCCTGGAGCATGACGGCGAGGTCACCAAGTTGCAGGCTGCCACCTTCGCCATGGAAGATCCCGGGCTGGGCGTGGTCTGCTCACGCTCGCATCTCAACGATGCGACACAACAATTTGTAGACGCCCTCCATTCGCCCGAGACAGTATCGAAAGGCAGCTCTCTGAAGTTCCTGATCCTGGCCTCCGGCAAGGCCCATCTCTATCCGCGCATCGCTCCCACCATGGAATGGGACACCGGTGCCGCCCAATGCATCCTCGAGCAGGCTGGCGGGCAGGTCGTCGAGTATGAGACGAGGCAGTCGCTCCGCTACAACAAGGAGAGCTTGCTGAATCCGTTTTTTCTGGCGACCGGGAAAATTAAATAAGGCTTTTGGCTATTCGCGATTGGCCATTGGCCGTTAGCTGTTAGTGGTTTCGGGTTCAGTGTTTGAGGTTTGGGGCACCAGATCATAACAGATCAGCCCTCAAAAATCATATCATAACGGATCAGCGTCCTATCCCCCGAAATAACCTTCGAGCAACTCCGCGCGCTTCGCACCGACCAGCTTGACGACCTCCTCGCGCGGCGCCTGCTTCAGCTTCTTCACGGAGCCAAAGTGACTGAGCAACTTCTGGGCGGTTTTCTCACCGATCCCCTGGATATTGGTCAGCTCAGTGGAGGTCAGGGTCTTGCTGCGCTTCTGCCGGTGGAAGGTGATGGCAAACCGGTGGGCTTCATTGCGGGCCTGCTGGATCAGCTTGAGTGACTCCGACTTCTTGTTGATGTAGAGCGGGATGCTGTCGCCAGGGAAGTAGATCTCCTCAAGCCGCTTGGCGATACCGATGATCGTCACCCGGTCGCGGATGCCGAGCCGGTCTAGACTTTGCACGGCAGCATTGAGCTGCCCCTTGCCCCCGTCGATGATGATCAGCTGGGGCAGGCTTTCGCCCTCGTCCAGGAGCCGGCGGTAGCGCCGGTACACGATCTCCTCCATCGATGCGAAATCATTGGCGCCCACGACGGTCTTGATGTTGTACTTGCGGTAGTCGCGCTTCGCGGGTTTGGCGTTCCTGAAGACCACACAGCTGGCGACGGGATGCGCACCCTGGATGTTCGAATTGTCAAAACACTCGATATGCCACGGGATCTCGTCCATATTGAGATCGACCTGCAGCGTCTTGAGGATGCGCTCGGCCGACGACTGGCGTCCGCCCCGGTTGATCTCCTGGCGCTGCTTCTGGAACAGGAAGTGCTTGACGTTCTTCTCGGCCAACTCCAGCAGAGCCCGCTTCTCACCACGCTGCGGCACGGTCACGTTGATCCCGTCCTCCCGGAGGGGCACATCAACCGGAACAATGATCTCGGGCGCGGTGCTGTTGAACTGCTCACGGATGTGGTCGATGGCCAGCGCGAGGATCAGCGGTTTCTTCCGGTTGAGGTTCTTGACCAGCTCCATCGTGTAAGTATGGATGATCGCCCCGCGGATCACCTTCAGGTAGTGCACATATGCGCGTTTCTTGTCGGTGGCAATGTGGAAGATGTCGGCATCGATCACCCGGTGGCTGACCACCGTCGAACGCGCCTGGTAGTCGATGAAGAGGTCGAGCTTTTCCTTGATTTGCTGGGCCTTTTCAAACTGCATATTGGCCGCATGTGCTTCCATCCGTTCCTTGAGATGCGCCCGCACTTCCCGGAAATTGCCCTTCAGGATATTCCGGACCTGGTCGACCCGCTCGTTGTAGGTGGCTTCCTCTTCCAGCCCTTCGCAGGGGCCGAGGCAGTTTTCGATATGGTACTCCAGGCAGACCTTGAACTTCCCGTTGGCGATGTTGGTCTCCGAGAGGTCGTACGTGCACGTACGCAGCGGAAAGAGCTTCTTGACGATGTCGAGGATCGCCTTGACCCGGGCCTTGGAGGCATAGGGGCCGAAATATACGCTGCCATCGCGGATCACCTTGCGCGTCAGGAAGACGCGGGGAAACCGCTCGTTCTTGATGCACATGTAGGTGTAGGACTTGTCGTCCCGCCAGGTGACGTTGTAGCGTGGCTGGTGCTTCTTGATCAGGGCATTCTCCAGGAGCAGGGCGTCCTGCTCGGTATCGACGATGGTGTACTCGAGCCGGTCGGCGCTCTTGACCATGACCCCGGTCTTGTACGCACGGTTCCGTTTGCTCCCGAAATAGGAAGCGGTCCGCTTGCGCAGGTCCTTGGCCTTGCCCACATACAGGATCTCGCCGGTGGCGTCGATAAACTTGTACACCCCCGGTTGGTGCGGGATGGTATCGGCGATCTGTTTGTAGTCCGCGGTTTTCATGTTATGCTCGCATTCCCTTGATCATCAATCTTGCCGAGGCCGGGTTGGTGGCCAGCGGTACATTGTGCACATCACAAATGCGCATCAGCATCTGGACGTCCGGTTCGTGGGGATGCTTGTCGAGCGGATCGCGGAAAAAGAAGACCATGTCCAGTTGGCCGGTAGCCACCATGGCGCCGATCTGTGCATCACCACCTTTCGGACCTGACAGCAGTTTGGTCACGGCAAACCCCGCATCTTCCAGATGCTTTCCGGTCGTGTAGGTACAGAACAGGGTGTGCCCCGCAAAGTCCTCCTGGTTCTGCAGGAAGAACGCCACCATCTCGGCCTTCTTGCCATCATGAGCGATCAATGCGATTTTCATATCTTGATTGGCTGCATTCCCTGGCAGCACTTGCGCCGTTTACATGACAAAGAAAGCGACCAGTATGAAATTGTATGTAACTCTCCTTGCAATTGCTATCGCCCTTGTTCCCTTGTCCGGTCAAAAAAAGATGCTCGACCATCCCGACTTCGCCATTTGGAACAGCGGCAGCAACTATCTGGTTTCACCAGACGGACAGTGGGTGTCCTATGAAGTCGCGCCGGGCGAGGGCGATCACACCACGCACCTGTACCACGTGCCAAGTGGTCAGACGACGTCTTTCCCGCGCGCTACCGATGCCCGGATGACCCACGACGGCACGCACCTGGTGTTCACCATTCATCCGCCGGAGGATACCGTCAAAGCGATGCGTCGCCGCAAGGTCAAGAAGGACGACCTCCCC
>JAWWBX010000276.1:0-6061 GCA_033720735.1 Saprospiraceae bacterium
ACCAGGCCGCCGGTGATCACCAGATCATACGCTACATCACCGCATCCGATCAGAGCTAGGGTTCCGGTGCATGTGAGCAGCAGCAGTCGATGAAATAGTTGCTTCATAGCCATTGAGATGTTTTGGATCAGGATCTGCTAACACGGGATAGTCGACATCCGTCCAGGGCTGGCATGTCAATTGCCCACGCCGATCCGCGTGCCAGAAGGGATCTTGACACCCTTGCGCACCACGATGATACCATCCTGCACACAATAGATGTCGTTTTCCTGGTCTTCCAGCTTATCTGAACCGAAGATCTGCACATCATTGCCGATACAGACGTTCCGGTCGATGATCGCATTCTCGATGTGGCAGTCTGCACCAATGCCCATCGGGATCTTGTCCTGTTTCAGCAATTCCTTGATGTCTTCGTAATAGTCCTGTCCCATCGCATAGACATTGCGCAGCACGCTGTTCTTGCCAATGCGGGAGCGCACCCCGATGACCACTCTGCTCAATTCAGATGCGTGGATGATACATCCCTCAGCGATCAGTGCATTGTGACAAGCTGTACCGAAGATCTTGGTCGGTGACAGCATGCGTGCCCGCGTGTAGACCGGGCGTTCGTTGTCAAACAGGTTAAATCGCGGGATCGGATCGCTGAGTGCCAGCGTGGCCTCAAAGAAAGAGCGTATTGTCCCGATATCCGTCCAGTATCCGTCGAACATGTGACTCGCGATGCGATGCCCGTGTTTGATACTCCGGGGAATAATCCCTTTGCCAAAGTCATGTTCGTCAGGAAACTCCTCCAGCAGATTGCGCAGGACATCCTTGTTGAACAGATAGATCCCCATGGACGCCAGATAATGCCGCCCCTGTGCCTTGTACTCTTCGCTGACCTCCGACATCCATTCCGGCAGCAGGTCAAGTGCCGGTTTTTCGATGAAGTTGCGGATCATGCTCTCTCCATCGACCTTCATGATGCCAAAGGCTGTGGCATGGTCAGCGACCACCGGGATGGTGGCGATGGTGATCTCGGCCTCGCGGTCGGCGTGTGTCTTCAGAAACTGCCGGAAGTCCATCTGGTAGAGTTGGTCCCCGCTCAGGACCATGACATAGTCAAATTCCCAGTTGTCCAGCCGCGGCAGTGTCTGCCTGACCGCATCTGCCGTGCCCTGGAACCATTCCCGGCTGCGAAAGGTCTGTTCTGCGGCCTGGATATCCACAAAGCCCTTGCTGAACGCGTCAAAATGGTAGGTGTGTTTGATATGCCGGTTGAGTGATGCGGAGTTGAACTGGGTCAGGACAAACATGCGGTTGATGCCAGAGTTGAGGCAGTTCGAGATGGGGATGTCAATCAAGCGGTATTTCCCGGCGATGGGCACAGCCGGTTTGGATCGCTCAGCTGTGAGAGGGTAGAGCCGGGTGCCCACACCTCCCCCCAGTATGAGGCAGATTACGCGATTTTGCATGCAAGGTGAGTTCTGTTAAGCCAGGAGAGATGCATAGGTGTCAAGATACTGTTTTGCAGAATGTTCCCATGAAAAGTCAATGGAAATGTTCCTTTGGCGCACCTTGCTCATCTGTTTGCCGTCCTGATACAGCCGACGCGAGGCCGACAGGACGTTGCGCACCTCATTGATCTCCAGATGGTCAAAGACGTAGCCGTTGCCGCCGGACTCGGACAATGGTTCAACAGTGTCGCGCAGACCACCGATGCGCCTGACGATCGGGATGCCCCCGTAACGCATACAGTACATCTGGTTGAGTCCGCAGGGCTCGACCCGCGAAGGCATCAGCAGGAAGTCACACCCTGCGTAGAGGCGGTGCGCGAGGGTTTCATTATACATGATGAATGTGCGCGCACGGCGATGGAAAAACTGCTCGAGGTGACGCAGTTTGTTCTCGATCTGCGGATCGCCTGACCCGAGGACAATACACTGCACGTCATCGTAGTGGGACATAAAATCACCGAGGATCGATGCCAGCATGTCGGCGCCTTTTTCGTACGCCAGCCTGCCGATAAAGAGGTAGATCGGCAACTTGGGGTCCAGATCGGTGCCCGCACAGACCTCCGCCTTGCTCTTGCGCTTGAAGACGTCAATACTACGCTTGAGATGTACTTCGAGCAGTGGATCCGAGGCAGGATCCCAGACCGCCGTGTCGATGCCATTGAGGATCCCGCTGGCTTTGCCTGCCTCCGAGCGGATCAACCCCTCCAGACCGTGCCCGCTGTGGAACAGCTCGTCCAGATAGCCACGTGATACGGTGTTGAAGTGCCATGCGCACTTGATCGCTGATGCCAGTGGATTAATAGCATCATTCCAGTCCAGGAGCCCACTGCGATCGCCGTGGAACGCCGGTAGCAGGCGCAACAGATCCCATGAGAACGCTCCCTGATAAGCGGCATTGTGGATCGTAAAACATGTGGCAATCCGGTTGAGCTCCGCAAACTCATAGGCATGCGCCGCCATAAACGGGATGAGCCCGGTGTGGTGGTCGTGGCAGTGAAGAACCTGCGGGCGCGTCGCGGCATCCATTGCCGAAAGCCAGGTCAGAACGGCCCGCTGAAAGGCGACACTCCGCTGAACGTCATCGCGGTAGCTGTAGATTTCAGGGCGGTCAAATTTACCTGGTATGCCCACGCTGTACAGTTCGAAGCCCTCTACCTCGGGGTGACGCAGTACGACAAACCGAATATACTCCCAGTCCAGGTGAAACCCGCCTTCAAAGACACTTTCCAGGGTACCGTATTGGTCCCAGTCGCGATTGAAGTGCGGCATGACCACCGATGCCCGGGCGTCCAGGGCCGTTTGATACTTCGGAAGAGCTCCGACTACATCGGCCATGCCTCCCACCTTGGCAAAAGGATAGCACTCGTAAGAAATGTGCAGCACATGCATAGTTTGTTCCGATTGTCTCTGCGACAAAATATCATTTCTCGGACAATGCGCTCCGATCGCGAAGTGAAAGAAATATGAACTTTACCGGCAGCGGAATTGTAACCTATAACCGGCAGTCCTAACTTTGTGCGCAGATGAGCAAGAACGGAAGAATACTGGTCGCGATGAGTGGCGGCATTGACAGCACGGTCACCGCCATGATCCTGCATGAACAGGGGTATGAGGTGGTAGGCATTACCATGAAAACGTGGGATTATGCGACAAGTGGCGGAAGTAGCAAGGAAACCGGCTGTTGCAGCCTGGATTCCATCAACGATGCGCGGCAGGTCGCTGTAGACATGCAATTCCCCCACTACATCGTCGATATCCGCGAGGAATTTGGAGACTATGTGATCGACGATTTTGTCAACGAATACATTGCCGGACGCACACCCAATCCGTGCATCCTGTGCAACACCCATATCAAATGGGAGGCGATGGTGCGCCGCGCTGAGGCGCTGGACTGCGCATATATCGCGACCGGGCACTACGCCCGGGTAGCGGAAGCAAATGGGCGGAAATACGTGACCAAAGCGGTCGACCTGAACAAGGATCAGTCCTACGTTTTGTGGGGACTCAGCCAGGAGGCGTTGAACAAAACCCTTTTTCCCCTTGGCGAAATGACCAAACCGGAAGTGCGCCAGCTGGCCAGGGATTTCGGATATGACGACCTGTCGAAAAAATCCGAGAGCTACGAGATCTGCTTTGTTCCTGACAACGACTACCGCGGGTTCTTGAAACGCCGTGTTGGTGGCCTTGAGGAACGCGTGGCGGGAGGACAGTTTGTGGATGTAGAAGGCAATGTTCTGGGGCAGCATGACGGCTATCCATTCTATACCATCGGTCAGCGCAAGGGGTTGGGCATTGCATTAGGTAAGCCGATGTTTGTTGTTGATATACAGCCTGATACCAATACCGTAGTACTCGGAGATGTGGCCGATCTGATGCGCAACGGGATGCAGGTCGGCAAAGTCAACTGGATGAAGTATCCCGGCTTGCCAGGCGGGAAGGAAGTCGTGACCAAAGTCCGGTACCGCGACATGGGAACCTTGTCTGTTCTCGAGGGCACCGACGCGCGTGTAGAGGTACACTTCATGGCGAATGTGCGCGGCATCGCCCCCGGTCAAAGCGCGGTCTTTTACGAGGGTGATGACGTGATCGGAGGTGGAATCATTCAACGTGGACTGAACTACAATTGATGCGGTTTCTCTTGCTCTGCCTGGTGACCGGAATGTTCCTGCAGGGATGTGGTGAATCTGTGATCCACCCCGAGCCTGATCGTGGCTACGATTACTTCCCCCTGACACTTGGTGCAACGTGGACCTACCAGGTCGACTCGGTCATTTTCGACGATGGCGGCTCGATCAATGTGCTGGACACCGTATCCGGGTTTGTCCAGGAGCGGATTAGTGGCATCCAGGTTGATCTCACCGGTGATTCGGTGTACACACTGGAGCGCCGGCACCGCCGTACCGTGCTGGATCCGTGGGTCCTGACCCACGTATGGACGATCTCGCGCGACGCTGACCGTGCTGAACGCTCGGAAGAGAATGTGCGGCTCGTCAAGCTGGCGTTTCCACTGGATACGGGCAAGCAGTGGGACCCGCTTCTGTTTGTCAGTCCTGAGACCGAGGTGCCGGTAGGGACGGAGATCATTGAGATGTACACCAACTGGTCGGGCCGGGTCACGCAGATCGGCCATCCGCAGACGATCGGCGACCTCGCCTTCAGCGATGTGATGACCTGCCTGCAGGCGGATGACGACAACGAGATCGAGCGGCGCTTTGTGATGGAGCAGTACGCGCGTGGTGTGGGCCTGATTGCGCGCGTCGATACCATTCTGGATTCTTACTGCAAACGGATTGGGCAGATCGAGCCCTGTTTCGGGCTGAGCTGGATTGAGAAGGGCGAGAAAGGGTACATCCTGGTTCAGCAACTCATCGATTTTCAATAGTGGGAGAAAAGCGCGACTGGGAGACGATCCCCGGATTTACCCGCATTGGTGTGGTCGGCAAAACCCATGGTGCGGCGGGAGAGGTCAAGATCCACATCGATGACGCATATCTGGAAATCGCGCTTGAAACATCGTTTCTGTTTGTGGATCGCGCCGGCAGTCAGGTGCCTTATGAGGTGGAAGGGCGTCGTATCGCGCGTGGCCTGGTGGTTAAACTGTCCGGGATCGATGACACCGGTCAGGCAGCCCTCCTCACAGGTGCCGCAGTCAGTCTGCCAGGATCCGTTTCTACTCCGCAGGACGACGACGAGATCGGGCTGGAATACGCCCATCTGACCGGATATACGATGGTAGACAAGAAGTGGGGCAGCCTGGGGCGGATCAAGACGGTGACGGCCTTCCCGCAACAGGAAATGGCCGTACTCGACTATCAGGACCAGGAGGTGCTGGTCCCCCTCAACCAGGCGTTCATCACCAGTGTGGACTCTTCACAACAGTCCGTTGTGGTAGACTTGCCAGCGGGACTGCTCGACCAGTGATCATTCGCTTTCGTGGCGCGCAGCGATCTGCGCAAGTTGGGCGTCGATCAGCGCACGCGACAGCCAGGTACCGCGCACCATCACGCCTGCGATCTGCCGCATGTGCGCAATATCTTCCAGCGGATTGGCATCCAACAGGATCAGATCGGCCGCCGCACCCACCGACACCTCTCCGTACTCGCCGGTGACGCCAAAGAACCTTGCCGGATTGATTGTTCCCGATCTCAGCACCTCAACGACCGGAATGCCCGCATCGACCACGGCACGCATTTCATGCTGTATCGAGAACCCGGGTACATTGAAAACCTGCGGCGCGTCAGAGCCCAGCAGAAAACCGGCACCGGCATCGAAGAGGCACTTCAGAATACGCTGACGCAACTTGAGGAAGACCTCGTAATCGTCGGCAGAGTATTCCGGGTTGTTGATGATCTGTGACTTGCCGCGTACCCAACTGTGGCGGACGCGCGCCGGCATGTATTGCATCTCGGCGGCCTGGATCATGATTTCCGGTGGCTCCGGCGAGACCCAGCGCGTAAACAAACTCTGGGTAGGCACGATCCACACGTCCTCTGCTGCGGTCATCGTACAGAGTGCGGGCAAATGGTCGGGGTCGGCTTCACTGGCAAAGTTTGATCCAAAAAAAC
>JAWWBX010000277.1:0-6037 GCA_033720735.1 Saprospiraceae bacterium
GGATGATGATCTCGATCACCGGTCATGTACAACCGCCTAATCAGGCTGGAATCCTGACCAATAGCGCAAAAGCCTTGCGCATGCGCTTCCGTCACACCTGTGTAGAATCGCTTATTTTCATCAGCAAAATCTCGTTCACGATGTACCCATTCATACGTCTGACAGTCTGCTTGGTCGTTCTTGCCGGGATCGTGCCGATGACCGGGCAGGCACAGCAGTATTTCCCACCCCCAGGAGTCGATTGGGAAACCCGGACGCCACAAGACGTGGGGTTCAACCCGGTCGCTCTTGACAGCGCCGTGCAGTTTGCTCTTGACAACGAGTATTCCGGTTCGCGCGATCTGCGTATTGCGATCCTGGAAGGCTTTCAGCGTGAGCCGTTCCACGAGATCCTGGGCCCGACCAAAAAGCGGGGCGGGCCGGCAGGAGTGATCCTGAAGGAGGGTTACACGATTGCCCAATGGGGGGATATTGACCGGGTTGACATGACCTTTAGCGTGACCAAAAGTTATCTGTCCACCGTGGCAGGCCTGGCCGTGGATCAGGGCCTGATCCGTGATGTTCAGGACCACGCCGCCGAGTACGTATGGGATGGCACCTTTGCCGGGGCACACAACAGCCAGGTGACCTGGGACCATCTGCTGACCCAAACCTCGGACTGGAGCGGGGAACTGTTTGGCGTCAGGGACTGGGCCGACCGTCCGCCGCGCGAAGGTGGCATCGATGACTGGAAAATGCGCGAACTGCGCAAGCCGGGCACGGTGATGGAATACAACGACGTGCGCGTCAACGTATTGGCCTATGCACTTCTGCAGGTGTGGCGCGAGCCATTGCCAAGAGTGCTCAAGCGGATGGTGATGGACCCGATCGGTGCATCCACGACATGGCGCTGGTATGGGTATGAGACCTCATGGGTCAATGTAGACGGCATCAGGATGCAATCGGTGAGCGGAGGGGGCCATTCGGGAGGCGGTGTCTTCATCAGCGCACGGGACCACGCCAGGTTTGGACTCCTGTTCCTGCGCCACGGCAAGTGGAAAGACCGGCAAATCATCTCGGAAAAGTGGGTGGATATGGCACTACAGCCATGTGACGCCAATCCGAGCTATGGTTACATGTGGTGGCTCAACACAGACCAGCGACGCATTCCAGGAGCACCCGAGCACCTGTACTATGCAGCCGGTTTTGGCGGGAATTATATCGTGATCGATCAGAGGAATGACCTGGTGGTCGTCACCCGCTGGCTCGAACCACGACAACTCAGCGGATTGATGCAGCGGATCTATGCAGCACTCGATCACTAAACCAGTTCATCCGGCAACTCCTTGACGTTGAGTTTCACTTCCAGCCTGAGGTTTGAGCCGGCATGCTCGACCACAGTCGCCCGGTAGGGCTGTCCTTTTCGGAGGGTGCGTTCAACCGGATCGAAGTAGCGGGATGGCAGCTGTCCCAGCATCACATCGTCCTCATCCATCTCCGCCCGCGGGCCGTAGACGTAGATCGATACGCCGTTCGGACTTGGCCAGAGGGTGAGAAAGTCGCCAACTTCTACGGTTTCCAATGCTCCCTGCCGCGGATAGTCCAGATCTGTAACAAAGTAGGACGGCTTGGGCCGGATCTTCTGAAGCAGCCAGAGGATGCCAACGATGACGGCCACAGCGAGCAGGATGCGAGCGAGTGTTGTGATCATGGATGTGTGATGAATACTACAGAAGTAACTTTCGATGTGCCGGTTTAGTTCAGCCGTGCCACAGAGTGCAACCGCTAAATCTTACTTTACAGAATGAACATCAGACACGCGGAGCCACAGGATGCCGACGCGATCAATGCGATCTATAATCAGGCGGTTGCCCTGGGTCTGGCGACGGCCGAGGACCAGCCGGTGCCGGTTGAGGCGCATCGACGCTGGTTGCAAAAGGTCCAGCCCGACCGTACACCTGTTCTCATCGCCGACCTGGATGGGAGAGTGGCTGGTTATGCGACCCTCAATGACTACCGATACGGCCGCAGCACAGTGGCGCATGTCAGGGAGATCAGTTACTACGTGCACAACGACTTGAAGCGCCAGGGCGTGGCTACCGCCTTGTATCAAGCCTGTCTTGGCGAATGTGCCCTGATCGGGGTGACCGTCCTGCTGACCTATGTGATTGCTGACAATGTACCCTCCGTGACGTTCTTGCGGCGACAGGGGTTTGCTGAGTGGGGCCGCTTTCCCGGCATCGTGCGCTGGCGGGGGAAGACCTACGATCATGTGGTCATGGGTCGGCATCTTGCATCTCAATCAGATACCATTTTGTAAATTCTCGCTGACAACCAAAAAGTATGTCCCGTTCATTTCGCAAGCGCGGTGTAGACTATCCGCTGTCAGAGAGGATGCTGGCGCTGCCGGGCCGTTACTTTCATGATCAGGCCATTTATGAAGAGGAACTGGACAAGATCTTTTACCAGCGTTGGCTGTTTGCGTGTCGTGCAGAAGAAATTGCCGGTCCAGGTGATTTTGTAGTGCGCGAGATCGGACATGAAAGCATCATTCTCGTGCGCGATCATGAAGATGTGATCCGGGCCTGGTTCAATGTTTGCCGTCATCGTGGCACACGCATCTGCACCGACGCTTCGGGTTGCTTCACGAGCAAGCACATCCAGTGCCCGTATCATGCCTGGACCTATAATCTGCAGGGTGAACTCGTCTCGGCTCCACAATTTTCCAGGGCTGAACGCGGCTCTGACAGAAATTTCGCGCTCTTCCCTGCGGCAACACATGTATGGGAAGGCTTTGTCTTTATCAATCTCAGCCGCGACCCCGTTCCCTTCGCAGAGCAGATGGGGCAACTTAATAGCAGGTTTGCCGATTGGGATCTGCCAGCGCTCCGGTGTGCGCACCGGATCCGCTATGACCTCAAGTGCAACTGGAAGCTGATCTTCCAGAATTACCAGGAGTGTTACCACTGCCCCGGTGTGCATCCCCTGTTGTCCACATTGACGCCGTTTGACAGCGCGGCGCATGACTGCATGGAGGGCGCCGTCATCGGCGGCTACATGGATCTGACGAGACAACGCGGGTCAATGACGATGGACGGGAAGGCCGCCGGTCCACCGCTCGGCCGGGTTTCCGGAGATGATCTGCAGCGTGTCTACTACTATACGGTATACCCCAACCTGCTGCTGACGCCACATCCGGACTTCGTCCTGTATCACCACATCATTCCACATGGCCCCGGCCGCATTACCAATATTTGTCATTGGCTGTTTCATCCTGACGTCATCAATGATGTCGAAGCGGCAGACCGGATCCAGTCTGCCGTGGCGTTTTGGGACCTGACCAATCGCCAGGATTGGGCAGTTTGTGAGCAGATGCAGGCCGGCACGCGGTCAACACGCTATGACCGGGGCCTCTACATGTCTTCCGAAGACGTTCTCTACGCCCTCGATCGTGAGTATCTCAGGATGATGGGGCACGATATGGATCCTGGCTGATGCCAGGCTCCGGCAGTGTCAGAGTATTTCGTAGAAATACGACCACATCAACATTTTCTGACATATTTCCACTCTGGACATCCGCAGCACATTCTCACCCCATTGGTGTGTCAACGGGCCGCAGGAAATACAGGGCCAATCTGACGTCAGGATGCCCCCGGTAATGGTGTGCACCTTCGCTCGAACGATCACCGCGCTTGCGGGTTGGTCAATTCAGGTATTACACCTATTATTAAGCTATGATGACAAAGTTTGCCGCGTGGGTCATAATCCCCGGTCTGTAGAAGCTCCACCGGACCCATGGCAACCCCGTCTTCTTTTATCCATTGTCATCCACTTTCATGCCTCGCAAATCGCCATTCTTTGACCGCACCTTGTCAGCATGCGCAAGCATGGCCTGGAAGGAGTGGGGCGGCTACTATGCCGCATGTTCATACGAAACAACACACGAATTTGAGTACTTCGCGTTCCGCCATGCTGCAGGTCTGCTCGATGCAACTCCACTGTTCAAGTACGATGTCCGCGGTCAGGATGCCGCCGCATTCCTGAGCAGGGTCATGGTCAAGGACATCTCCCGTCTCCGTATCGGGAGGGTTGCCTATGTCTGCTGGTGCACCGATCAGGGCAAGATCGTTGACGATGGCACCGTCATGCGCCTGGAGGAGGACAGGTTCTTTGTGACGGCCTCAGAGCCCAACTACGCGTGGTTCAAAAGCCTGTCGCGCCGCTACGATGTAGACATCACCGACATCACCGACACGGTATGTGCGCTGGCCCTGCAGGGCCCGACCAGTCGTGACATCCTGCGCCAGTGTTGTGATGCCGACCTGGACCACCTCAGGTACTTTGATGTCACCCAGACCTCGATCGACGGCCGCCCGGTCCAATTGTCAAGAACGGGCTATACCGGTGACCTGGGGTTTGAGATCTTCATGACGAACAATCACGCGCTCCCGGTGTGGGATGCCATTACGTCAGCAGGAGCCCTTTACAATCTGTTGCCGGCCGGGCTGGACGCCCTTGATATGACGCGCATCGAAGCGGGATTGATCCTCAATGGCGTTGACTACTTCAACGGTGCGCATGTTCTGACCGGTGATCGCATGTCATCACCGTTTGAACTGCCATTGGGCTGGATGGTGGACCTGGATCGGGATCCGTTCGTCGGACAGCGCGCCTTGCGCCGGGAAAAGCGCCACGGTTCCAGCTGGTCAACCGTCGGTCTCGAGATCAGCTGGCCAGACGTCGAAACACTTTATCACCGACACGGCCTGCCGCCGCAGGTGCCCGGCCGTGCCTGGCGATCATCGGTGCCGCTGTTTCGAAGCGGCCGGCAGCGGCAAATCGGCTATGCAACCAGTGGCACATGGTCTCCAACGCTCAAGAAGTATATCGCTCTGGCGACCATCCAGTCTGCTTATGCCCATCCGGGCAACAAGATCGGCTTCGAGATCACTGTAGAGCACGTGCATTACACCGTTTCGGCGACTGTCTGCAACAACCAGTTTTACAATCCTCCGCGCAAGCGGTCAACGCCGGCATCAGATGGCTAGTGCATACGATGCGATCATCATCGGTGGTGGGCACAACGGACTGGTGTGTGCCGCCTACCTGGCCAAAGCCGGCAGGCGTGTGCTGGTTTTGGAACGCAGACATGTACTGGGTGGCGCGGCGGTCTCCGAAGAGCTCTATCCCGGCTTCACCTTCTCTGTGGCCTCCTATGTCGTGAGCCTGTTCAGGCCGCATATCATCCGCGAACTGGAGCTGGCGCAGCACGGGTACGAGGTGATTCCCTTGGACTGCACCTTTACGCCTTCCCACGAAGACCAGGGTCTTGCGCGCTGGGGGGACTGGGACAAGACGCGCCAGGAAGTGTCGCGCATCAGCCGTTACGATGCAGAGATCTACCCGGAGTTTGCGAGGACGATGACGCTCATTTCCCGATTCACCAAGGAAGTCATTGACTATCCGGCACCGGACATCACCTCCTGGCATCCGCGGCGGCTGCAGGCAATATGGCGACTGGGCAAAGCACTGCGTGCCCTGGGGCCGGAGATGATGCACCTCAATACCAAACTCCTCACCATGAGTGCAGTGGACTTTCTGCATATGTGGTTCAAGCACGAGCGCCTGGTGGCCCCGATGAGTATCAGTGGGATCATCGGCACGTTTCAGGGAGTACGGTCACCAGGGACGGCTTACGTCCTCCTGCATCACTATATGGGTGAACTTGACGGGGTTTTCCGGTCATGGGGTTTCTCGAAAGGCGGTACAGGCGGCGTGAGTATGGCGATTGCCAGGGCGGCCCGTCACTACGGAGCCGAAATCCGCACAGAATCACCGGTCACCAGGATCATGACCAAACAGGGACGGACGCACGGTGTCGTCTTGGAAAACGGGGATACTTACGAGGCGCCAACAGTGGTCTCCAACGCCGATCCGCGCGTCACGACGCGGTTGGTAGGGGAGGAGCATCTGCCGGAATCATACGTGACAGGCATCAGGCGGTTCAAGTTCAGGGGGAGTTCAGGCAAGGTCAACCTCGCGCTTGACCGGCTGCCCA
>JAWWBX010000278.1:0-6031 GCA_033720735.1 Saprospiraceae bacterium
GCATGGGACGGCGACGAGTACCAGGCCAACATCGACGCGAAGGCGGCCGACGGCCGCTCCATGCACGGCGAGGTCGACTTCCTCGAACGGTTCGCACCGACGACGGTCCTGGATGCAGGAACCTACGACTCCTATACCTGGTCTACAGGAGCAACAACACAGCAAATTGTGGTGTCGACAGAAGGGCTCTACCGGGTGACCGTGACGGACCCCAATGGTTGTACCGGATCTGACGACTTGTTTGTCACCGTCAACCCGGCACCAAGCCCGGTCATTTCAGGTGACACTTCGATCTGCACAGGCGAAAGTACCATGCTGGATGCTGGCGTATTCGCCCAATATGCGTGGAGTACGGGTGCATCAACTCAGATCATCACGGTAAACTCCGGGGGGATCGTTGCATTGACGGTGACCGACGGCAATGGATGTACCGGTACCGACCAGATCGTGGTCGAGGAGTTTGCCCCCCCGGTTCCTGCTATCACCGGTCCAGCGGAATTCTGTTCCGGATCAACGGTTTCACTGGACGCGGGCAATTACGAGGTCTATCAATGGTCTACCGGCCAAAGCACCCCGTCAATCACGGTGGGTACGCCTGGTGATTACGGGGTCACCGTGACGGATGTCAACGGTTGTACTGGAGAGGATGAAGTATTTGTAGAAGAAATCATCGTCGTCGCTACGATCACGGGCCAGCTCAGTATCTGCACCGGCAGTACCACGCTCCTGGACGCCGGCTCATTTGCCGGATATGCATGGTCGACCGGGGAAAGTACCGCGACCATTGAAGTGTCCGAGGGCGGTTTCTACGCCGTGACGGTCACGGATGTGAATGGATGTACTGCCACCGACCAGGTGGAGGTCATCGAGAATGACAACCTGGTTCCCCAGATCAGCGGCCCCGAGGTTTTATGTGAGGGAAGCTCTGTGACTCTGGACGCAGGTGTGTTTGACAGCTATCAATGGAGCACGGGCGCCTCAACGCAGACGATTGTGGTTTTCAGCAGCGGTGACTATGGTGTCACAGTATCTGACATAAATGGTTGCACGGGAGATGATGTCGTCACAATGACGGAAGTGCCCGCACCTGATCCGGCAATCAGCGGCGACCAGACTTTCTGTGACGGGGCAAGCACGGTTCTGGATGCCGGGACGTATGCGGCCTGGGCGTGGTCTGAAGGGTCAGCGCAGCAGACAATCGAAGTGTTTGACGCCGGCATCTACACAGTCACCGTCACCGATGAGAACGGCTGCACCGGAACGGACGAAGTGCTGACAGAAGTCCTGCCCGCCCCGCTGGTACAGATATTTGGCGAACCGACGTTTTGTCCGGGTGATACGACTATTCTGAGTGTGGATCCGTTTGACAGCTATCAGTGGTCGACGGGAGCGACCACCCAGTCCATTGAGATCTCCGAGCCTGGAGACTACTTTATTACGGTGACCGACATGAACGGATGCACCAATACGCAGGAAGCCATCGTCTCCGAACTTCCGACACCGGCTCCTGAAATTCAGGGAGCCACGTCTTTTTGCACGGGAGGCAATACCCAGCTGGACGCTGGCAACTACGCCACGTATCTGTGGTCTACTGGCGACACTTCCCAGATCATCCTGGTCACCCAGAGTGGTGAGGTCCGTGTAACCGTGACCGACCAACAAGGGTGTGAGGGCACTGACTCGGTGTTGATTCAGGAAGTGCCCGCGTTAATGCCCGACATCCAGGGCAGTACAGAATTATGCAATGGACTGTCTACCGTGCTTGATGCCGGGGTCTTTGACGCTTATTCGTGGTCGACCGGCGCCGTTACACAAACCATTCTGGTTAGCGAAGCGGGTAGCTATTCGGTCACGGTCACGGATGCTGCAGGCTGCACAGGGGTTGATTCAGTCGATGTGAATGTCAGCACGGAACTGAATCCACAGATCACGGGAGCAACTTCAATCTGTGCTGGTGATTCAACCATCCTTGCGGCAAACGGCTACAGCAGCTATCAATGGAATACAGGTGACACCACTGCGATGATCACGGTGTCCGCACCGGGCAGCTATTCTGTCACGGTGTCGGACAGCGGAGGCTGCACAGGTTCCGGGAATGTACTGCTCACCGTCAATGCCCTGCCGGACGCTGTGATAAGTGGCAACACAACATTGTGCGAGGGCGATAGTGTGCAGTTGGCAGCCGTCACCTCTGCAAACAGCTTCTTGTGGTCTACTGGCGACACATCAATGGTGATCGTGGCGTCGAGTGGCGGTGCGTACGCGCTGACGGTGACCAATGATGCCGGCTGCTCAGACACCGCGTTAGTTATCGTTACCGAACATCCTCCACCTGATCCGGTCATCTCCGGAGTGTTCACGTTTTGTGTTGGAAGCGGTACCACGCTCGGAACCGGACCTTTCGCCGCCTATCAATGGTCGAATGGCTCAACCGGAGCAAGTATTGAGGTGTCGACCGCAGGGATCTATGCCGTGACGGTGACGGATGACAATGGATGCCAGGGCTCCGATGCGGTGACTGTTGAAGAATCGTCCATGCTGACGCCAGAGATCATGGGAGCTCTGGAGATCTGCCAGAGTGCATCCACGACGTTGAGTACAGGTTTGTTTGACAGCTACATGTGGTCAACAGGTGATACGAGTAGTTCCATACTTGTCGAACAGCCCGGAGTCTATTCTGTGACCGTTTCCGATGACGCAGGCTGCACCGGAAGTACTTCCGTTGAAGTATCGCAAGTGGATGAGCTGCAACCCGAGATCAGTGGTCAGCCGTTCTTCTGCATGGGAGGTCAAACCATCCTGAATACCGGAGCCTTTGAAGGTTACGTTTGGTCGACCGGCGATACCACGACTGCCATTGTGGTGACCGCACCGGGACTCTACTCAGTCACCGTGACAGACGCCGGCGGCTGCTCCGGGCAGGACACCGTGACAGTCGAGGAGCTATTGCCGCCGGAACCAACGTTGCCATCTGTTGTGCAAGCCTGCATTGGCAGCGAAGTTGTGCTTGATCCGGGCAAGTTCACAGCTTTCGTCTGGTCAACGGGGGATACGGTGCAGACAATCATGGTGTCCGAATCTGGTCTGTATACGGTGACCGTGACCGATGAGGTTGGTTGTTCAAGTTCGGTAGAAACGGAAGTGACATTTTCGGATGGCCTGGAGCCAAACATCACCGGGGAGTTGACGTTCTGCACTGGTCAGGAGACAATTTTGTCGATTGCTGCGTTTGCAATGATCTCATGGTCCATTGGCGATACAAACACATCAGTTGTCGTGAATACGCCAGGTCTGTACAGCGTCACGGTAAGTGACGATGCGGGCTGCACAGGTGTGGATTCGGTGGTCGTAGCGGAAAGCGAGACCCTTATGCCTGTCATTTCGGGCAATGAAACACTTTGTCAGGGATCTCTGTCCACACTTGACGCCGGCCAGTTTGACCATTACCAGTGGACCACGGGCGACACCACAGGAAGTATTGAGATCACCAGTGGCGGGGTGTATGGCGTCACAGTTTCAGATGATGCCGGCTGCTCGGGAACAGCCGAGATCAGCGTCACCGAATTACCCCGGCCGGATGTGGAGATCACCGGACAGCTAAGCATCTGCACAGGCGGGCAAACTGTTCTCGATGCCGGCACGCACGCCGCCTACCAGTGGTCAACCGGAGCTCAAACTCAAACCATCAATGTCACGGCTGGTGGCCAGTATGGCGTCACAGTCACGGACGCATCTGGCTGTACGGCGATGACCTCAGTCACTGTCGAGGTGGCGTCAGATCTTTTGCCTGAGATCACCGGGATCCTGAGCATTTGTGATGGAGGCAGCACGACCCTCGATGCCGGGCTTTTCAACGAATACCTGTGGTCCACAGGGGATACTGTTCGCGTCATTACTGTTGTGGACCCTGGCGTCTATGCAGTGACCGTCAGTGACCCTACCGGTTGCACGGGCGCCGACAGCGTGGTTGTCACCTTCGGCGGGATGCTTGCCCCGCAGATTACGGGTGCGCAAGCCATCTGCCCTGGTCAACAGATCACCCTCAGCACAGGCACGTACGCAGCCTATAGCTGGTCCACCGGATCCCAGGATGCAGCGATAGAGATCACTGAGGGAGGCGTCTACGGGGTGACGGTGACAGACGACAACGGTTGCACCGGCACCGCAGCAGTCACCGTTCAAGAGACCCCGGGTCCGTTGGCAAACATCGTGACCACGACCGGCACAGTCTGTCATGGTGAGTCACTGATGCTGACTGCAGAAGGGGAGGGAACCTTTACGTGGTCTTCCACTGCAATGCTGGAGTTGATCTCACCCGACATGGTGATCCTGACACCCACCCAGAACACAGAAGTGCTGCTGGTAGCGCAAAACAGCTGCGGTGCCGACTCGGCAACCCTCGAGATCACAGTCGCGGAGAGCCCGGTGGTGGATGCCGGCGACGATGTGATCCTGCAGACACTGGATGCAATCCAACTGAGCGCCACCGGAGCGATGAGCTACCTCTGGAATTCCGATCCCTCGCTGAGTTGTCTGGCCTGTGCTGATCCGGTGGCAAACCCGTTACAGACTACTACATATGTGGTACAGGGAGTGAGTGACGAAGGGTGCACGGCCATTGACAGTCTCACAATTTTCGTTCTGATCGACATCGAACTGGATCCCGTCACTGCGTTCACGCCAAATGGAGACGGCGTAAATGAAACCTTCGTGATCCGTGGTCTGGGACCATTCAAGGAGTCCAGGCTTACGGTCTTCAATCGGTGGGGCGAAACAGTGTTCGAAGCACTTGGATACAGCAACGACTGGGATGGAACATACAAGGGCCAAGAAGTGCCGGCCGGAACCTACTTGTTTGTTCTGACCGTCGACCTGTTTAATGAGACACGGACTCTGAAGGGTACCGTCACAATTATTCGCGAATGAAACTCCACGCCTGGATCACACTGACCATTTGGATGTGCTCCTCCACGACGCTGTCAGCACAGCAACTCGCTTCATGGAGCCAGTTCCGCACATTCCATTATGCCTACAATCCTGCAGCCATCGAAGTCTTCGAACTGGATGTTGACGGCAATCCGCTGGATGTTGACCTGGCGTACCGGACACAATGGACCGGCTTTCCGGGTGCGCCGCGTACCGCCGTAGCTGGGATACAGTACACCAATATCTACCAGCACATGAGCATGGGTGGCACCCTCGTCAACGATGCATTCGGCCCTACCGAGTACACGCGGTTGCAACTGCAATATGCCTATCAGCTGAATTTTGCCAGACGTGAAGAACATTTTCTGTCACTCGGCATCTCGGGTTCTGCCGCCCAGTTCCGGATCAGAACCAGCGAACTGTCGATCGAGCAACCCAGTGATCCGCTCATAGGAAATGATGATCAATCGACCCTGGGCGCCAACCTAGGCCTTGGTGTCTACTACCTGCGCAAACTTCCTGTTTTCAGCAATGCTACCTACCTGTTTGCCGGTGTATCCGTTGATCAGTTGCTGCCTTCTTCCGTGCGATTCGCCGATGGGAGCAACCTGCCCCATGAGCAACATTGGTACACCTTTGCGGGCGTGCGGTACTACTACGATGGCTATGATCAGGATTACCTTGAACCTGTCGCCAGGGTGCGGTATGCCGTGCATTCCCCGCTGCACTTTGCTGCCGGCGTCAAGATGACATTCCTGGAACAACGGTTTTGGGCGGGCGTGTCGCTGGGTAGTTCCTTTCAGTATGAATTGCAACTCGGCACGCGCATCGCCGAGCAATGGATGGTCAGTTATGGGGCTGGTAGCTTTCTCAGCGCACGCTTGGGACAGCCTGCAGGTCTGTCGCATGAACTCACACTTTCCTTCCGGGGCCTGCTTTGAGACCTGATAAACCGGTATCTTTTTGACAAAAGGATCCGGATGAACAGAAGATCTGCGATCAGGCATGCCCTGATGAGTACGGGGGCCATCACACTGGGGTTGCGATCATCACCCTTCGATATCACACCATCTGAGTGGTGGTCGAGTCCTGTACGCGATGAGGC
>JAWWBX010000279.1:0-5937 GCA_033720735.1 Saprospiraceae bacterium
CAACGCTTCCGAATATGGGATGTCTTCATTGAACGTCACCAGGTTGTACTTGCTTGAGTAGTCCGGATAGGTGGCTTCCAATTGCATTTCGAGCTGGCGCTTGAGACGGAAATCGGGGTTGTCGACATGGTCGCGCATCTCGTAGTAATTCTCCAGGGCGAGGTCGGCGATGGCGTCCGTGTCCTGCTTGCGCCCGGCCTGATAGGCGTCAAGGACCGTATCCCAGTCCTCCCCGTGCTGATCCAGGAGCTGATCGAGACACCAGACATCTTCCAGGGCGCAGTTCATTCCCTGCCCATAAAAGGGCACGATCGCATGTGCGGCGTCACCCATCAACAGCGCCTTGCCGGCAAACCATGGGTAACATTTGATGGTGCCGAGAATACCGGTGGGGTTGTCGAAGAACTCCTCCACCAGGCCGGGCATATGGGCCGCAGCGGTCGGAAATACGTCATTGAAAAAGGCCCTGACTTTTGCACCATCGGTAAGTTGATTGAATCCTGGTTCACCATCAAAGGCCAGAAACAAGGTCACGGTAAAGCTCCCGTCCAGGTTGGGCAGTGCGATGAGCATATAGTCCTGGCGCGGCCAGATATGCAGTGCGTTCTTCTCTATCCGCCAGCCGCCACCAGCCGCACGAGGGATGGTCAGCTCCTTGTAGCCGTGGTCCAGGAAGTCCTGCGCATAGTCAAAGCGCAATTCCGCACTGCGCGCAAAGATGCTGCGGCGGACGGCCGAACCGGCGCCATCAGTACCGAATACGTAATCCGCTTCAACGATCATCTCCTTCCGGTCGGCACGGGCAAACCGCACCGTCCCGGAGTCGAGATCGACACCCAGGCATTTGTGACGGAAATGGATGTCGATATTGTCGAATGTTTCTGCGGCGTTCAGCAAGGCGATATTGAGCCCCGGACGGGAGACCGAGTTGATGTATTCATGCTCACGTCCACTGTAGGGCGAGAGCCATTGCTCACCGTCAAGTTTATGGATCAGCCGGCCGTGCATCGGGATCACCACCTCGCGGATCTCGTCTTCCAGACCAACCATCCGCAACGCCTTGAACCCGCGGTCCGACAGGGCCAGGTTGATCGAGCGGCCGGCGCCCAGCTCGGTGGTGCGCATGTCAGGAAGTTTCTCGAATAACTGCACCTGGTATCCGCGTTGCGCCAGCCGCAGGGCCAGCAGCGTGCCGCACAGGCCGGCACCGACAACGGTCATCGTTTTCGTCTTCATGCGGTATTTGAGATGGACGTGTGCCGGGCCAGAGCGGTCTGCAGCAAGCGGCCAAAAGCGACGACATCAGCGAAGGTATTGTAGAGAGGGACCGGTGCAATGCGGATCACGTCTGGTTCGCGCCAGTCGGCGATCACGCCATGGTCGGTCAGCTCATCGAAGATGGACTTGCCATTGCGTTTGACAAACAGCGACAACTGGCATCCACGGGCCTCCGGGTCCGAAGGTGTGATCACTTCCAGGTCTGGATGATCGATAGTCGCCAGCAGCTCGGCGAGCAGCCCGGTGAGGGCCACGGATTTCTGGCGCAAGGCATGCATGCCGGCCTCCGCAAACAGCTCGAGGCTGGCGCGCATCGATGCCAGCGGCAGGATCGGTGGGTTGCTGAGCTGCCAGGCCTCGGCGCCTGGGAGCGGATCGAACGGGTCGCGCATGCCAAAGCGGGTTTCCTTGTTGTGACCCCACCAGCCTTCGAAGCGCGGGATATCCCGTTGCCCGTGGTGCCGCTCGTGCACAAAGATCCCTGACAATGACCCCGGTCCTGAGTTGAGATACTTGTAGCTGCACCATGCGGCAAAATCGGCACCGCTGTCATGCAGCGCGTAGTCAATGTTGCCGGCACCATGTGCAAGATCGAAACCAACGGTGATCCCGCGTGCATGCCCCATTTCCGCGATGCGCTGGAGGTCGAACGACTGTCCGGTGTAATAATTGACTCCACCGATGAACACCAGGGCCACCTTGTCCGGATGATCATCCAACAGACCTGCGAGATCGTCATATCTCAGGGTGTGTTCATCCTCCCGCGGCTGCCAGAATACCACATCGCGCTCCGGGTCGCCACCATGCACGCGCACCTGCGACTGCACAGCGTAGAGGTCAGAGGGGAAGATGTCGCTCTCGACAATGATCTTGCGCCGGGCACCCTCGGGCCGGTAGAATGAGACCAGCAGGAGGTGCACGTTGACGGTCAGCGAATTCATGACCACCACCTCGGCAGGTCGCGCACCGACAACGCCGGCCATATGCTCGGTCAGGAACTCATGGTAGGGGAGCCAGGGGTGGCGGGCATGGAGGTGCCCTTCGACACCAAGTTTGGCCCAGTCATCCAGCTCGGCATTGACGTACTCCCTGGCTTTGACTGGTTGCAGTCCCAGCGAGTTGCCACAGAGGTAGATCGCGGGCAGGTCGTTGACCTCCGGGATGTGGAAGTGCTGGCGGAAGTGACCCAGGGGATCATCGCTGTCCAGCTGCCGGGCACGCGCTTCCCATTGCACCCAGTCGGCCATCATGACTGCGGCTCAGTTTTGGTTTGTGGCGTCGATGCGGGCGCACCGAATTGATTGGCCGTAAGTCCCATCCAGTCCAGGGCCGTGCCATGCAGCAACATGGCTTTGGTATGGTCGCTATATGGCATGCTTTCGATGAGTTTGCCGGGCTCGTGCTCCCCAAGCGGGAAGGGATAGTCGCTCCCCAGGGCAATGCGGTCGGCACCCATGAGGTCCACCAGGTAATCCAGGATCCGCGCATCGTGTACGAGCGAATCGATATAGAACTTGCCGAGGTAGGAGCGGGGATTCTTGTCGTTGTCGATCGCACAAAGGTCCGGCCGTACATTGAACCCGTGTTCGATCCGGCTGATGGTCGCGGGAAAGGAACCACCACCATGCGCAAAGGCCACCTTGAGGCGGGGCAAGCGTTCGAACACGCCCCCGAAGATCATCGAGCAGATGGCCAGCGAGGTCTCGGCAGGCATGCCCACCAGCCATGGCAGCCAGTAGCGCTCCATTTTCTCCTTGCCCATCATGTCCCACGGGTGTACAAAGACGGCCGCATTCAGCTCCTGGCAGGCTTCAAAGAACGGGAAGAGCGCCGGGTCGCTGAGATTCCAGTCGTTGATGTGCGAGCCGATCTCAACACCCACCATACCCAGCTCGGTCATCGCCCTTTCGAGCTCGCGGATGGCCAGGTCTGGGTCCTGTAACGGCACCGTGCAAAGACCGGTAAAACGTTTGGGGTGCCGGCTGACCACCTCGGCGATAAAGTCGTTGAAGAAGCGGGAGGTCTCATGGGCATCTTTGCCTTTTGCCCAGTAGTGGAAGAGAACGGGAATGACGGACAAGACCTGTACGTCCACTCCCGTCTCGTCGCAGTCATCCATGCGTTTGGCGGGATCCCAGCAGTTGGATTCAATCTCCCGGAAGAACTTGTCGCCGCGCATCATTTTGGCGGTGCAGGGGCCACAATCTTCGAGGTGGATGAAATCACCGTACCCGAACTTGTCCACCCAGCGCGGGGTGTCCTTCGGCATAATGTGCGTATGGATGTCGATCTTCAGCATGGAACAGCGGGTGTTCTGATCAGGTGAGCTGAAAGATAATCAGCCTGCCGGCGATAGCCCAATCTGGGAGTGAATGATTCACGGGTGTCTGATGCACCCTCGGGGGTGTGTACGTGACATAGCACTCCCGCCTGGTTCAAGGGCGAACCAATGTGAAATTACATTTCATGTTGCGTCACAAAACTAGGGCAGCATATTACCGCCACACAAATCCTGTGTGTTCAAAATTGTACGACACCACAAGATTTGTTAGAAGATGTCTCTAAAAAACCGCGCACTAACGATTGACAATCTTACCGCTGATTGTGGTTGCGCCAACGGTTGCCCGGTAGGCATATACCCCGGCAGGACGGCCCGTAAAAGGTACTTCAATCCGCTGGGCTATCAATTCGGTATCATGCATGAGCACCAGTCGGCCGGCCATGTCATACACACTGAGTTGCACTGTTCCTGTGAGCAATCCCTCATGTTCCATGATGATGACCTGCTCTCTGGCATCGAAATACACAGAAACCTGCGCAGGTGCCGTTTCGAAACTCAATGAACGTACATCGCTCAGCCGGAAGCGCGCATCCAGGTCCACCTGCTTCAGCCGGAAGTAGTAGGTGCCGGGCTGCAAGCCGGGGATCGTGAATGAGTAACTCTGCCTCTCCGTTGTGGTCCCTCGCCCATCGACCCAGCCTTGTTTTTGCCACGCCACGGCGTGCAGGCCTGACATGTCCCGGGCCATCTGGATCTCAAACCCCCGGTTACTCACCTCTGATTCCGTCTGCCAGGTCAGGATGGCATCGTTGCTTTGTCGCCGGACCTTCAGGTCGATCAGCCGGACCGGCAGGGACATCAGCGAGCTGTCGGCATTGATAAATCCGTGCCCGGTATCAAAATCAAAGCCGGTGGTATCTCCCATATCGATCGCGGTATTCTGGATGGTGGCCTTGATGTCGTCAGGCGTGAACAACGGCCTGACCTGTTTGATCAGTGCTGCAACACCGGCGGCATGGGGGGCGGCAGCCGACGTACCCTGGAAATTGGGAAAGGTGTCGGTGTCAACCGGGAGATCAAAGCTGAAGAATGTGTTGTTGCCCCCGGTGGGCGCTGTAAAATTCGGTTTGTTGCGCTTGATGGGAATGATGGAATTACCCTGCCCGTCGAGCAGGATCGGTGTCCCTCCTGCAGAGGAGTACAGGGCGAGTTGTGGAGGATTCATCGAGTCATAGGCCGGCGTTTCCCACCAACTTGCCGCAGCGACAGACAATCCCTCGGCGGCATTCTGCTGGCCGAAGACCGTGCTGCTGTAGGTCGGATGGTCGATGATCTGGTTGGATGCGCTGCCCGAGTCAATCCACTTGATCACATTCGGCTGAGGCCCGCCAAAATCCACATCCCAGCCAATGAAGATGTTGAAGATGCTGTCGAGCGTACCCAGGGTGTTCTTCCAGGTGATGACTTCCCAGGCATTCCCCCACGGGCCGTTGCCGCTGGGCGGATTGTTGTTGACAATATTGCCTACCGCGACGGGATTTTGTGGTGACCCCGTCATCTTCTTGTACAGGAAAATATTGACGTCGGTATCGGTCGCGGCGCTCCCGGTGATCGAGTACCACGGATCGTCCCAGTTGAGGGACAGACGCAGGGTCGCACCCGGCTTGACCTTGATGGTCTGATAGATGTCTTCCCCAGGTCCGGGATCGAAATCATGCGGCCGGTAGCTGACAAAACTGATGGTCGTGTCAGAGCTGGCCGGGCGATATGCGCTTTCGTACGAGCGGCGACCGGCATTCCCGGCGGCGGTGAGGTAGGTGATGCCGGAAAGGACCACCTCATCGACGGCCTGGGCGATGAGCCCGTCCATGAACATCGCATCGTTGGGATAGACAACATCATCAACGATCACGGCGCAGCCGGAGTCGGCGAGTTGCATGATGTGTGATGCGAGCGTTGGGATACCGCCGTCTGCGGTATGGAACATCAATTCAGCCCCGGGAGCAACATCATGTACGATCTGCAGCATGGCACGTCCTTCGTCCGAGCCACTGCCGTTGGCGGTGGAATCCAGATTGATCACGCCTGCGGCTGGCAGGTCGCCGCTGGCAATATCATCAGTAGCTCCGCCCAGGTCATCGTAGCTGTCCGAGATCACACAGACCCGGATGCCGCTTCCGTCCACGGGCATGCCCATCATGTCGGTGTAGTTGGCCCGCGCCAGATGGGAATTTTGCGCTGTGTCGCCCTGGCTGGTCACGATCCCGCTGCCGTAGATCGGCTGATATGCCTGGTGGACAAAGCCGAGATGCTCGAGGGATGCCATCTGACGGATCGCGGTGATCGGCAGCCACCCGTTCAACGCATGACGAAACGAC
>JAWWBX010000280.1:0-5929 GCA_033720735.1 Saprospiraceae bacterium
GACCGGTGCGACGACGAGCTCCATCGAAGTCACCACGCCCGGGACGTACAGCGTAACGGTCACCGACAGCGGCGGATGTACGGGAGAAGAGCAGATCACGGTTGAGACCGCGCCTGGGCCCCAGCCCGAGATCACCGGTCCGGCCGGAGTCTGTGGTGGCGGTCTGGCAACCCTTGAAATCGCCGGCAATTATAGTTCGATCATGTGGTCTACCGGAGAAACCGGGACCTCTATCAACGCCGCCCCGGGCACGTATTCCGTCACAGTAACGAATACGACCGGGTGCCCGGGTACGGATGCGTTTGAGGTGACGACGTTTGCTCCTGCCTCTGTCGAGATCAACGGACCATCATCCATTTGTTCCGGGAGTGCGGGTATGCTGGGTGTGGCCGGTGCCTTTAGCGAGATGATCTGGAACACGGGGGCAACGACTCCCGAGATCGAGGTAAACGCAGCCGGCACCTACTCGGTGACAGTGACCGACGCCAACGGGTGTACGGCGATTGATTCGATGACCGTGGAAGCTGGCACCGCCCTGACACCTGAAGTGATCCAAACCGGTGCGCCATGCGTTGACACCGCCGTGCTCGACGCAGGCGCGGGTTACGATACCTATACCTGGTCAAACGGGATGACCACCCCAACGATCACCGTAGATGCGTCCGGGATGTATTTCGTGACGGTGACCGATGCCAGTGGCTGCACCGGTATCGCCGAAGCGGAGGTCAACCTGCAGGAGCCAGTGGAAGTGGAAATTACCGGTCCGCCATCTGTGTGTGGTACAGAAACCGCCATGCTGGCTGCCACGAGTGGATTTGCATCATATGCCTGGTCGACAGGAGATACGACCGCCTCGATCATGGTTGGACAAACCGGCATCTATCAGGTCGTTGTGACCGATACCAATGGATGTACAGGTGAGACATCGATCGCGTTTACGGTATTTGAGGATCCCGATCCGGTGATCTCAGGTCCTGCATCGATCTGTACCGGCAGTGATGCGGTGCTGGGCGTGGGCGGGACCTATAGCAGCATCGTCTGGAGTACGGGCGCAACCACACCCGAGATCACCGTGAGCGGCAGCGGCTCCTTTGCAGTTACCGTAACGGATGCCAATGGTTGTACAGGAACAGAAACGCACACGGTCCAGATCGCTGACTCGCTGAGTCTCGACATTAACGTGAGCGGACCGCTCTGCGAAGGCACGGCCATTCTTTCGGCCGGAGGCGGGTTTGCGTCGTATGTCTGGTCTAATGGAGCGACGACCCCGGAGATCACAGTCAATGATGAAGGCATATACGGCGTTACGGTGACGGATGCAGGCGGTTGTTCAGGCCAGGCAAGCCTCGCACTGACCATGCCTGATCCTGTGGACGTCGAAATCCTGGGGCCTGTGAATGCCTGCGCTGGTGCTGACGCGACCTTGCTTGCGTCTGCGAGTCAGGGTCAATTTCTGTGGTCGACAGGGGATACCACCGCCGCCATCCAGGTTTCTGCCTCCGGCAACTACTCCGTCACGGTCACGGGCGATGGAGGCTGCACTGCAGAGGCGAGTACGACCTTTGAAATATTGCCACCACCATCGATCGTCGTCAACGGGCCGGATTTTATCTGTACCGGATACCCCGGCACCCTGACCATCGATAGCGCATACGTGGAAATGCAATGGAGCACTGGAGACACCGGAGACTCCATGCTCGTCGAAACGGGCGGCTTGTACAGCGTCACGGTTACCGATGCCAATGGCTGTACCGCGGTGGCTGAACATCTGGTGACATCCGGGCTCAGTGACTCCACTTTCCTGGAAATGGAAACCTGCTCGGTGCTCGATACCGGGACCGTCCAGTATATTATGACCAGCCAATCCGGCTGTGATAGTGTGATCACGATCCATATGATGCTGGCACCGTCACTGAGCAGTGAAGTGTCGCTGACAGCTTGCGCCGGAGAATCGATCCAGTATGACGATGTGGAAGTCCTGGCCGGAGAGAGTGCCGAGATCCTGTATGTCGCGAGCACAGGTTGCGATTCGATCGTAACGGTCATCGTCAGTGAGCTGCCCGCCGTCATGATAGAAACGGAGATCACGCCGGCATGCGCTGACGCCGAAGATGGCACGATCGCCGTGCTGATGGTGCAGGGCACGGCGCCCTTCGAATTCTGGATCGATGGGCAGCCTGCCGACGCCGGGAGTTTGCTGACGGGGCTGGCAGCTGGGTCTCACCTGATCAGCGTGGTGGATGCCAATGGTTGTTCACTTGAAATGCCTGTCGAGATCCCCGAGCGCGCGCGTGTGGAAATCGCGGTGGAAGACCAGGTGCTGACCTGCGCGTCGCCGATGGCAGTTCTGAGTCCCACCGTCGTGGGTGGCAATGCCGGCGATGTGCAATGGTTTTGGTCGACCGGCGTAGCACAACATTGGATTGCTGTGGAGGAGCCGGGGACATACTCAGTCAGTGTGGATGACGGGTGCGGCATTCAGGCGTATACGATCAATGTGACATCGGCCGGTGATGGCCCTGATGGCAAGCTGTTTTATGTGCCCAATGCCTTTTCACCGAATGGGGACGGGGTGAATGATGAATTCCGGGCATTCCCCAATCCGGACTATACAGTGCTGGATTTCGAGCTGCGCATCTTCGACCGGTGGGGCAATACGCTGTTTACGGCCAGTGATACGGAAGCTTCCTGGGACGGCCTGTTCCGCAACCTCGCCATGGAGCCTGGCGTGTACGTCTGGTGGCTGAAAGCGACGGTTGACCTGTGTGGCCAGCGCCAGCGGTATGTGATGGAGCGGGGGGATGTGACGGTGTTACGGTAGTCCGTTCAGTCACCTCACCTCCATAGGTACTCAGTCAGGAGCCACATGTTTCCAGTGGCGGGCCACATATTCATTGGGGCGTGGCGGACTGCAGAAATTCTGTAACTTCAGAGACGTCGTAACGCGGAATACATGTCGATAGGCATTGAACGGAAATGGCTGTACCGATTGTTGGGATTGGGCACCGGCCTGTTGATCCTCGTTGCATCTCCGGTGACTGGTCAAGACCACTTGTCGCAGCTGCATGAAAGCAAGTATTTCACCTTTCACAGCGACTACTGGTTCAATCTGCATCACTTTCTGCACGAACAATCGGCTGGCAAGCAGTCGAAATATCTGCAACGGGCCGGTGAGGACCTGATTGAGATCGGCCATGATTCGGTCATGCAATCATTGCCCCGCCCGGATCGCAAGATCCTGGATAATGCCTTGGAGTATTATCGCAAACACCTGCGACTGAGTGCCTTGTCGGATGACCGGTTTCTCGCACTCCGGACACTATCGCCTGATCAGCCGGTGCCGGAGGACCTGCAGGCGCCGGTATTTGCCAGGGCTATCAATCAGGTTTCTCCGGTGTATCGCAAGTATTTCTGGCCGTTGCACCATGCTCACAACCAGGCCGTGCTGAAAGAACACATTCAGGCCATCCGCACACTTGAGGAACATATGATCGGGCAGCTCGAACAGTACGCCGGAAGTGAGTGGCCCAGGGGAAAGGTGCGTGTGGACCTGACCGCGTATGGCGGGTATTACGGCTCGTATTCCTGGCTCGATCCGCTGGTCGTCGCAGTGATCTCCACACTGGACCCCTTTATCAGGAACTTGGGCTTTATCGAACTGGTATTTCTCCAGGGCACGACAATTTTGTTTTCCGATGACAGCGATCTGGCCTGGATGGCTTTCGATGTGAAGCAGGAGGTCGCGTCGGGTGCTGCCATGTCAGATGCGGGCGGATTTGTCGGGGGCATACATTTATATTTGAACGGACGGCTCGTACAGGATGCGTTGAAGGATCTTGGAGTAGAGTATACAATGCTGCTCGACCGCTGGAGACACCTGGACTGGATGAACACACCTGAGTTCGTCAACACCGTAGAGAGATACTACCAGAAACGTGCGGGGCTGCGGGTGACGCTGGAGCGGTTGATGCGCTAAACGATCACTCGTCAGTCCCTGGTCAGGTATTCCATCACATCCACATACTCGTAGTACGGCGCATCCTCAATGAGGTCTCTCAATATTTTGACGTGTCCCTGACCGACAATGATCAGGAGGCGCTCATCAGTGGAGGTGAAGTCGGCGATCCGGTTGAGATTATAGAACATGTAGATATTTCGTGTGTACCAGTCAGCCACTGCTTTGGAGGCACCGTAGCTGTCTTCTCCCGTGAGATGGAGAAGCCGCAGGTAGGACTCGTGGTTGAGTTCGATGACCTCATTTTTATTCATGTACCGCAAGAATTCGGTCATCGTGGAGCTGGCCAAGCGTTCATTCTCACCCGCGATGAATGCGCCCATTTCGTCAAACAAGGCCTGAAAACGAGCGCCGACTTCCGGGTCCCTTGCGGTGAGTTCCATCAACTCGGACATATCCATGCCCTGCCGGAAGTCAAACGGGTAGACCGTTGGATGTCCCAGGTGTGCGGCAATGCGAAAACCGACCTGTTCGATCTCGTTGCGGCTCAGTGAATCATCGGTGCGATGTTCCAGGTAGTGCTCATAGCGCTGCGGGTACAGTGAATCACCGTATGGCTTTTCGATCACCACCTTGGTGGGATTGAAGGGAAGCAGGCGCTCCACGAGCCCACGGATCTCGGCCTGTCGTTTCGGTGCCTTGACATCGTCCTGATGAATATTGAACATGTCGGCGCCCGGGTTGTGGAAGTGGTGGGTGCCCAGGATGGTGACCTGCACGGGATCCTGGGTCATACCGGGGTGAAAGCCCGTAATGACCAGCATGGCTGCCAGAAGATGTCCCAAAGTAAATCTCATGGTATCGTTGTTGTCAGGAATGCGCAAACAGTTCCAAGGTATAACGCAGACCATAGGACGATTGTACGCACTGCAGCCTGGACGGCATCCTCACATACATGCCAGGTCAGAACGGCGTCTGAACTGTCAGATTTAACCTATCTTCTGCTTTTCACCCTGAAAATGAAACCAAATGAACGATGTGCTTTTCTGGAATCTCGAGCTGACGATCAAGCCGGGAAAACTTGACGATCTCCGCGCGCTGGTCGCCGATATGTCGGCACGGACCAAAGCACATGAACCCGGGACACTAAGTTACGAGTGGTCGGTAAATGAGGACGGGACCGAATGTCACATTTATGAGCGCTACACCGACTCAGGGGCGCTAATGGCGCACCTGGGAGGCTTTCAGGAGCATTTTGCCGGACGCTTCTTTGATGTCCTGGACATCAAAAGATGGGTGCTGTACGGCAATCCAAGCGACCAGGTCAGAGAGACACTGGCGGGCTTTGGTGCTGCTTTCTTCAAGCCGATCGGGGGATTTTCGCGGTGATTTTGTCGCCAGCCTGCCTTGCAACCGCATGATCTCATCAAACTGAGTGGACGCGGACAATTTACTGTGGCGCAGTTGTGCAAGAGGCTTTACGAGAACCTGTATCTTAATACGAGACAGATAACCGTAAAACCAAGCGTGCGATGAAATACCTGATCTTTACCCTGTTCGCCTCTTTTGTTCTTTGGAATGGAGACCGCCCCTCCGACTCAGTCGACAGTGCCACTTCGGAGATCATGCCCAATGACTCACTCATGGCCATCTGGGATGCGCATATCGCCGATATCAAGGCCGAATTGGGCGACCGGGTCAGCCTGACGGCTGATGAGGTGTTCGGAAACCTCAAGATCGACATGTTCAAAACGATGCCGGTCGAGCGCTTCCTGAACGTGATGAAAATGGGCTTTTCCCGCTCACTCGGCGTCGGGTGTGATCATTGCCATAAAACGGCGGAGTGGTCGTCAGATCAATTGACGCCCAAGCAAACGGCGCGGGAGATGTGGGATCTGTCCTTCCGGATCAACAATGAGTTGCTCAAGCAAGTTTCCACGCTGGCTGACAAGCAGGTCTTTGTCAATTGCACCA
>JAWWBX010000281.1:0-5892 GCA_033720735.1 Saprospiraceae bacterium
ATGCAGATCGATCTGCAGCCGCCCATGCGGATCGAGGGGGTGACGCAGGACGGCAAGCCATTGGTGGTGACGCGTGAGGGTAGCGCCTGGTTTGTCCAGTTGCAGAAGCACCAGCGTGTTGGTAGCCACGGTGCGGTGCGGGTGGATTTTTCAGGGGTGCCCAAGATCGCTGCCAATCCGCCTTGGGATGGCGGACTCACCTGGGCCAAAGACGACAACGGACAGGACTGGGTCGCCACGACCTGCCAGATGGACGGCACCAGCGTGTGGTGGCCGTGCAAGGATCATCCGTATGATGAACCCGACAGCATGGCGATCGCGATCACGGCACCGGAACACCTGGTGAGCGTGGCGAATGGACGGCTACGAAACGAACAAGTCAATGGGGACGGCACCAAGACGTACACCTGGTTTGTCAGCAACCCGATCAACAACTACGGCGTCAACATGAACATCGGCGATTACGTGCATTTTGGCGAGGTCTACCAGAGTGAGGCGGGAGCGCTGGATTGCGATTACTTTGTCCTGCGCGACAATCTCAAGAAGGCCCGAACGCATTTCGGTCAGGTGCCGGGTATGATGGATGCGTTTGAGCACTGGTTTGGGCCGTATCCCTTCTACGAGGACGGGTTCAAACTGGTGGAGGTTCCGTATCCGGGCATGGAGCACCAGAGCTCGGTCACCTACGGCAATGGCTACCGCAATGGCTACGGCGGCCGCGATGTGAGCGGCACCGGGTGGGGCTACAATTTCGACTTCATGATCATCCACGAGACCGGCCATGAGTGGTTTGCCAACAGCATCACCAACCGGGACATCGCCGACATGTGGGTGCATGAGGGGTTTACCGCCTATTCGGAGGGCCTTTATCTCGATTTCCACTATGGCAAGGATGCCGCAACTGAATACGTGATCGGCACCCGGCGCAACATCCGCAACGACCGGCCCATCATTGGCACCTATGGCGTCAATGCCCGGGGCTCCGGCGACATGTATTCCAAGGGGGCCAACGTCCTGCACATGATCCGCACGCTTATCGACGATGATGCGCAATGGCGCACGATCCTGCGTGGCTTGAACAAAGAATTCTATCACCAAACTGTCAGCTCTCAGCAGATCGAAGCCTATATCAACGCACATACCGACGTCGACCTCACCGCTTTCTTCGACCAGTATCTGCGTACGACCATGATCCCCGAATTGGAGATCGAGCGGTCCGGCAGCAAGCTGCGCTACCGGTGGACCAATTGCGTGGATGGTTTTGACATGCCGGTGCGGGTGCGGATCGGGAAGGAGTGGCTTTGGCTAGAGCCTGTAATGGGATGGACGGAAGCAGGTGTAGTCGGAGAGGGAGACGTTGTGCTGGATGTCAATTTTTATGCGAAAATGACCGGATATCGGAATTAATCATCTCACCCGGCCGACCTGCGCGTACTTGATATCAGACCGGGGTTTCATGCAACGGTCCAGTTCTCAAACCATATCTACCAATTATAAGACCACTCAGGAGGCGGAACAATCCTTTCTTTAGTTTGACACGGATCATATGCCTCATGTATGCGAAACTGTTTGCTCATCCTGTGTTGCGCAATACCCGCGCTCGTTGCGGCTCAGGACTCTATTCAGGTAACCTATTTCGTTGGGGACATTCCTACCAGTTTTGACACTTACAATGAGGCCTGCAACGGCCCGTTGACCACCCTGTCCGTGACACTGCCTGCCGGTGACAATTATGAGGTCACCAACGTCCATGTGGTCTATCAAATGACTGCGCTGGGCAACGGTTTCAAAGAGCATCAACGTTCCAAGATCCGCTGTGTGAACACCGCTGCTGAAGAAACGGAGGTAGCTGGCGTGGGCGCGGCTCCTGGAATTATGAGCTATGATCGGTTTCTGTCGATCGCCAACGGGATTTACCCGGGAGGTACAGAGTTGACGTTTGAGATGTGGGCACGCCGTACTCTGGAAGACGTTCCCGGCTGCAACACCAGCGTCAACCGGGTCAATGCTGCAAGCTGGACGATTACCGTTTACCACGGAAATGAGATTGGCAGTCCACGGGTAGGTATCAATACCAGTAACCCGGTGGCAGCGCTGGATGTGGGTGGCAAGATCAAGGTGGGGGATGACAGCGACATGCCGTCTGCCGGTATGATCCGATGGAATGCAGATAAAGAAGACTTTGAGGGATACAATGGAACGGAATGGGTATCGCTCACGCGCAACTCGCAGTTCGGAGCCTGGGGAAGTTATCTGCCGGTGAGTTATCAATCCGGGGTGCAATTCCTGGCAGATGGTGGTATCGGTGATCGATTCGGGGCCGGGATGGACAGTGATGGTCAGTCACTCATCATCGGATCGCCGGGGTATGATAATGGAGGGAGCCTCAGCTCTGGCAGGGCAATCATCTATGTATTGAACAACGCAATCTGGGAGGCGGAGGATACGATATTCCCCTCTTCGACAACTACGAATTATCAATTTGGGAGCACAGTCGCCATCGGGGGTGACTATGCGTTTGTCGGATCGTCCTGGATCAATCCGAACCTGGGAACATCTCCACCAGTGCACATTTTCAAGCGAAATGGATCGCAATGGGTCGAGGATGATGTTTTGACACACAGTGTATCATCTTTTGGGTCGGGTCTGGACATCGCCGGTGACGACGCAATCATAGGAGCATCAGGTGCAGCTGCCGGTTTTTCCCAGCCAGGTCAGGCGTATATCTACCACTTTAACGGTTCCGTCTGGCAGGAACAGGATCAGGTCTCCGCCACCGGTGGTCATAATTTCGATGCCTTTGGTATCGGTGTGGCGATTTCCGGTGATTATGCCCTGGTCGGAGCGCCGGGGATCGGCACCGGGGGATCGGCATTCGTGTTTCACCGGTCCGGTACCACCTGGACCGAGCAGGAGGTCATTACTCAGGTGGCAGGTACCGCAGGAGATAATTTTGGGTTGAGTGTCCAGCTTGAGGGTGATTCAGCGCTGATCGGCTGTCCGTGGAGTGACATCCTCGGGAATTTCGATCAGGGCATGGTCTACCTGTATGAACGCGACACGACCAACTGGGAGGTAATGGATACGATCTTCGCGCCAGATGGGACTGCTGAGGATTTGTTCGGGAGAGCGCTGTCGATGACAGGAAATCACCTGCTGGTTGGAGCACCGGGTATCCCGGGTCATGGCAAGAGCTATCTGTTTCGAAAACAAGGCACAACCTGGTTGCTGGAGTCTGTTTTACTCCCGTCCGACGGAGCTCCGGAAGATGATTTTGGCATCGGACTCGCGCTGGCCATGCCGTACATTGTGGTAGGTGCCCCCAATCATGATGTGAATATGGCGTCGAATCAGGGGAAGGTTTACTTCTTTATGAAGAACTGACCAGCATGACAACGCGATCCGATAATCCGTCTATGTCTGAATTAATACAGAGTAACATCCTCGCATTTGAAGGCAGAGTTATCTCGTTTTCACCTTGAACCGCCCGTTGGTGATCACCTTCGTTTCATTCTCCTCCAGGATTTCGACGAGTACCCCCTCAAACGAACCCTCACAGCGGGTATCCGTCAGCAGATCGACCTGAACACATCCTTCACCTCCCTCAGCAACGGCGCTGTAGGTTTTTCCGTCCATGTATAATGAGATTGAGGTCAGGAGGTTATTGATGTTCGTCCCTGCCGCAATCTTGCCCTCTCCAAGCTGTCTGAAAAGATTGAGATCAATGTGAAATTCCGAGTGAGCATCAAGTCCTGTAACGACATAGCTGTCTGGATTGACGAGGGAGGTAGACATATATGCCTCAGCCTTGGTCAGCGCTTGGTACATTTTGCCATCCACTTCGCACTCCACGAAGTACTCCGGTTCCAGTTCTGCGTCGTCAAGCACGTCGCAGGAGACGATCCATGTCGAGGCGATCAGAAGAAGAAAGATGAGTTTGTGATGCATTTTCCGCGCTGGTTTTGGTGATGTCCCAATACAAGGTAGATCAACGCGGGTGGAATGAAAACCAGCTTTTACGAGGGGTGAGGCCGGGGTTGTGTTTGGTCAAAAATGGCGTACGAGAGTACGCGCGGCCACGGGAGTAAACAGGACCTTCGTGAATAAAACGAGAGTAAAAATTCATAAAACTTACCCTTGTTTCAAAAACAAGGATCAAAACACAAGTCATTTACCCTCGTTTCTCCGCATGGGTGGTTGCCACCCAAAGCTGCTGAGGGGCTACGACTTGCCCGTCTTCACCGGATCGGCCGGTCTTGCAGGCAGCTTCTTCGGATCGGCCTGCATCATTTTCAATACCTCCTGGACACCGCGCTCGAGCTGTGGATCCTTCCCGGCAAGCACCGACTTGGGATCATTTTCGACGACGATATCCGGCTGGACGCCCTCGCCCTCGATGATCCAGTTGCCCTCGGTGTCGTTGGTGCCCTGCAGCGGCACGAAGACCAGCCCGCCATCCAGCAGCGGGCCCCAGCTCGAGATCCCGACCACACCGCCCCAACTGCGTTTGCCGATCAGCGGGCCCAGTCCTGCCTCGCGGAACCGGTGCGGGAAAATATCACCATCGGACGCCGACGTCTCGTTGAGCAGGCAGGCCATGTTGCCGTGGAAGACGGAATAGGGGTAGGTTTGCGCCTTGTCGCTGCCGTGGCCAAAGCGTGTTCCGAGCAGTTTGGTGTCCAGGCGCTCGATGATCCATTGCGACACATTGCCGCCACCGTTAGAGCGCACGTCGATCACCAGCCCTTCCTTGCGGATCTGTGGATAGTACCACTTGATGAATTCGTAGATGCCGTTGCCACCCATATCGGGGATATGGAGGTATCCCACTTTGCCATCGGTCATCTCCGCGACCTTCTTGCGGTTGCCTTCGACCCATTCCAGATAGAGCAGGTTGGCTTCGCTGGAGATGGGGTCGTACACCACCTCGCGTGCCCCGTCGGTCGTTGGCTTGTCGTTGAGCAGCAGGGCGACGGGGTGCGATTTGTGTTGCAACAGGCGATATGGATTGTCTGTACCCTCGAGTGTTTCACCGTCGATGGCCAGGACATAATCTCCTTCGTTGGCATCCACTCCGACTTCTGTGAGTGGGGAGCGATATTTCGGTTCCTCGTTTTGCCCCTGGAAGATCCTGGCGATACGGTATTTGCCGGAAGCCTGATCCAGTTCGAAGCGCGCTCCGGGCAGTGCGACTACCGGCCGGTCGGGGATCTCGAAGTCACCACCCTGGATATACGCGTGTCCGACATTGAGTTCTGCGATCATCTCGCCGATCACGTAATTGAGATCCGAGCGGTGACTGACGTGTGCGACGAGTTTGCGGTAGCGGTCACCGATCGCTTTCCAGTCGTAGCCATGCATGTTCTTCACGTAGAAGATGTCGCGGTAGCGGCGCCACACTTCATCAAAGATGGTCATCCACTCGTCTGCGGGCACCCGGTCGACCATCAATCCTGCGGTGGAGACGGTCTTGGGATCTTTCGCTCCGGGCTTCGCATCGTACAGCTTATGCTGCCCACCCTCACTGGCCAGCAACTTCTTGCCATCCCACGAGAGCGCGTAGCTGGATGTCGTGGCCAGTTTGCTAGCTTTCTTGTCTTCCAGTGAAAAGATCTGCAGACTGGGCGGATCTTCGCCGCCACGGCCATAAAATGGTGCCGGGAATACGAGATACACCAGGTGTCCGTCGATAGCGCTCAGTCCGCCATAATTGTCCGCCTCGACAGGAATACGCACGCTGCGCTGGGCCAGGCCATCAAAATCGATGGAGACCTGCTTCATCCCGTCTTCGTCCCCGGTGCCCTCTTTCTGATCTGCCGTGGGCTTGGCAGCCTCGTCGTCACTCGACGCGATCTCGACTTCGTCGCTTTCCGGGGCGAAAAGGTTAGGCAC
>JAWWBX010000282.1:0-5836 GCA_033720735.1 Saprospiraceae bacterium
GGCGCCCTGATGGGCATCGAGGAATTGCTGGACGAGACCGACCGTGAAGTTAAAGTTGTCGTCTCGGGTACGATCACGGATGCCAGCGGACGCACCTTGTCAGGTCAGACCATCGATGCGTTCTGGACCAGTGTGCGGCATGCTCCGCTGTGGGCGATCGGCATCAACTGTTCACTTGGCGCCGAGGAGATGCGTCCCTATCTCCAGCGACTTGCGCGGATTGCTGATATCCCGGTCATCACCTTCCCCAATGCCGGGCTCCCCAATGCATTCGGCGGGTATGACCAGACCCCGGCAGAAATGCAGCAATACATTCAGGATTTTGTTCAAAGCGGACTCGCCAACATCGTCGGGGGCTGCTGCGGCACGACCCCCGAACACATCCAGGCGCTTGCCGGCGCCGTGGCAGATGTGCCACCGCGCAAGATGCCCGAAATACTCCGCCTGACCACACTAGCCGGACTGGAGACACTGGTGATGCGTCCGGATTCCAATTTTGTCAATATCGGCGAGCGCACCAACGTCACCGGCTCCCGCAAGTTTGCGCGCCTGATCTTGTCCGATGACTACGATGCCGCCCTGTCGGTTGCCCGCCAGCAAGTAGAAGGCGGCGCGCAGATCATCGACGTCAACATGGACGAAGGGCTGCTCGATTCTGCTGGCGCAATGTCCAAGTTTCTCAACCTGATGGCCGCTGAACCGGACATTGCCCGCCTGCCGGTCATGATCGACTCATCGAAATTTGAAGTGATTGAGGAAGGGCTCAAATGCACCCAGGGCAAAAGCATCGTCAATTCAATTTCCTTGAAGGAAGGTGAGGATGTTTTCTTGCGGCAGGCACGGACAGTGCGCCGCTACGGTGCGGCAGTGGTGGTGATGGCCTTCGACGAACAAGGACAGGCCGAGACCGTCGAGCGCAAAGTGGCCATCTGTCAACGGGCGTATCACTTGCTGGTGGAGAAAGCCGGATTCGCCCCGGAGGACATCATTTTTGACCCGAACATTTTTGCGATCGGTACCGGCATCGAAGAGCACAACGAGTATGCCATCAACTACATCGAAGCGACCCGGCAGATCAAGCAGAGTTGTCCCGGAGCGAAAGTCAGTGGCGGCGTCAGTAATCTGTCCTTTGCATTTCGCGGCAATGACCTGGTGCGCGAAGCGATGCACTCGGCATTTCTCTATCACGCGATCCAGGCGGGCATGGATATGGGCATTGTCAATGCCGGGATGATCGAGGTCTACGAGGAAATACCTGCCGACCTGATCAAGCTGGTGGAAGACCTCATCTTCAATCGTTCACCTCAAGCCACCGAAGCGCTGACCGAATATGCTGCCCGGGTCAAAGGTGCAGGCAAGGTATTGCAGCAGGATCTTGGTTGGCGCGAAGAGCCGGTGGCAGAACGCCTGGCACATGCACTGATCAAAGGGATTGTGGAGTACATCGAAGAAGACGCCGAGGAGGCCCGCAAGGAGAGTGGATCGCCTCTGGCCGTCATCGAGGGGCCGTTGATGGATGGGATGAACCGGGTCGGAGAGCTCTTTGGATCGGGAAAGATGTTTTTGCCACAGGTCGTGAAAAGCGCGCGGGTCATGAAACGTGCCGTCGCCTATCTCACCCCGTTTCTCGAAGAAGAGAAAGGCAGCAACGGAGCGCACGCCAAAGGCCGCATCCTGCTGGCAACGGTAAAGGGCGATGTACATGATATCGGCAAGAACATCGTCGGTGTCGTACTGGGTTGCAACAACTACGAGATCATTGACATGGGGGTGATGGTGCCGGCTGACAAGATCCTGAGTAAAGCGCGTGAAGAGAATGTTGATATCATCGGCCTGAGCGGGCTGATCACCCCATCACTGGATGAAATGGTATTTGTGGCCGAGGAAATGGAGCGACAAGGGCTGGACACACCCCTGCTCATCGGAGGTGCTACGACTTCCAAGATCCATACCGCAGTCAGGATCGATCAGGCCTACTCAGGGCCAACGATCCACGTGCTGGATGCTTCAAAGAGTGTACACGTTGCCTCGGCGCTGTTGACGGCCGATCAGGAAAAACGCGGCAAGTTTGTCGAAGACATTGCTTCCGAGTACGCGAGCATCAGGGACCAGCGTGCCGGACGCAAGTCTACCAAGCAGTACATCCCGTATCACGAAGCCGTCGCCAACCGACTTGCTCTGGACTGGTCGAAGTACCAGCCGCCGGCCCCGAATACCATCGGTGCGAAGGCTTTGCCGGAGATCGACCTGAACAACCTGCGCGATTACATTGACTGGACCCCGTTCTTTACCAGCTGGCAACTGAAGGGCAAGTTTCCGGCGATCATGGAAGACCCGGTGATCGGAGAAGAAGCGCAATCCCTCTACCAGTCGGCCCAGAAGATGCTCGATTGTATCTGCCGTGAGGGATGGCTGGAGGCCAGGGCAGTGGTCGGGGTGTTCGGTGCTGAACAGGCGGGGGACGATGTCCGCGTCCTCGGACCGGATGGCAACCATATGGAAACGTTGCACTTCCTGAGACAGCAACGCAAAAAAGCCAGCGGGCAGCCCAACTATTGTCTCGCCGATTTCATCGCACCTGCCGGCGGGCGTGTGCACGATCATATTGGAGCATTTGCGGTGACCACCGGACACGGGATCGAAGAGCATGTGCGCAGGTTTGAGTCTGCATTTGATGACTTTTCTGCCATCTTGCTCAAAGCCCTGGCCGACCGCCTGGCCGAAGCCCTGGCCGAAATGATGCACCAGCAGGTGCGCAGCAAGTACTGGGGCTATGCACCGGAAGAAGCATTGACCAACGACGAACTGATCAGGGAGGAATATGTTGGGATCCGGCCGGCGCCAGGATATCCGGCCTGCCCGGACCACACCGAAAAAGATACCCTTTGGAGACTGCTGGACGTCGAACGCAATACCGGGATCACATTGACCGAAAGCAGAGCCATGTACCCTGCCGCTGCGGTAAGCGGTTGGTATTTTGCACATCCGGCCTCCCGGTATTTTGGACTGGGTGCGATCGAACGTGATCAGGTCGAGAATTATGCCGCCCGCAAGCAATGGACGATGGAAGAGGCAGAGAAATGGTTGCGGCCGCATCTTGCGTACGACCCTGCCAGCTAGTTTCCGGCGAGCCCATCTTCAGCATGCGATAGCACGATCATTGGTGACCGGATCGTTGGATTCGCCACGGCAGATCAGCTCTTGCATCAACGACTGCGGTCTTGTTGTCTCCTGCTGTCACGTCATTGGCGCACACCGGGCAGTCAAGGCGCGGGCCCGCCTGAGATGACTGCCCAAAATCCGTATTTTGCAGCCCGTTTGAAACGCCAGATATGAACATAACGGTAGTGGGTACAGGATATGTCGGACTGGTCACCGGGACCTGCCTTGCTGAAACGGGCAACAACGTGACGTGCGTCGACATTGACGAGCAAAAGATCGCCAAGCTGAGGGAAGGAGAGATCACCATTTATGAACCCGGACTGGAACCGCTCTTCCTGCGCAATCGCGAACAAGGTCGCCTGGCATTTACCACCGATCTCAGCGAAGGTGTGCAGAAGGCCAATGTGGTGTTTCTGGCGCTTCCGACACCACCAGGTGAAGATGGCAGCGCAGACCTGAGTTATGTGATGCAGGCGGCAGGCGATGTGGCCGATCACATCACCAGGTACACGGTCATTGTAGATAAAAGCACGGTACCGGTGGGTACCGCTGAACAAGTGGCGTCCGTCATTGCAGCCAGGGTGTCCCGTGAACTGTTTGATGTGGTCTCCAATCCCGAGTTTCTCCGGGAAGGCGTGGCTGTCGATGACTTTATGAAGCCGGACCGTGTGGTTGTGGGCACCAGCTCTGCCCGTGCGCGGGACGTGATGGAACATCTCTATGCGCCTTTCGTCAGGCAAGGGAACCCGATCCTGTTTATGGACGAGCGCTCAGCGGAGATGACCAAGTACGCTGCCAATTCGTACCTGGCAACCAGGATCTCCTTTATGAACGAGATCGCGAATCTGTGTGAACGGATTGGTGCCAACGTGGATGATGTGCGCATCGGGATGGGGAGTGATTCGCGCATTGGCAAACGCTTCCTCTTTCCGGGCATCGGCTATGGCGGGAGCTGCTTCCCCAAGGATGTTTCGGCTCTGAGTAAAATGGCCGACAGCATGGAGTATGATTTCCAGATCCTGGATTCGGTCATGCAGGTCAATGCACGCCAAAAAAAGATCCTGGTAGAGAAGATCAAGCGCTACTACAGCAACGATCTGAAGGGACGGAAGATCGCCATCTGGGGCTTGTCTTTCAAACCAAACACCGATGATATCCGTGAGGCACCGGCGATCGATATCATCCGCGACCTTCTTGAGGCTGGAGCGACAGTGGCGGCCTATGACCCGGAAGCGATGGACAACATGAAATCCGAGTTCGCTGAAAATGTGGCGTATACGGGATCCATGTACGAAGCGCTCGAAGGCGCCGACGCGCTGGCCATCCTGACCGAATGGAATGTGTTCCGCATGCCTGACTTTGAACTGATCCGGCAGAAGATGCGCGGCAAAGCCATTTTTGACGGACGCAACCTGTACGAAACCGACGAGGTGCGCGAACTCGGATTTGATTACGAAAGTATCGGACGCCCATGACGCAGCCCGGCATCCAGATGGTTGACCTGCACACGCAGTACCAGCGTTTTGCCAGCGAGCTGGAGGCGGCATTTGCCGGTATCCTCGAGTCGACCGCATTTATCAACGGCCCGGAAGTCAAGGCATTTCAGCAGGCGCTTGAAGCGTATCTGGAGGTTGACCATGTCATTCCGTGCGCCAACGGCACCGATGCGCTGCAGATCGCACTGATGGCCCTGGAACTTGAACCCGGTGACGAGGTGATCGTGCCGGCCTTCACCTTTGTGGCGTCAGTGGAGGTGATCGGGCTCCTTGGATTTACCCCGGTGGTGATCGACGTAGATCCCGATACGTTCAACATGGATGTGTCACAACTGGAGGCTCTCATCACCGGGCGCACGCGTGCCATCATGCCCGTGCATCTGTTTGGCCAGTGCTGCGACATGGAGTCCATTCTGCAGATCGCCAGCAAGCACGACATCAAGGTCGTGGAGGACAATGCCCAGTCCATTGGTGCGCAGTATACGTTTGGCAACGGCCGCGTAGCCTATTCCGGAACAATGGGCGAGATCGGCACCCTTTCGTTTTATCCCTCGAAAAACCTCGGGTGCTACGGGGACGGTGGTGCCTTGATGAGCAACGATGAGCGCCTGGCGGCCGAAATGCGCTCAATTTGTAATCACGGTATGATCCGTCGATACTACCACGATCGGCTGGGTGTCAACTCGCGACTGGATTCCTTTCAGGCTGCCGTGCTGCGCATCAAACTGCAGTATCTCGACGAGTATGTCCGTGCACGCCAGGCGGCTGCAGCGCATTACGATGGGCGTCTCGCCGGACTAACCGGGATCAAAATACCCACCCGTGCCGAGCGAAGTACCCATGTGTTTCATCAGTACACCCTGCAAGTGAAGGACGGACATCGCGATGCACTCAAGGAGTATCTGCAAGAGCACGGCATCCCGTCGATGATCTATTATCCCGTGCCGCTTCAGGAGCAAAAAGCATTTCGCGAGCTGGTCCGCACACCAGTGTCACTGGAGCACACCAATGATCTCTGTCAGCGGGTGCTTTCTTTGCCCATGCACACCGAGCTCTCGGCAGACCAGCTGGATCATATCTGCGATACGATTGAAGCGTACTTTGCGCAGTAACCCGGCAAATGCGCCAACAACGCACGGGCATGACTGAATTTGTAGTTTTACGGATCAATCACGCCA
>JAWWBX010000283.1:0-5831 GCA_033720735.1 Saprospiraceae bacterium
CAGCTCAAGGCCGAAGGCTTCGAACAGCATGTGCGTGCGACCACTGGACTGGTATGCGATCCCTATTTCTCAGGGACCAAGTTGCATTGGCTCCTGGAGCATGTGGATGGTGCGCGGCAACGGGCGCAGGCAGGAGAGCTCCTGGCAGGTACGATCGACAGCTGGTTGCTCTACAATCTGACGGGGGGCCGCGTACATGCCACCGATTACAGCAATGCGTCGCGGACCCTGCTCTATGATATCCAAACCTTGCAGTGGGATGCGAACATGCTGGAGCGTCTGGCGATCCCGGGTCCGATGTTGCCCCGCGTCTTCGACAGTAGCGGACATTTTGGGGACACCGACACGGCCCTCCTGGGTGCTGCCATCCCGGTGATGGGCATTGCGGGAGACCAGCAGGCGGCACTGTTCGGACAGCTGTGCTTCACACCCGGACAGGCCAAGAATACCTACGGAACGGGCTGTTTCATGCTGATGCAGACAGGTCAGTCACCGGTCTTTACCGACAGCGGTTTGCTTACGACGCTGGCCTGGGGTCGCGACGGCCAGGTGGTGTATGCACTGGAAGGGAGCGTCTTCATTGCCGGTGCCGCGATCCAGTGGCTGCGGGACGGTCTCGGTATCATCGGATCAGCCCCTGAATCCGGGGAGATTGCGGCCTCCCTGCAAGACAACGGAGACGTCTATCTGGTGCCGGCGTTTGCCGGCCTGGGAACGCCTCACTGGGATCCGACCGCACGCGGCGTGCTGATCGGGCTGACCCGCGGCACCCACCGGGCGCATCTCGTACGTGCCGCCCTTGAAGCCATCGCGTTCCAGTCCAGAGAGGCCCTGGATGAGATGCAACGAATGAGTGGGATCACGCTCAGCGAGTTGCGGGTCGACGGTGGCGCAGTCGCCAATGACTTCCTGATGCAGTTTCAGGCAGATCTGCTGGGCGTGCCGGTGATGCGGCCAGACGATCTTGAAAGTACGGCCCGGGGGGCGGCCTATCTTGCCGGTCTCGCTGCATCTGTCTGGGATGAACAGACCTTGCATGCATTGCGTGCCACCGCCCAGGCGTTTGCGCCGGCCATGGAGGAGGCTGCGCGAAACCGGCTGTTCCGCCGCTGGCAACAGGCTGTGGAGCGCGCTAAGGGGTGGGCTTGACCCGCTTGATGAAGAGATCTTCGCGATCCCACCGGAACAGGGTGGTCAACACATGCGCATGCAATCCGCCCGTTCGCCGATAGTACGCATAGCGGATAGAGAAGGCGGGTGTCGACCACACCCCCGTCGCCCGATCCGTGGGACGACGTCTCATTGAGATCTGCAAGCCGACGTTGGTCGACCAGAACCGTGAGAGGTCGTGGTCGGAGGTGTAGAATTGCGTGCCGGCAACATGGGTGTTGAACGGCGCAAAATATTCTGAGGCACTTTGATGGAAGATGCGGGCAGATGGGCTGATCACGATCCTTGGGCTCAATCTCAAAGGAAGCGCACATTGCAACGTGTGAGATACCATGCCGAAATTGTCCAGATACACCTGGTATAAGGAGCGCAAAACGCCGGAATTGGCAAATTGCTTGTTAACCCGGATACTGAGTGATGCCGACCGGCGCCGTTTCGGTAGGCGTTCAACAGCCGGCCGCTGTACGCCTGCAAAGTAGACACGGTGAAACGGCGTTGAAAGTAACCCGCGCTGCAGGATCATTGCCGGATAGATACCTATCGAAAGATCCGGGGCAAGGGCACGCTGATAGAGGAAAAACAGATTATAGGAAGATCGGTGCGCCGAGTCAAACCAGGCCGTATCCCTGAGCTCCGCCGGATAGATGAGATGACTCGGTTTCAGGTAAGGCTTGTTCAGCCAACCCCACCGCAAGTCCGCAAAGAACATTTTGAACTGGAACCCGTAGGTCGTGAGTTCCTGGCGGCGATTCATCCAAATGTCGATGCCTCTGGACAGATAATCCGACTCCAGCGATCCATTGAGTTTGACACCGTACTCCACAGGTGCCCGTGGGCCCTTGCGTGAGAATCCCACGGCTATCGTCTCATGGCCATCCTTTTTAGAAGCGGACGACATATTAAAGTCAATGTGATCGGTCGATGCCGAGCTGATCACGTCGATGCCGAGATCGAGATGTAAGGCCGTATGCGGGCTCACCGCACGGCGGTACCCGTACTTGACGCTGTAGACCTTGAGCTTTTCAGTCCCGGTGCCGCCGGTGACGGCAGACTGGTCTCCGTCCTGATCATAGTAGGAAAGCAGCAGAGTGATGTCGCTCTGGTTCAACCTGTTGCCCTGCGTCTGCAAGGAGTCCTGGCCAAGTACGTGTTGGAACATCACCGCGATGAGGATGATGCGCACCATCCAATGCTTCAATTGCACCCGCACCCTCCCTTGGCTGATTTGCCGGTTGGAGCACTGGCCCCTTCACGGTAGCTGAAGGCGGACAATTCAAACTGCTCGATATCCATGGTGCCGAGACCGGTAAATCCGGGTGCCATGCTGCCCGTAAGCACCGTTTTAGTGGACCTTAAAGAACAGGCGCTTACGGCGCAGAGCGTGATTGAAACGAGAACCGGCCAGATGAACTTACGCATTTACGGGTCGGGGTTGAGGTCAATGCCCGAGCTCAAATGTAAGGCATTCGCAGCATCGATGATGAGCCCTTCGGTATTCGGCAGCTTCTCGATGAAGGCCAGCCCATCGGTGACGCCCATGACAAACACGGCCGTAGCCAGGGCATCGGCCAGCTCACCGGATGCATTGATGATCGTTACGCTCTTGATATTACGCACGGGATATCCGGACCGCGGATCGATGACATGGGCGTAGCGCTCTCCGGCGTGTGTAAAATACCGTTCGTAGCTCCCGGAAGTTGCCACCGAGGCATCCCGCACTGGCAGCCAAAGCAACGCCTGACCGGGATCTTCCGGATCGGCAATGCCCACCTGCCAGGCTGTGCTGTCGGCACGCAGGCCCCACGCCGTGATGTCTCCGCCGGCATTCACCAGGCCGCTGCTGATCCCGAAAAATTGCATCAGTTCCTTCACTTTGTCGGCTGCATACCCCTTGCCAATGGCGCCATATCCGATCGACATACCGGGCATGGTCAGGAAAATGGTCTGTTTCTGCAGCGAAACCAGTTCCCGGCCGACCGAGCGCAGATATGCCTCGACAAGTGACGGATCGGGCAATCGTGCCACATCCTGACCTTCAAATGTCCAGAGGTCGCTCATCCCGCGAAAAGTGATGTCGAACGCACCCTCCGTGATCCGGGAGATGCGCAAGGCGCGATCAGTCAGATCATACACTTCTCCGGACACACGCACCGGGCGCACACCTGCCAGCGCGTTCACTTGTCCGACCTCACTGGTGTCGATGTAGTCAGATAGCAGGCGTTCGATCCGGGCTACTTCGCCGACACACAGATCAAGCAGGGTTTCGGCCCGCTGTGATCCTGCGGTGTCAACGATTGTGAAGCTGAATGCACTCCCCATCAGTTGCGCAGAGCGTTGATACTCCACGTGGGCCTGGGCAGGCATGGTCATCGTCGCACACGAAGCCATCACCACCAGCAAGGCTTCCCGTCTCAAAAGTTGTGGACGCATCGATTCATGATTGTCATTCATCCAAAAAATGCGAGGAGGACCCCATTCGTCCAGCCAAATCCGTCCTGGACAGCTGCAGGTACGCCTGTGTAGTCGCTTTCCGCCGGATCCGGCACGCGGAAATGTTGTTCGACAAACGACCCGAGGTCGAAGTCCGCCTGCCCATGCTGCCGTTGATATGCGCGCATGATCTCATCGGGCGAGCTTCGTGGCACGGCATCCACGAAGGTTTTGGAGTCTGCAAATACGCCATTCATTTGAACGGCCTCGAAAAGGGCCCCGTACACGGTATCCGGCGTTTGCATTAGCCCAAAATACGCCAAAACAGGATGGTCACCGGAGCGCGGTCGTTTTTGTACTTTCAGGAACTGACCACCGATACCGATGCAACACTGGAGAATCAAGCTGGCCCTGTTTATCAATTACTTCGTCTTTGCCATCCTGCTCAACAGCGTCGGGATCCTCATCCAGAAATCGATCAACGTCTATGGTGTGGATGAAGTGGCAGCAAGCAGCCTTGAAGCTTTCAAAGACTTGTCGATCGCGGCCGTATCCTCCTTCGTCTTTCCGCTGATCGGGTTGTTTCTGGCTCCCATCTATCCCTTGATGAATGCAGGTGTTCTCGGTTCCGTCGACAAGGCCCAGTATAGTGCGCTGGCCGGTCTGCTCACGTTTTTCTCGGGGGTGGGCGGCACATTAGGCTCACGTCTGGTCGGATATCTCTTCAGGGAGATCGGCGGCGCCCCTGGCCTTCTACTTCTCGTTGGGGCCGATCGTGCTTTTGATCGTCCTGTTGATCATCTTGTATCGTCTCACCAAGCGCCGCCAGGAGGCTCTGCAAGATGCCTAGCTTGACCCAGGCCGAGGTGGCACGCCTGCGTGCTGACACGCCTGGGGTCTCGCAGGTGATGCATTTCAACAACGCGGGTGCATCCCTGATGCCTCGTCCGGTGATTGCCGCGATGCAGGACTACCTGGCGTTTGAGGCGATCACGGGTGGGTACGAAGCGGTTGCTGCCAGATCGCAGGACATCGATGACTTCTACCATGTCTGTGCACGGCTGATCAATGCCACCCCGCGCAACATCGCATTCACAGCGAGTGCCACGGATGCCTTTGGCAGGGCCCTGTCCTCTGTACCGCTGCAGCCCGGCGACGTGATTGTCACCACCGACAATGACTATATCTCCAATCAGCTCGCATTCCTCTCTTTTCAACGACGATTCGGGGTCCGTCTCTTGCGGGCAGAGGAATTGCCGGAAGGTGGCGTCGATCCCGATTCGGTGCGGTCACTGATTCGTGAGCATCGCCCCCAGTTGGTATCCGTATCCCATGTGCCGACCAATTCGGGCTTGATCCAGGATGTGGAGGCGGTTGGGCGGATCTGCCGGGAGCACGAAGTGCTGTACCTGGTTGACGCCTGCCAGTCGGTCGGACAGATGCCGGTTGATGTACAGGCGATCGGCTGTGATTTCCTCAGTGCGACCTTTCGCAAGTTCCTGCGCGGGCCGCGTGGGGCCGGGTTCTTGTATGTATCGGACCATGTTCTTGACGTGGGACTCGAGCCCTTGCTCATCGATATGCGCGGCGCACGATGGTCAGGCAGGGATGCATATACGCCCTCCGAGCGTGCCCACCGTTTTGAAGAATGGGAACAGAACTACGCCCTCATGATGGGCTCCCGGGCGGCTTGCTGTTACGCCCTGGATGTGGGACTTGCGGCGATCCAAATGAGAACATGGACTCTGGCCGACATACTGCGCGATGGACTGAAGCAACTGCACGGGGTGGAGGTGCTCGACCGCGGCAGGGAGCAATGCGCCATCGTCACGGCTTACTTCAGGGGACGGACCCAGGATCAGCTCACGGCACAGTTGTCCGGCATCAACGTCGGATTCAGTCTTGCGCAATATGCTGTGATCGACTTTGCGCAAAAACAGGTGCCGTGGGCGTTGCGCGTGGCACCGCATTATTACAATACTGAGGAGGAAGTGCGGATCCTGCTCGACCGGCTCAAGGAAGTTTGAGGCTACCCGCCTTGCAAAAGGTTGTCGATGCTTGCGATTTGGTTGGCTACCTCCGTGTCATCGGGCTTCAATGAGCGGTATGCCTCGAAATGCGTTTTGGCATGTTGCAGCCATTGGGTGTAGTCTGCGACTTGTTCAGGGCTCATGTCGCTGCGCGCGGTGGTATTACTCAGATCAACGGCACGGTTGTACAGCAGCACTCCC
>JAWWBX010000284.1:0-5824 GCA_033720735.1 Saprospiraceae bacterium
CTACCATGAGGAGAGCCTGTGCGTGTGTGACCTGAGCGACGTGCTGGAAATGAAGATCCCGGCGGTCTCTCAACATCTGAGAAAGCTGAAAGACGCAGGACTGCTTGAACCGCGACGCGAGGGCACGGTCATCTATTACAACATCACCTCTGATTACCAGGATACCGTGCACACGCTTCTCCAACTCATGTCGAAAGCGCTGATCACCAAAGCAGGATAGATGGAGCTGCAAAAATCCAGTGTGGGTGTCGGCGTGATCGCAGCCATTGCTTCTTCGCTTTGCTGTATCACGCCGCTGGTAGCGATCCTGGCAGGCTCGACCAGCCTGGCTGCCAGTTTTCAGTGGGTGGAGCCGCTGCGGCCATGGCTCATTGGTGCGACGATTGCGGCATTAGGACTTGCCTGGTACCTCAAGTTGCGGCCAGTAAACCAGGATGACTGCTGCGACGTGGATCAGGCCAGATTCTGGAACGGCAAGCCTTTCCTGGGAGCGATCACTGCTATTTCCATTCTCATGCTGACGTTGCCGCTCTACGCTGGCGCATTGTATCCGTCCCCTGTTGCCAATGAAGAAGTCAGCCTTCTGGCCGACACCACCCATGTTGTTGAATTGGGTGTTGTGGGGATGACCTGCGATGGCTGCGAGGCGCACGTTGAGCAGGCCGTCGGCAAACTGGCCGGTATTGCGCAGGTGCACGCATCCTATCGGGATTCAAACACTGTGGTGGAGTTCGATCCGGAGAAAACTTCGATCGGTGAGATCACACGTGCCATTGAGTCGACTTCGTACAAGGTCACGCATTCGACTCTTAAACCTTCGCAAAAAATCGATTGACATGAAAAATATGATTGCATTTGTGGCGTGCTGCTGCTATAGTCTTTTGACCTATGGAGCCAGCAGTCAGCAAGAACCGGAAAAGGACATCAGTTTTTATCAGACCAATCTGGTATGTGGTGCGGCATCGGATATTGGTTGTGGAACGCGGGCGAAACCAATGCTGGCGGCCTTCATGCAACATCCGGATGTTGAGGAAGCATGGCTAAACCATACCGGCACTGTGATCGCTGTGGTCTGGAAAGAAAACGCAGCATCCAAAGAGGCTGTTGCCAACAACGTCTTTGGCAAATGGGAAAAACCATTCCTTACGCTCACGGGGGAAAAAGAAGCCGCTCAGCTGTCCGACTTCAACAGCGGCAAATGGTACAAAGGTGACGACGTTGATCAGCTCAGCCTGATCGAGGCCGACCGGATCGCCACGCAATTGGTGTCTCGTGTACGATCATCGACCGATTTTTCTGAGGATCAACTGCAAACCCTGCATGAGGCCTTCGAGGCGTACATTGCAGAGGAATTCCTGGCCATCGAAGATGCCACCGTGATCGACCAAATGAGCTTCTGGCAGAGATGGGAAAAAGACCTGACGGCGATCGGCAAGCAGCATCTCGGGGACGACATGCCGGCGGTCCAGTTCGTATCGGGCAATGCGCAGCCGGAATGCAAGACGGGTAAAAGCTGCTGCACCGGGGGCAGTCAGCAGAGCTGCTGTACCAGGAAAACGGAAGGAACCAACGAGTATGAGTAACGGGACAAGCAATTCTGTATTCACGCGTATTTCCAACCTCATTTGCCCTCTTTGTTCTTTCGCCAAGGAGGAGGAAATGCCGGTTGATGCGTGTCAGTATTTTTATGAATGCGAGCATTGTCACGCGGTCCTGAAGCCGAAACCGGGGGATTGCTGTGTCTTCTGTTCCTATGGCTCGGTGCCGTGTCCGCCTATTCAGCAGAACCGTTCCTGCTGCTAGAACCGCACCTTGCCGCATCCGTATGATCCACACGCTCCTGGCAATCACCATACACGAGACGCCATGACCCGCAGGGTTTGCATTCTTCTCTGTCTCTTCTTCGTCTGTCAACCGGCATTCGCCCAGGCGCCATCTGGTGACGGGTCGCCGCACATCGCCCTGGAGCAACTCGTGGATTCATTGTTCGCACACAACTATGCCACGCAGGTGCCGGGGCTGGTCATCGAAGTGATGATCGACGGGGAGCGTTCCCTGTCCAAAGGTTACGGATTCGCCGACCTGGCCACGCAGACGCCCATGACACCCCGGACGGCGGTAAGGGCCGGCTCCGTATCAAAGCCTGTCACGGCAGTGGCGGCCGTTCTGTTGGCACAGAATGGGCTGATCGAACTCGATACTCCGGTCGACAGATACATCGATGATCTCGATCTGACCGACCGCTTCGGACCGGCAAGTACCGTCCGGCAGCTGCTGGTCCACCAGGGCGGTTATCCGGATCGCATTTCCCTGACGCATGCACCTTCACCCGGGCAATGGGCACCTCTGGGGCAGGTACTCAGGGAGGACCTTCCCGGGCGTGCTTTCGCACCGGGCCAGGTCATGGCCTACAGCAGTTGGGACTATGCGCTATTGGGGTACGTCATGGAGAAGGCAACCGGCATGCCTTACGAGCAACTGATCGCCACAGAACTCCTGACACCACTGGGTATGCTCAACAGCACCTATGAGCAGCCCGTGCCCGCCAGGATTGCCTCGATGATGGCCACCGGATACGGAGTGTCCGGAGACGGGACCTTTCAGATCGTCCCGCATGATTTTGTGCGCATGTCTCCCGGGGTGGCGTTGGTCACGACCGGAGAAGACATGGCAACATTCATGGCAGCCCTCCTGCCAGGCAGCGCACCTGACAGCGCGGGGTTGCTGACCAATCACTCCCGCGCGCTGATCATGCATCGACAGGCGGCCGCTCATCGCTACTCGAGAGGCAGAACGCTGGCCTTTAGCGAACTCCGTATTTCCGGCAGACCGGTGTTGTATCATGACGGCAACGGGATTGGATTTACCAACCGGCTGGTGATCGCCCCGGAGCACGGCTTTGGCATCTTTATCAGCATCAACCACCGTGTCTTCGACCGCACCATGACCCCAACCGCCGCCAATGCCATTGTAAAAGAGCTGAGCGCTGCGGTGATTGAAGCGTGCCTCCCTGAACGCCGCGATACCGTTCAACTCCATCCGGCAGTCCGGGGAAACCGACCATTACAGCAATATGAGGGATACTACCGGTTGGCGCAGGTTTCGCGTACGGACCTGTTCAGGATACAATCCCTGCTGGACAATGTCACGGTACGGGCTGATGGCAACACCCTGCTGATCGGCACAGGTCATTACCGGCAAATCGAGCCGCTGCTCTTTCAACATGAAGATCATCCGCAGGCGTTTGTGGTGTTTGTTGCGGATGCCAATAATGCGATCCGGTTTCTCACCTTTGGCGGTACCGGGTCCTACGAGAGGGTCAGTGTACTGGAGAGCCCCCCGTATCAGATGGGGCTTCTCCTTGGCTGTACTGCGCTGTTTCTGTCCATGGTTGTGGTCTGGCCATTCCGTCGCCACGGTCACTGGTCATTCTGGGTAGCCAGCCTGCTTCACCTGGGGTATATTGTGGGAATAGGGATGCTGTTTTCAGGTGCGGTTGATCTGCTGATCCTGTTTAAATCGGTCCCGTTCGGTGTCCAACTTGTTTTTCTCCTGCCGTGGGTCAACGGGATGTTGTCCCTCGTGCTGGTCTTCCTCTTCATTCGTTCGTTCAGCAATACCAGAGCATTTACCCTGGCTCGTGCGCATCAGGGCCTGGTGATCCTCGCCTGTCTGGCCATGTTCTGGTTTGCGCATTTCTGGAACCTCATAGCATAAGAAGATGCTCACTCATCCGCGGGATGGTCTTCAGCAAAATGCAGCAATACCCCTGAGGGGTCCCAGGCGTAGGTCACGATAGCATGTGGCTCCACCTTGGGAGGCTTGACCCTGGCATATTTGAAGCTGTGATCCGCTAACACCTGTGTGATGTGATCAAACCATTCCCGGGCACTGTCTACATCGACATAGATCATGAAGTTGTTTGCCCAGTCCCGGTTGTAGTAGTTCTGCAGGTAGAACCGCTGTCCGCCCAGCTCCATTTCACTCAGGTCATCGCTTTTCCATTTGACCTCACAACCCAGTGCGGTGTAGTAGGCCAGACTGTTCTCATAGTGCATGCAAGGCACAAAGACTTTCAGATCGGTCGCAGTCGGAGGATGCTTCATGTGCTTTGGTGCTGCAGGGTAAGACAGGTCAGGTCATCAACGCGCTTCAAGATACGGCATAGTACGAGGGTGTGGTACTTGTGCTGCGTGGGGCCGGGGGGAGATGTGATTCGGTCAGTGGGGAATGATGTGGAGCTGGGTGGTTACTTCCCGATACAAAAATTGGCGAAAATATTACCCAGCAGATCATCCGTCGTCACCTCACCCGTGATCTCTCCCAGCCAGTGCAGGGCCTGGCGCAGGTCCATGGCGATGAAGTCGGAGGTGACGCCCTCGTCAAATCCCTTCTGCACCGCTTGCAGTGCCTCATCGACACGCAGCAGGGCCTGGTGGTGGCGCGCGTTGGCAATGATGGGCAGGTCGGGATTGATGTCACCGGATCTGACGGCGGCGACCAACTGCTCCTTCAGATAAGCGATGTTCATCTGGTTTTTGGCGGAAAGGGGCAGGATGCGGTCGGCGGGCAGGTGCTCACCGGACCATTCCTCAGCGTGGGCATGCGGATGCAGATCCATCTTGTTGGCTACGGCGATGAGCTGGGTGTGGGTGGTCTTTTCCTTCAGGTCGGCCACATCCCGGTTGACATCCGCAGCCGAGAGCTGGGTCACATCGAAGACGTACACGACGATGGCCGACTGTCCCACTTTTTCCAGCGCGCGCTCCACGCCGATGGCCTCGATCTGGTCGGTCGCCTCCCGCAGCCCGGCCGTATCGACGAGCCGGAAGCGGATGCCCTCGATCTGGATAGCTTCCTCGATCGTATCGCGGGTGGTGCCGGGGATCTCGGAGACAATGGCCCGCTCATCCTGCAGGAGTGCGTTGAGCAAGGTCGATTTGCCGGCATTGGGGCGGCCGGCGATGACGGTCATCACGCCGCTCCGGATAGCATTGCCGTAGGCAAAGGATTCGATGAGCTGCCCGACCACGGTGCGGATCGTGCTGACCAGTTGCTTCAGCTCGGCCCGGTTGGCGAATTCAACGTCTTCCTCAGCAAAATCGAGCTCCAGTTCGAGGAGGCTGGCAAAATCGATGAGCTGCTGGCGTAGTGCGGTGATCTCTTTTGAAATACCACCGCGCAACTGGTTGAGGGCCAGCCGGTGTGCGGCATCGGACTGTGCGGCGATGAGATCTGCGACCGACTCAGCCTGTGCCAAATCCAGTTTGCCATTGAGGAAGGCCCGCATCGTGAACTCCCCGGGCTCGGCCAGGCGTGCACCTTGCTTGATCAAATGCGTGAGTATCTTTTGCACGATCAGGTCGGAGCCGTGACAGGTGATCTCGATGAGGTCTTCTCCCGTGTACGAACGCGGTGCCCGGTAGAGTGCAACGACGACTTCGTCCGCAATTTCCGGCCCCGGACCAATGATGTACTCACCTACGTGTGTCGTATTCGCAGGTTTACTGTTGATATCCAACCGGGAAACGCCTGCACCGACATAGTCATATGCCCGGGGGCCAGACACCCGGATCATGGCGATGGCAGCTTCACCGGTAGCGGTGGCGGGAGCGACGATGGTATCGGAGGGATTCAAGGATTCGAGGATTCGAGGATTCAAGGTATTATGAATCTGTGATAACTGGGAATTGGGAAATTGAACATTGTATCTATCGTAAGATCACAACAGCAGGCAAGACTGACGATTGGTGGTAGGGCTCCCCTTCAGGGGTGGGGGCGCGGGAGGCCCGGATTCAAGCCCGCCTGCAGGCAGGGATTGAAG
>JAWWBX010000285.1:0-5798 GCA_033720735.1 Saprospiraceae bacterium
GATTCTACGCTGGTGCCCGCCATGACGTTGATGCCGGCCTTCTTGAATGCACGGGCCAGTTCTTTTGAAATGTCCTTGTCTTCCCGGGGTACCAATCCCTGCTCGAGGAATTCAACGACGGTCACTTCGCTTCCTACGGCATTGTAGAAGTAGGCAAACTCGACACCGATCGCACCGGCGCCCACGACGACGAGCTTCTTGGGAATGCTCTCGAGGGTCATTGCCTTGCGGTACTCGATGATCTGTTTGTCGTCGATCGGCAAACTCGGAAGCGCTTTGGCGCGTCCGCCGGTGGCCACGATGATGTGGTCGGCTTCGTACGTGGTCTTCTTGCCCTTGGCATCGGTGACCTCTACTTTCTTGCCGCGGGCCAGGCTGCCGGTTCCTTCGATGACGGTGATCTTGTTTTTCTTCATCAAAAAGGAGACGCCTTTGCTCATCCCGTCGGCGACATCCCGTGATCGTTTGACCATCGCATCAAGATCTGCTTTCGGATTGCCAACGGTCACCCCATAATCCTCTGCGTGCGCCACATATTCGAACACCTGGGCACTCTTGAGCAAGGCCTTGGTGGGAATACATCCCCAGTTGAGGCAGATGCCGCCCAGGGCCTCGCGCTCGACCACTGCTGTCTTCAGGCCGAGTTGTGATGCCCGGATGGCAGCAACATACCCTCCTGGTCCTGAACCTATGACGATCAGATCGTATTTCATGTGTAGGTTGTTTTTGAATGCGGATGCGAAGATACTCAGATTCGGAAATGCCCGTGATCCAAATCAGGGATGCCCGTAGTGCACAGTCATTCAAAACCGCCGGGGATATACTACTTTGTACTTAAATCGTTCATATACAAACCTGATTTATGGAAGTACTTGCGCGCAATGCGTTGACCCTGGAGGACTTCATGTCCAACATGAAGGCCGCCAACCCAAACGAACCCGAGTTTCTCCAGGCTGTGGAGGAATTTGCCGAAACGATCATCCCCTTCATGCATGACAATCCGCACTTCCAGGGCTATGCCCTGCTGGAGCGATTGTGCGAGCCGGATCGTGTGATCATGTTCAAGGTGACGTGGATCGATGACACCGGCAAGGTGCGGGTCAATCGCGGCTACCGGGTCCAGTTCAACAATGCGATCGGCCCCTACAAGGGTGGCTTGCGGTTTCACCCGACAGTAAATCTCAGTATTCTGAAGTTCCTCGGGTTCGAGCAGATCTTCAAGAACAGCCTGACCACCCTGCCGTTGGGTGGGGGCAAGGGCGGGTCTGATTTTGATCCCAAAGGCAAATCAGAACGCGAGGTCATGCGGTTTTGCCAGGCCTTCATGTCGGAGTTGTTCAGGCACATCGGGCACCATACAGATGTGCCTGCCGGGGACATTGGCGTAGGCAGCCGGGAGGTGGGGTTCCTGTACGGGCAGTACAAAAGGCTGGCAAATCAGAACACCGGGGTCCTGACGGGCAAAGGGATGGAGTACGGCGGTAGCCTGATCCGGCCGGAAGCAACCGGTTACGGGTGTGTGTACTTCGTAGACGAAATGCTCAAGCGCAACAACGAAAGCATTGAGGGGAAGAAATGCGTCGTCAGCGGATCGGGCAATGTGGCGCAATATACCATCGAAAAAGTCCTGCAGCTGGGAGGCACCGTGCATTCTGTTTCCGACTCCGACGGATGTGTGTATGACAAGGAGGGCATCAACGAGGAGAAACTGGCGTTCATCAAGGAACTCAAGAATGAGCGACGGGGCCGGATTGCTGAATTGGCCGACGAATTTGACCTGGTGTACGAGGAAGGCGCCAAGCCATGGGGCATCGCCTGTGATATCGCATTTCCAAGTGCCACGCAAAATGAGATCGATGAAGAGGATGCCCGGAAGCTGGTATCGAATGGCGTCATGGCAGTCGGAGAGGGAGCCAACATGCCTTCCACACTCAAAGCGTCGAAGGTCTTTATGGAGGCCGGGGTCCTGTTCGGTCCTGCCAAGGCGGCCAATGCCGGTGGAGTGGCGACATCCGGCCTCGAGATGGCGCAAAACAGTCAGCAGATCTCCTGGTCGCGTGAGAAAGTGGACAAACGCCTGCGGAAGATCATGGCCAATATTCACGAGCAATGCGTGGAGTACGGCATGGTCAATGGCAAGGTTGACTATTCCAAGGGAGCCAATATTGCCGGTTTCGTGAAAGTGGCGGATGCGATGATCGCGCAAGGCATCCTCTAGGCGGCGCTAGTCTTCCTGAAACGGGGCCAGCCCCTGGGAGAAATCGCGGAGTTCAAAGTAGTCAGGGATAAACGGGACGCTGCCGTCCGGAGTGATATAGGCGATGCCATTGCGGAAGGCAGCCCGGGCCAATCCCTCGGAGAAATCCCACGCCAGGCCGTATTGCGGAGGGAGCGCAACAGACCCGTCGGCATGGAGGTAGCCGCAGAGTCCTTCCAGGTTGTAGGCCGCCAGACCCTCGGAGAAGTCATTGATCTGGTCGTAACGGCATTCAGTGATGAGCACGCCGCTGGTATCGATCAGTCCGTGCTTGCCGTTGCGCACCACCACCCAATTGCCGGACCCGGCGTAGCGCATGTACTCAAATCCTTCTTGTGTCAGACGTCGCATGGTCTGGTCGATGAGGTGCCAGCTGCCATCGTACTGCACCGCCGCGCGCCCTGCATTGAATGGCCTAACGCTCGAGAAAGTGGCATCGCCGATGCGCTTTCCGTCCATTCCCAGATAGTAGCACGACCCATCACGACATGCCGCGATCAGTTGCTCCGCGGGTGGATAGATGCGATCATAGGCTGGATCGATCAGAAACTGCCCCGTAGTGTCGATCAGCCCCTCCAACCCGTTGGTGCGTACGCGGGCATAGCCGTCGACGAAGTTGTCAGCGCCCTCGAACGCCGGATCGATGCGTACCGAGCCATGCCTGTCGACATACCCGAATTGCGCATCGCGCTCGAAACGTGCGCGGCCTGACCGCATGTCGTAGAGCGCATCGGCACCGGCAATGCAATGAATCTTGCCGGCCGTGTCAACAAGGCAGTGTGTGCCGTCAAACCGCGTGACACGCGCCATCCCCTCGCTAAAGGGCCACGCCGCCAGGAATGCAAAGTTGATCACCACCTCGCCTTTCAGATTGATGTAGCCCCACCGACCGCCGAGATTGGCAGCGGCAAGACCCTCTGAATGGGCTGACACCTGGTCGTATTTGGGTCGGATCGCCACGTTGCCATCCTGATCAAGGAAGCCCCACTTCGATGCGGGACCTTCGTAGTCATCAAAGTAGATCTCTTCGGGACTGGCTTTCTCTGGTTGCTCAGAGGTATCGATATCCGTACGACAACCGGCCAGGACCGTCAGCAGAAGTGTTAAAATCACACCGCAGGGGATATGAATATGCGGCTGTGCGCGTTTCATAACAGAGGCCAAAGATACAGGTCGCTAACTTTCTCTGGCGTGAGTTCGACGATGATGCATTTTTTGTCTTTGAATGTGTTGGTTGCAACCCTTTTGCTGTCACCATCGTCTCTGTTGGTGATGGAGAGTTGGGAGACGTTTGTCGATCCGGAAGGCAGGTTTGAAGTGCTCATGCCGGACTCTGTCATGCGGCAGGTGACACCGGCGGAAACGGCTATCGGCCAGCTTGAGTACGTCTCGTACGTGAGTTTTGCGCAAGGCATGAGCGGCAACGCCCACTACATCGTGAGCTATTGCGATTATCCGGCGGGTACGCTGCACGAAGACAGCACCGATCTTGTCCGGGCGTTCTTTGAAGAAACGCTACAAGGGTCGCTCGAGGCAGTGAATGGCAAACTCATGTATCAGGATGAGATCACGGTGGCAGGACATCCGGGGATGATCTGGAAAGTCGGGTCCGAAGCAACCAATCTGCACGTGAAAAGCCAGGCGTTGATTGTCGATCGTACTTACTATACGCTGCAGATCACGACCTCCGCCGCACACAGCCTGCAACATGACGGCGAAAGATTCTTTCAATCATTCAAATTGCTCGATCCATGACCCCAATCTATCGCACGATCCTGCCCGGTTTACTCTGCCTGCTATCACTGGGTGTCCTGGCGGCCCCGGATCACCATGGTGGCTGGAAGCTCGAATCGGAGAAGAACGGGATCAAGATCTATACGCGTCCCATTGTTGGCTCCAAACTGAAACAGGTGCGCGCGGTAACCGAGATCGATGCATCGCGCCAGACCGTGATGCACGTCCTCACGGATTATTCCAATTACAAGAACTGGGTCAACAACGTGGTGGAGAGCTACATCGTGGAGCACCCGCAGGATTCGGTACACTACGTGTATACTTACGAGGACGCGCCATGGCCGGTGCAGAATCGCTACAATGTAGCCAGGATGACGCTGGAAGAGGATCAGCAAACAAGCCGTCTGTCATTTCAGGCCATGCCGCATTACATGGACAACTCGCGCAAGGGGATCGAGATCGAACGCTACGAAGGGTGGTGGGAAGTCTCGTCGCTCGCCAGCGGCGGCTGCCGCATCGAATACATGCTTGATCATAACCCCGGAGGATTTGTTCCTCCCTGGCTGATCAACTACATGGCCGTTGATGCACCACTCAAAACACTGGAAAACCTCATTTCCACGATCAAGGCCCTGCACAAGAGCTAGACCCGTGCAATGCCAGCTGCCAACAGCCGGTCGCGATGCCAGATCAGAAGTTCGAGAAGCAGGTCCACCTGCTTGAGGTGTGTCCTGAAGCACAAGACGGCAAGCCGGATCCAGAATACCCCGTCGATCATCGTGGAGGAAATGAAGATCCGGCCATCTTCCTGTACGGCCTTGACCAAGGCTGCATTGAACGCGTTGGCATTCAGTCCAGATGCCTCGTACCGGTAGATGGCTACAGACAATTCGGGCTCGGGCCCGACGGTAAAGCCAGCCTCCCCGATCTTCCGGTGGAAGTAGCGGGCGAGCAACCACTTTTCCTTGAGCGCTGCGCGGAAGGGGCTGAGTCCGAAGAGTTGCAGGGGAAGCCACATGCGCAGCCCTCGGAAGTGTTTGGTCAGTTCCGGTGACAGATCGGCCGGTGAGTACTCATCGGAGGTGTTGACCGCATCCTGCATGTAGTTGGCCCGGTAATAGTGTGAGGCATTCAAATGCGCTGCGTCACGCACCAGGATCGCCCCGGTGCCGTAAGGCAGGAACAACCCCTTGTGCGGGTCAACAATATAGCTGTCGGACCGACCGGCCCCCTTCAGCAGAGGTGCGATCTCTGGAACGAGCGCAAAGAACCCGCCATATGCCGCATCCACCTGCAACCACATGTTATTTGCATGGGAAATGGTGGCCAGAGCTCCGACCGGATCGATGGCGCCGGTGTCGGTCGAGCCCAGGGACGCCACGACCAGAAATGGGATGTGACCGGCCGCACGGTCCTCTGCGATCATTTCCTCCAGCCTGCCGGGATGCATCCGGAAGTGTTCGTCCAGGGGTACCTGGCGTAAGGTGGCTTCTGCCAGACCGGCGATCCTGATGGCTTTGTGCACGCAATGATGGGTCTGGGCATTCACATAGATCACACACCTGGGAACGTGTGCCGCCCGGATGCCCAGTGCATCGCGCGCCGTGGTGATCCCGATCAGATTGGCAATACTCCCGCCGGAGGTCAGGTTGCCGTGTGCTTCGACCGGATATCCAATCATGTCACACATCCAGCGGATCAGCATGTTTTCCATGCGCACCGCACCAGGATTGGCAAAATAGATCCCGGCGTAACGATTGGTTACATCTGCCAGGAAGTCTCCAATCGCCGAAGGGTACACCCCTCC
>JAWWBX010000286.1:0-5749 GCA_033720735.1 Saprospiraceae bacterium
TGATGTAGCGCGAACTGGTGAGTGCTTCCAACCGGAATGGTTCCTTGAACCGCCCGACGCGCAAATTGCCGACCACCGGGATCTTCCTGAACTGAACGTACGCATCCTTGACGGCGACTTCGCCTCCCGCAAAATCGATCTGCAGTTTGTAGTCGACATTGCCATAGATGGTCCCCGAGTTGAAGAAACGGGCACGCCTGAACTCGTTGCCACTGGTCAGTTCGCCGAAGGCAGCCTCCAGCGCATCATCCTGACTGAAATACGAAATGTCGTACATGATCCGTCCGCCAAACTTCAGTTTGAACAGGCCATCATCACGCTCCACTTTGAATCCATGATCCCATTTGGTGGTGTAGGTGTGTTCCTGGGCTCCTGCAGCCAACCACGTGACCATCAGTGCCACGCATAGTACCGTGTGTTTCATGAGCACTTGCAATTCATACTTAGGGTGGCAAAGCTACCGGCGGCATGTTAATTGGGCGTTAAACACCCTGCTCCACTCCATTCATATTAAAACTATCTGGAATGCATTTCGGGCTGAATCACAACGTATCACGATCACAACGTCGTTGCAGACCCGTCATTGGCCCCGCGGGTAACGTAAAATGTTTGTTACGTGGTAGTAAAGTGTCCCCTCGGGGCGTTAGTCCTTGCCGTCGGGCGTGTCCCCGGGCTGGATGACAGCCTGTTCATTCTGGCCATTGTCTGAACTGGGGTCTGCGGCACCATCTGTCTCAGACGGGGTTGCAGGCTCCTCGAGGATGAGGTCGGTAAAGACCTTGACCAGGCGCTGGGAAAAGAGAGAGATGTTGCGCAGCTCACCGAGGTGATTGAGGTACAGCAGGCTGTTGCGGGTACCGATCAGATTGTTCTTGATGCGCTTGATCTGTCGTTTGCGCGTCGCCCTGACGTCCTTGACGAAGTTTTGCGCCATCTCGGCAAAACTGGCGGCATTCCGGCGGTCGGGGTTGCGGAAGACGTTGATCGTGGAGATCAGCTGTGCATCCACCTGTGCATAGATCTCGCGCAGCTCTTCGATCTGTTCGGGCAGGAGCGGTTTGTGATTATTGTCCACATGCTGCAACGACGGCTTGATGATCTGGCCGACGTGGCTCGACATTTCGTTGAGGTAGTCGACCACCAGCATGTACATATGACCGGCCTCAAGCCCATCCTCCTCGAGCCGGTCCAGCACATCTCCCGCGCTGTGCTTAAGACGGGTGGTCTTTTTGTCGATTTTCTTGAAGGCCCGGTAGGTCTCATTCAGTTTGTTGAGATCCTCTGCTGCAAGACCATCGATGGCGTCAGCAATGGTCCTGCTATAGGCGCCCAGTACCTCAGTCAGATGATGCACACATTTGTCGATGACTTTGTCCTTGGTCAAATCGCCTTCGTCCACCATTTTTGCTATCTCCTGCTGTTCGGAGACACGCTTGCCGTGATAACGGTGGGTCCGGTAAATCGTGTATGCTGCAATCGCGAGAACGAGCACAATCGCGACCGGGCCGCCAAAATGGAAGATACAAGCCACGATAAATGCGACCGTAAATGCAGAAAAGGCGGTAAAGAACCATCCGCCGATCACCGAGATCACACCGGATACCCGGTATACTGCGCTCTCGCGCCCCCAGGCGCCGTCAGCGAGGGAGGTTCCCATGAAGACCATAAACGTGACGTAGGTGGTCGAGAGCGGCAGTTTGAGAGCCGTCCCGATGGCGATGAGGATACTGGCAACCACCAGGGTGACCGCTGCCCGGATCATGTCGAACGACGGGGCCTCTTTGCCCAGATGTGCCTGACGCGCCAGGAACGGACGTTCGTCAAACTGTGTCAGCACATGCTGACGGACCCTTTTGGGCAACACATTGTTTACCGCGTATGCCATCTTGCTGAATCCACGCACGAGCGACCGCGAGACGGCAAAAGATGTAAAGCGCTCGGTGCCTTCGTACTGCCGCCCGAGGTCCAGCGACGTCTGTACCACGGTCCTGGCCTTCTTGGAGGTCCAGAGGGTGATGGTCATGATCACCCCGGCCAGCAAAAGGAGTAACGTCGGCGTCGGCACTTTCCCGGCCAGTCCTTCCATCAGGAACCCGTCGGGTGCTGCACCGCTGGCCACATACATTTCGTACGAGTTGTACCCCGCCAGCGGGACCCCGATGAAGTTGACCAGGTCGTTGCCGGCAAAGGCCATGGCCAGGGCAAAGGTGCCGACCAGCACGATCAGCTTCAGGATGTTGACCCTGGTCAGCCACGTCAGCACATAGAGAATGACGGTCCAGGCCACAAAACTGCCGGCGATGATCAGCATCGCATTGTCCTGGATCGCGGTTTTCATCGCATCGTCCATGAACGATGTCCCCTTGGCGCCCTTGATCAGCATGAAGTAGGTGATCGCCGAGATCGCCAAGCCGCCCCAGATGGGTCCAACCGTGCGCAGGCGTCGCTCGTAATCAAAGGAGAACAGCAAGCGGGTCAGGTATTGCAGGATCACGCCTGCCGTGAAGGCGACGACCACCGAGAGCAGGATCCCCGAGATGATCGCCAGTGCCTTGGCCGAATTGATGTACTCTCCGAGCCCCAGCGCCTGCGGATCGGTCGAGATCTTGATGACCGAAAACGCCACGGCCGCACCGAGCAATTCGAACACGATCGACACGGTGGTCGATGTCGGCATCCCGAAGGTATTGAACGCATCGAGCAGGATCACATCGGTGACCATCACCGCCAAAAACAGCAGGATGATCTCCGAAAAATAGAAGTGCTCGGGATGAAAGATCCCTTTGCGCGCAACCTCCATCATGCCGCTGGAAAACGTACAGCCGACGACGATACCCAGTGCCGCGACCGCCAGGATCAGCTTGAACGTAGCCGCCTTGGCTCCCACCGCCGAATTCAGAAAATTGACCGCGTCATTACTCACTCCGACCACGAGATCAGAGATCGCCAGGATAAAGAGAATGATGACAATGATGAGGTAAAACGTCAGCACGAGCGGTGGCAGGGTAAGGAGTCGTACACAGAGTTGGTTTCCAAATGCTAACGAAGTGTGTCGCGATGTGAAGGTAGAGCCCCCGTGTTAACTTATCGTAAATGTGGTGTGTATCATCTGTAAATTCAATGTTAATTTGTTCGTGATGTGCTGTCGTGCTCCTGGCCAAAAGGCGACCCATTACCCAACGACAGCCCAACGTGGCCAGTTTCGCTGCAAGCTTACGTTGAATCGCTGGCGATTCTTTTAATTTCACCGCATGCCGCAGCGATCTCTCCGGCCGGTCCTTGTGCTCTGGGTGCTCAGCGTCTGGCTGCTCGGACTCCCGACCATGATCGGCCGGGGCGATCAAGCCGCTTCCCGACCCGGATCGAGTAAAATGATCGCGGGAATCGATGACTTCGGAATTGGGGGTGCCGCGAGGTGCCCCTTTTTTAGATTGGAGAGATGAGGGAAAGATTGGGAGACAGGCGCGCAGATCCATGCGCGCAACCTGTTCGCCAATATGCAGGACCGCATTGACCCGGCGGGTTAAAATCCGTAACTTTCTTCTTTACAGAAACCCAGCTCCGGCGCGAGACGCGGTTGATCCAGGCGATTGCCGTTTCCTGTGCCAGCGCTTTGAAACACTCCGCCATGGCCGTCTCCCTGCCCCTCGAACCCGTCTACTATTACGAATGCTACAACGGCGAGTTCCGATTGACCTACTTTATTCCTTTTGATCATCTGAAGAAACGCGTGGATCAGGGGCAAGCGGATGCGGCTGTGCTGAAGGACTATCCTCTTGGCGTGGATCTCGACTGCAGTGGATCGGACTACCGGGATTTTACCAGGAAATACCGCTATCCCCTGCCTTTCGAGGCGGACGCGTGCCGGAAGGCATTCCTGGCGATTTACTCTTCGACACGCGGCTGGAAACGCTTCCGGGGTACCGGACTCATCCCGGCGAAGGACCTCGAAAAGTACATCAAGCCCATCAGCGAAGAGCTCGAGAGCAGGGACTTGACTTCGAGGCAGTTCCTTCCCCCGACGGCCGACCTGCCCTTGTCTGCCAGGGTCAAACAGGCGCGCAAAAAAATGGCTGTCCAGAAAAAAACCAGGCAGTTTCTGCATCAATTTCAGGTTGCAGAGATGGACAAGTCGAAACCGCTCAACCAACAGCCGTTCAGCAAGATCAGGAAAGAGAAAGGCAAGGAGACGACCGAGGAATTTTACCGCCGTCTTTATCAGAAAAAATAATCCACCATGATCAATAACCCCGATGGATTACTCCACATCTATGTCGTGAATGTCGGCCAGGGAGATACTACCATAATCGTCTCTCCCCAGGGCACGGTCACCGTCATCGACGCACAGCGGCCTGACAAACTCGAACGGTTCCTGACCGCCGAACTGGGCCTGGACGGGACGATCGAGCACCTGATCATCACCCACCCGCATGCCGATCATTTCAATGGTGCCAACCGGCTCGCATCGTCCTTTGCTGTGACCCGTGCTACGTTTGCCCCCTCCTGGCACGAGTTCGGCCTCGGGCCGCCTACCTACCAGGGGCTCGTCAGCGCACTCGAGGCCAGCGGTACGATCATCAACTTTCTTTCGGGCTACAGCCGCTGGTATCCGGACAACCTTCTGGTGGTGCCGGCAGGCGCCACCTCCCCGGTGGTCGACGAAGATGCACTCTACATCGAGTTGCTCGGACCGACCAATGCCCTCATCCGGTCGCTGGAAGGCGCGCAGCACTTCAATACGAACCATCTCAGCATCATGGCGCGTGTCAACTGGCAGAGCGCGCGTATGATCATTGCAGCCGATGCACAGATGGAGAACTGGGCCTTCTTCCGCGAAGAAGGGCTGATGGAAGAGAACTGCCAGGTGCTGCGCTCGGCCCACCACGGCAGCAAGAATGGCACCCAATGGGAGTTGATCGACCGGATCGACCCCGCTTATGTCATCATCTCGAGCGACCCGGACGGCCGGCACCATATCCCCGACCTCGTCGGCTCCGGTATCTTCACCGACTTCAACAATCCGAACAACCGCAGGTCGGTGGTGATGACGTCTGACTCCGGTACGATCCATCTGCAGTCAACGAATGGCCGGCGGTTTACACTCGAGTTTGGCGCGGAGGGGGTCAACGACCCGGTCGATCTGAGCCAGATGACGCGGCTGACGCACAACAGCAACCCCACCAACATTTTCGATCTGCTGAATACGCGGATTGCCGAGATCTGAGAAAACAGAGGATCAATACCCGGTGGCAAGCTGCATGCTTCAAGGCTGACAAGTGGTCCTCACCGGCCTCTGCAGTATGGGCAACCTGAAAATCCAAGTGTTATCCGTCAAATGGCTCTGGAAGGCCACAGTGGTTTACTGATGGCCCGGCCGGGAAAAAAGTGACCGTTTTTTATCTTGGTTCTCGACCCATGTGGCAATGGCAGACCACACGTTGCCCATTTCTTCAGGATTGTTGAGTCAACCGCCGGAGGGATCGTGCCCTGGTGGTACAAATAATGATGAAAGAACTATACGGCCCGGCTTGCCTTGTTGTCATGCTCTTAATCTGTGCATGCAGCTCGTTTCAGGAGGAACGCCAAAGCAATTTGTACCCACAGGGCATCGTATCAGCCGGATATACGGTCCCGAAAGACAGCCTTGAGGACCCGGTTGTGATCCCGCTGCCCGAAAGTGAGCTGCCCAGAATCGCCGCTGGCGATCCCGCTATCAGTCCTTTGGTCACCAACGTCACTCCGGCCGGCA
>JAWWBX010000287.1:0-5707 GCA_033720735.1 Saprospiraceae bacterium
GGCCACCATTTTTTATCTCCTTGCAGCATTCTTCGCCCCGAATAAAGGTTTGCTCGCCCGCTCTTTCGCACGCCGCAGCCAGCAACGCAAAGTCGAGATCTAAGATCTGCTCAAGCAGGCATTTAAATTGAACAAACGAGCCCAACTCACCATGGAAAGTCTGGCACAGGCGCTGGAACTGCCTGCCCGCAAAGTCAGGCGCTATCTCCGCCAACTGGCCGAGGCCGGACTGATACGCATGCAGGGTGAATCCCTGTCGCTTACACCGGACGGACTGGCCCGGGCAACTGGCCTCGTGCGCGCCCACCGGTTGTGGGAAACATACCTGACCGAAGAGGTCGGCCTGACGTCAGAGCAGATCCATGACGATGCCGAGCGCTTCGAACACTTGCTTACCGAAGAACTGCTCGATGAAGTGGACCAACAACTCGGGTTCCCACGGGTAGACCCGCATGGCTCGCCAATCCCCGGCAAACACCATGCAGGGACAGCTGTCCTGGCAGGCCTGAACGTCAATGAAGAGGCCCGCATCCTGGCCGATCAGCCTGATGCCGCCGTTTCTGCAGCGCTCTGGAAACTGAATCTCGATCCAAATGCACGGATCCGGCTGATCGCGAAGGATGCGGAGCTGGTGACCATACAGGGGCCCGGGCAAACGGTCACTATCGACACACAACTGGCGTCACGGATTCACGTGCAGCCGCTGGTTCACTCCTCCTCCGATCCCATCTGATTGTCGGCGTGCAGCTTGTCAAACAGAGCATTGAGCCGGTACATTTCGTCCAGGGTGTCGTCGAGATAGAAATCGACATCGGGAATCCGCCGCACCTGTTTTCGGATGCGTGCGGCCAGTGCTTGCCGCAGACGCACCTTTTCTCCCTCCATCATCAGGACCAGGCTTTGCTTGTCGTCCGTATTGTACACTGACAAATAGATCTTGGCCAGCCCCAGATCAGGGCTCATCTTGACGGCAGTGACTGTCACGAGGGCGTCCTCGAAGAGATATCTCCCCTCCTGCTGAAGGACCTGGCTGAAATGCCGCCTGATCAATTCTGCCACCTGTTGTTTTCGGAAAGAACCCATGCCGCTGCGCGTTATGTCGGCGAAGGTATGAAGTCTGGCCCAACATCGACCCAAATCTTATCTTAGCCCGAATGACATCTGCGTCGCGTTTCCTTGAAAGCCCGATCGAATACCTGAGAGGTGTCGGCCCCATCAAGGGAGAACTGCTGCGCAAGCAGGCAGACATCGGCACCTTCGAGGATCTGCTCTTTGACTTCCCGTTCCGATACATCGACCGCACGCAGTTTCACACAATCAAGGAGGCGCGGGAGGGCGACACCGTCCAGCTTGTCGGCCAGTTTGTCGAGCTCAAGGAGTCCGGGTTTCGCAACCGCAAGCGGCTCACCGGCACGTTTCAGGATGCCACCGGGTCAGTGGATGTGATCTGGTTTCGCAGCGTCAAATGGATCAAACAAAGCATCAAGCTCTTCGTCCCGTACACCCTCTACGGACGCGTGACACGCTACCGCTCGCGCCTCAACATTGCGCATCCGGAACTGGAGGTCCACAGCAAGACGGCAAAGGGGCAACGCGCGGCGCTGGACCCTGTCTATCACAGCACGGAAAAATTGACCGCCAAGGGTCTCGACTCCCGCGGACGGCGCAAGCTGATCGAGAATCTGCTGGAGAAACTCCACCCCTCCCATCTGCCCGAAAACCTGCCGGTCTATCTCGTCAGCAAAATGAAGTTTCACAACCGGTACCAGACATTGCGCGAGATCCACATGCCCACGTCGATGGAGGCGAAGGACCAGGCGGTGCGCAGGATGAAATTTGAGGAGCTTTTCTTCAGCCAGTTGCAGTTGATCGCTGCCAAGCAGCAACGCCAGCAGAGCCTGCGCGGGGTGGTGTTTGAAACGGTCGGCGAGCACGTCCATGCCTTTTACGAGAAAAACCTGCCCTTCGAACTCACCGGGGCGCAGAAGCGGGTGATCCGCGAGATCCGCCGCGACCTGAAGTCGGGGGTACAGATGAACCGGCTGCTGCAGGGAGATGTCGGAAGTGGTAAAACCATCGTGGCAGTGATGACCATGCTCATCGCGATCGACAACGGCTACCAGTGCTGCCTGCTCGCACCCACCGAGATCCTTGCCCAACAGCACTATCAGTCGATCCGCAAGTACCTCGACAATCTCGGCCTCCGGGTCGCCTTCCTCTCCGGGAGTATCAAGGGTGAGAAACGCAAGGCGGTCCTTTACGGCTTGCGGCGTGGCAATATCCATATCATTGTCGGGACGCACGCGATCCTCGAAGACCCCGTCAGGTTTTCGAAACTGGGGGTCGCCATCACCGACGAGCAGCACCGCTTTGGGGTGGAGCAGCGTGCCCGTCTCTGGCGCAAGGGCGGCGAGACACCCCCGCATATCCTGGTCATGACCGCCACACCCATTCCCCGTACGCTGGCCATGACCATTTACGGAGACCTCGACGTGAGCGTGATCGACGAATTGCCTCCGGGTCGCAAACCGGTCAAGACCATCCACCGCACGGAAGGCCACCGCCCGCAGGTGATCAATTTCCTGAAACAAGAGATCGCCCAGGGAAGGCAGGTGTTCATCATCTATCCGTTGATCGAGGAGTCGGAAAAACTCGACCTGGAAAACCTGCAACAAGGCTATGAAAAACTGCTGCAATGGTTTCCCCCGCCCGAGTATCAGATCAGCGTCGTACACGGCCGCATGAAGTCAGAGGCGAAGGAGTTTGAGATGAAGCGCTTCGTCCAGAAGAAGACGCACATCATGGTCGCCACCACGGTGATCGAGGTCGGGGTGGACGTCCCCAACGCCTCGGTGATGGTGATCGAGAATGCCGAGCGCTTTGGCCTGTCGCAACTTCATCAGTTGCGCGGCCGGGTGGGGCGCGGCGCCGAGCAATCTTACTGTATCCTCATGACCGGCAACAAAACCACCACGGATGCCCGCGAACGCATCAAGACGATGGTCCGGACCAACAACGGGTTTGAGATCGCCGAAGCCGATCTGCGCCTGCGCGGACCGGGAGATGTGGCTGGCACCCGGCAGAGCGGAATCACACAGTTCCAGCTGGTCAACCTGGGGGAAGACACGCGCATTCTGCAGACGGCCCGAGCTATTGCCCATCGCATCCTCGAAGATGACCCGCAATTGGCCAAATCGATCAACAAGCCGCTGCGTGACTATCTGCTTTCGTCGCCCGCCCTGCTCAAGCAATGGCACCGGGTGGGATGATCGGCCCAGGATTTGGTCAGGGCAAAGCCTGCGTTCGTGTCTGCAGGATCGCCATCTGTAGAAAGATGTCCAGTGCTGGAATTATTTACACGTGATTTGCCATTTTACAAGGCAAACAACGTAACAGGAACACTATGCGCAGGAAATACAAGATGACCGGTTGTGCGCGCTTCTTTATTGCCATGATCATCCTCGCACCGCTGGCCTATCTCGGTGCGGCCTACTACAACGGCGAGGACGGAATCGAGAATATCAAGAACTTCCTCGGCATCGGTGCAGAATCGGGCAATATCGATGACGCCACCTACACCGGCACCGAAGAAGACCTCCAGAAGCAACTGAGGGACCAGAAAAGGACGATCGACCGCCTGACACGCGAGAATGAGGACCTCCGCGAGCGCCTCGAGGAGGCAGAGCAGGAACTCGAATCCCTGCGTGGTGAAAACGGTCAGGAATGACCACCATCAAGGGGGTGTTCGGGTACAGATCAGCCGGGAATCTCTGCAGCCTCTTCTAAAAATTAAGTACGTTTGCGGCTGATTCTAATCCTATGTCAGCGAAAAGAATACTCGTCAACGACGGGATTCATCCCGAAGGGCGCAAAGCCCTGGAAGCTGCCGGTCACATTGTTGTAACCGAAAAGGTCGAGCAGGATCACCTGCCGGCAGAGTTGCCCAATTTTGACGCCATCGTGGTGCGCAGCGCCACCAAGATTCGGCAGGATCTCATCGATCAATGTCCCAATCTCAAGTTGATCGCCCGTGGCGGTGTGGGCCTGGATAACATCGATGTGGAGTACGCCGAGGAGAAAGGCATTGCCGTGTACAACACCCCGGCGGCCTCATCGCACTCCGTGGCAGAGCTGGTGTTTGCCCACGCGCTAAACATTGCCCGCTTCCTGCATCAGTCCAACCGCGAAATGCCTGTAGAAGGCAACAACAACTTCAAGGGACTCAAGAAAGCGTACTCGGCAGGGATCGAACTTTGCGGCAAGACCATCGGGATCGTCGGATTTGGCCGGATCGGTCAGGAGGTAGCGAGGATTGCGCTTGGGATGGGTATGCGCGTGCTGGCTGTTGATCCTATGATCGACAAGGCGCAGATCACGATCGAAACACCCGGGACGACGCAGATCCTGGAAGTGGACATCGAGACACGCGACCTCGAGTCCGTGCTCCCTGAGGTCGATATTCTCACCCTGCACGTGCCCTCGCAAAAGACGGCGCTCATCACGAGCCGCGAGCTGGCACGGATGAAGCAGGGTGTGATTGTCATCAACGCCTCACGCGGCGGCATCATCGACGAAAACGATCTGATCGCCGCACTGGATTCCGGTCACGTCGCCGGCGCCGGGCTCGATGTCTTCGTGGGTGAACCAGAGCCCAGCCAACGTATCCTGCAGCATCCCAAGATCTCCCTGAGCCCGCACATCGGTGCTTCGACCGACCGCGCACAAGCCAATATCGGCCTGGAGCTGGCGGAGAAGATCATCAATCATTTTAACGGGGCGACGCGGTAGGAAATCTCGTGCGTTGATTCAAAGTACCGCTTGGGTTAACGTTGTCGCAGCAGATTGTTGTAATCTGAATGCGAACCAATCCAGAACCACGGAATTGTTGGGTGGTACGGACTCCATTACCAACGTCAAGCAAGAAATATTGAGATCTTACTTAGTCTCAAGAAAATCGTCCGGACTGATTCCGGCTTGCTTTAAAATCGCCCGAAGCGTACCCTCGGGGATATCATCAGTCTGAAAGACGACAGAGGTATATCGATTTAACTTCGGTGAGTACCCGATTTCATGACTTCCTGCAGCTTGTCGGCCACGTCCCGGGCGATCTCAAGTGTCTCGGTAATCGTACGACCTTGTGCCACGAATCCTTGAACATCTTCGGATGTCGCCAGGTAAACGCCCTCTGGTAGCTTCTCGATACGAATCTGAATTGTTCCTTCCATGACACTGTCTTGTAACATGCAAAGTATGCGTTTACAAAGAAAGTTCCGCTGAGATCAAGGCACTTTAGGATTCAGTCTCCCCGGTTTCACCACAACTCCACCCGCCCATCACCGCGCAGGCACTCCAGCAGATTGCGTCGCACGTAATCATAAAAGGCATCCCGCGGCATCAACTCCGCCCCCAGCGACCGCAGATGGGGCGTGTCCTGCTGGCAGTCGATCAGCCAGAACCCCAGCGCCTGCAGATGCTGGCACAGGTGGACCAAAGCGACCTTGGAGGCATCACGCTGCAGGCTGAACATCGACTCCCCGTAAAACAACTTGCCCATTGCGACACCGTAGAGACCGCCGACAAGCTGCCCTTCCTGCCACACCTCGACCGAATGGGCATACCCGGACCGGTGCAGGGCACAATACGCATGTTGCATCTCGGGCACGATCCAGGTAGACGGCTGTTCCTTGCGCTCCACCGTCCGGCAGCA
>JAWWBX010000288.1:0-5682 GCA_033720735.1 Saprospiraceae bacterium
GCGGGGGCCGTGCTGATCGGAATTGCGATCACCCTGTGGATCAAGCGCCATGCCGAACTGGGGAAGGCCCGCAAGGAGTTGCCCAGTGCCCGCAATCTCGCCGGACACCTGGGACGCGGGTTCCTGGTCAATACATTCAGTCCCTTTACGGTCATCTTCTGGCCGTCTCTCGTCCTGACCAAGGCCCTCAACACTGAGATGGACCGGCAGACCGCTCTCCTCTTTTTCGGATCGGTGATCCTGGCGCTGATGATCGGTGACACGCTCAAGTCGATCTTTGCCGAATGGATCCGACGGCGCCTCAAGGATCGCTACATCCGCACTTCCCGCGTCGTGTTTGCCATTGTTTTTGCAACCATCGGGCTCTATCTGCTGACCAGGGCGGTGATAGCACTCGTGACAGCGTGACCGGTGTTTTCTGTTCCCCTACTTTGTCCTCTCGCACCGGATCTTTCCTGATCTTCGCAGCATGATCATTCAACACGCCCTTTCGGTTGGTCCCTTCGCACGGGGATACCATTTGATCACGCGCGACATCCTCAGCGCGCTCGGCGAGTTACCGGAGCAAGGGGTCCTGCATCTCTTCGTGCAACATACTTCAGCCGGCCTGACGATCAATGAGAATGCCGATCCCGATGTGCGGGTAGACTTTGAGACCTTTTTCAACCGGATTGCGCCCGAGCATCTGCCGGGTATCGTACATACCATCGAAGGCCCGGATGACATGCCCGCCCATATCAAGGCCAGCCTGGTGGGGTCGTCGGTGTCGATCCCCATCACAGAACATCGCCTCAACCTCGGAACCTGGCAGGGCATCTACTTTTGTGAATTCAGGGACCGGGGCGGTGTTCGCCGCCTGGTGGCCACCATCTACAGTTAGCGGATCAAACTTCCGGGGTAAAGTTCTTTTGGGCAAACGGGCGCAGGAGAGCACAATCCAGCTCGGGCTTGTCCATCAGAGACAGGTCGTTGTGATCGGGATTGCGCAGGCGAACGGTACAATCGACGGTTCCCCAATCGGGTTTGCGCTCCTCCTCCCGGACACGTCGCGTACCTTTGCCTGCAAGATTGCGCAGTCCACACAGTTGCGGCGGGTCCAGTTCTTCCTGGTCAAAACTGCTGAGTTCGACAGGCTCGTGACTGCTGACCACCAGCTTGTACTCGATATGCTCATCCGGCCAGTTGTAGAACCGCTTGTAGTGCTCCAGTGCGAAATACGGCCGCTGGTTTCCGGTCGCCTCGTAGGTCTCACCTGCTTTCAACTTGATCGACATTTCCGGAAAAACGAGATCGGTATAAATGCCGCCGAGTTCCGACACGACAGCGGCACTGACAAAGACCGGGTCCTTTGAGACGTTGGTGATTTTGAGCTGCATTTTCACCTCGTAACGATCTGCGCTGGCCGGGGTCGCCACAAAGACGCCGTTGGTGACATCCTGCAAGGTGTCATCATTGAGTAAGCCCATTTCCACTTTCAGAGGCGGCACCTGATACTGGATAGTATCCGGGTTGTGCAATTGTGTGATCCCAAAGGCCTTGCCCAATGCCTCCAGCTGAAACGCCAGCTGCCCCAGATCGATCTCGTCTCCATCTTCCCCGGGAGTGATCGGGATCTGCTCAGCACGTGGACGGAAACGATCACCCGGGTTGGTGAGATAGGCGAATCCACTGAAGATCACGATGTCGAAGTGGACTTCGTCGGTCGCCAGTTGCTCCCGCTCTCTCAGCCATTCCTGGATCTGAGCGAGCAACTCCGGGCGGTCCTCATTCACATCGACAGCCTGGCAATACACGGTGGGACGTGCTTGCAGCATCAGCTCGACCTGATAGGATTGCTGGGTATCGAGTATACTCGCAGCCGGGATCGTGAGTTTGGCCTTGTCGACCTGGATCTCATCCAGTTTCGCATCCGTAACTAAGTTGCCGCCGTGGAGTAGCTTTACCCCGTCACCTTTTTGCAGGCCGTGCATCTGACCTGCGTTGACGACCCATCCCATCTCTTCGCCGAGATGCTCAGCCCGGATGGCGAGGCGTTCGGCATCCAGCGTGCGTCCCAGCCATCCGTCATACATACTCACATTGCCTTTGTGGCGCACGCTCACCTCAGGGATCTGCTTGTCGTGTTTTGACGAGAAGCGCAACTTGGCGATCTGCTTGATATCGGCATAGCGGATATCCGAGTTGCGTCCTTCCAGGAGTCGCAACAGGAAGTCCGTAAAGATCCCATGTTGCAATTCTTTGTCCTCATAGGCCTGCTGATAGGCGCGACACGCCGAGATATGGACATCGTGACGCACAGGAAGCAACCCGTCCAGATCCTGCTCGAGTTGGTCCTGACTCCATGCATCGGCGAAGAGGAATTTGTCGAATCCACGTTCCGGGAAGCTCCGCTCCCACCTGCGGGGTGTATGCGCGTCGGCGAGAAATGCGCGCATGTTGTCGCCCGAGTGACAGCAATCGAACATGGTGATCACCCGCACGTCGGGATCCTGGATCGTCTGACTGAATATGTAGCGTAATTCCTTGTCAGCCATCAGGTAGTCCTCTTGCCCGAGGTCGTAGCAAACAAGGCACTCGATCTGGCCATCATGCTCGTAACGGGCCAGCCACTCCGGTGCCTTTTCCTGTACGCCGTGGCCGGAGAAGTAGAACAGGGCGATATCCTGACCACTGGCCTGAGCAAGATGTTCGCGCAATGCTATCTCAATGTTGGGCTTGGTGGCCTGTTCGTCGAGCAAGACACGCACATGCGCCTGGTATTCAGTCGCTGGCAAGGAGGTCAGGTAGGTCTGCATGCGGCGGACATCGGTGAGACAGCCTTTCAATGCCGACCGGCTGTAGGCATTGATGCCAACAAGTACTGCATAAATGTGCATCGGATCCATTGGAGATGGGTTGTCGTGGAAGATATTGTCTTTGAAGATAGTGAAAAGCAATCCCGCGGTGCAGGCACGGCTAATTGCTGATCGCCTGCTCACCATTCACCACCAGCTGCTTGCCATTGCGGATGTGCACGGGATCGTAGCCAAAATTTCCGGAGATCACCAGATTGTTGACCGTGATCGTGCCGGGTCCTGATCCAAAAAGTGCGCCGCCCTGATCAGCAGCGAAACACGCGGTGATGGTGAGTCCATTGAAATAGGCATTCCCCAGGCACCGGATACCACCCCCGCGCTGCTGAAAAGTGTTGGACGGATGGTTGGCATTTCCGTCGCGGACCGTGAGATCGATGATTGAAACAGCCGTTCCGGACTGGATCTTCACGACAGTAAAGGAATTGTCAACGGCCGTTCCAGGGATGCCGATATCTCCCGAAAGATGTACCGGATGAGCAGCGACGATGCGCTCACTGGTGTCGGCCTCGGTGCCGGCAAATCCACCGATGAGCGTGATGCCATCCGGCAACCCGAAGGAAACGGTCCGATTGGTCGGGTGGGGCAGATACGTTCCTTCCTTGATCCACACCTGCACGGGCGATCCCAGGACGGTCGCGTGCTCAAGAGCCAGTTGGAGATCCCCGTAGGCGTCGGCCCAACTGAACCCGGTCTGTCCACCGGTGGCGTCATGGGCCACATAGAGCTGGGTCGGGATCGGGATGCTGACCAGATTTGTTTCCCAGAGCCCTCGCCCAAACGTGGCCGCACGCAATTTGCCGGATGATTGATGGATCTCAAGCTCGTAAATAATGACATTGGGAAGTGCGGTGCCAAACGGTTGCCAGCTTCCCATTGTCTGGTCACGATAGTACACGCCGACATCTGTCCCGATATACAGCAGGTTGTCCGAATATGGCTGCCTCACGACTGTGTTGACGGGTATGCCTGGCAGGCCCGTGGAGTAGTCTGACCAGGTTTGACCTGCATCACTTGAATAGTAGACCCGGTCAGTCAGCGCATATCCGGAAAACGTGAGCCAGAGTTGCTCCGGATCGGCCGGATGGACGGTGATGTCGGTGATAAAATGTCCGGGCAGTCCGGCCGTCAAGGTGTCCCAGACACCTCCACCATCGGTGGTGCGATAAAGGATGCCGTTGTCTGACGTATAGATGTAGTCCGGGTTTGATGGCGCCACCTCCAGGGCGTTGAGATTGCCGGCATCAATCCCCGATATCTTGGTCCATGTACTCCCGCTGCTGGTACTTTTCCACACATTGTCAAAGGCGGCAAACAGGGTATTGGAGTTCGTTGGATGCAGCATGTAAGGCGTCACCCAGGCTCCTTCCTCGTTGATCCCATTGGTACTCGAACTGAAATTGATCCCTCCGTCGGTTGACCGCTGGATGCCCCCGCCCTGGTAGCTCACATACATGAAACTGGAATTTGCCGGATTGATGATGGCCTCCATACCGTCGGCACCATAGACATGCGTCCAGATGCCACCCGACAACAAATTGCTGCCATTATCCTGCGACCCGGCGAGGATCAGGCCGGCCGACTGGGGCGTCCCTCCCATCCGGTAAAACTGGGTGATCGACAGACCGCCGCTTAGATCACTCCAGTCATCCCCATCATTGTTGCTCTTGAAGATCCCACCGTCTGAACCGACATACAGACGATCACCGACCATCACCAGATCGTGGATATCGGCGTGCACATAGCCGAAGCCGTTGCCATAGATCCACTGGGTGACGATGTCCAGGTCAATGCCCGCATTGATGGATTTCCAGATGTTGATCCCGCCGGTATAAACGACTTCCGCATCATTGGGATCGACAGCCAGAGCCATGTTGTACCAGCACTGTCCACCGCCACCGGCACCTGTAGAAGAGTAGTTGAAGACATTGGGCGTGCTGGTCTGGAGCGTGAAAGTGGCTCCGGCATTCGTCGACCGGTACAACCCCTCAAACGATCCGTCACTCGCCTCGCCGCTCAACACATAGACCCAGTCCGGCTCGTCGGGCGACACCCCGATCCGGTAGCGATTGACGATGGCCGGATCGGCGAGGCCGTCCGTATCATCGACCTCGGTAAACGAGCCACCGCCGTCTGTCGATCTGTAGAAGTGATTGGAACACACATATACGGTGTCATGGTCGGTTGGATGCAACTTGACATCGTGAAAACTGCCGGACATGAGCTGGAGCCACGAAGTGCCGCCGTTGGTGGTCCGGTACAGGCCATCACTGGTTGCGGCGTAGAGCACCTGTGTGTTGCCCGGATCCATCGCCATTTTCCGCACAACAAATACCCCGGCCGACAACATGCCCGCGGGTGTCCAGGTGACACCCCCGTCTTCTGACTTCATCACGCCGATACTGTAGGTATCAAACCCGTCGCCATCGCCGGTTCCGACGTACATCACATCCGGATCTGTCGGATCAATGACGATGGCCGAGATGCCCAACTGAGCAAAGTCATCGGTGTGTGGTGTCCATGTGGCGCCCGCATCCTCGCTTTTCCAAAGGCCGCCGGAAGGTGTGCCTACGAATAGAATGTTGGTGTCCAGTGGGTGCTCCGCGATGGCATTGACCCGGCCGTTGCCCGGATTATATCCGTCATTTCCGTTGACCCACTCCTCCGGTCCCAGCGGGGTCCATGGATCGCTGCTGCGTTGGGTGTGATTGCGCTGACGCTGGTATTGCGCAAGGGCACGCAGGTACGCGCGCCTGTCGATCCGCCCGTTCGATGACCAGGTCCGTTGCTCCATGAACCATTCCCAGCGTTTGAATTGTTTCCAGCCATA
>JAWWBX010000289.1:0-5682 GCA_033720735.1 Saprospiraceae bacterium
AAGTTTGATCCGGACAAGAAGTATATCCGGCAATGGGTGGAGGAGTTGGATTCGGAGGAGTATCCCGAGCCGATTGTCGAGCACAAGAAAGGCCGCGAGCGTGCGTTGGAGGTCTATGGCAAAGTATAGGATCTCTGAGCGCGCACCGGAAGTTAGCCCCGCTTCGATGACACCATCTATTAAGCATGGATATGAGAATGATGAAACAACTGGTAATCTCCACCCTGATCCTGGTGAGCGTCGTGCCGGCATGCACCAGCGATCCGGCGCAGGTTCTGCCGCCTCCTGCCCCGGTATATGAGCCACTTGAGGCGATCCGGATTGCATACGGTTCTGAGACGCTTCAATTTGGTGAACTGCGACTGCCAGAAGGAGAGGGGTCTTTCCCGGTGATCATGATCGTGCACGGCGGCTGCTGGCTCTCCCAATACGACCTCACGCTGATGGACAGCATGGCGCATGATCTGGCGACACGCGGCTTCGCCACCTGGAACATCGAGTATCGTCGCACCGGTGATCCCGGAGGTGGCTGGCCGGGGACATTCACCGACGTCGCGGAGGCGCTCAGGTGCCTCAATGTCGTTGCAAAAGACTATCCGCTGGATCTCGATCGGCTGCTCGTGACCGGCCACTCGGCCGGTGGTCACCTGGCGCTGATGCTGGGGGCGCAGGATCGACTGGACGCCACCAGTGTCTTGCGGGTGGATGGTCTGCCAGCGCTTACAGGGATCGTGAGCCTGGCCGGAATCACCGATCTTTCCACCTACTACGATGTGCTGGGTTGCGGCAGCAATACGGATGAATTGGTTGGGGGCACCCCCGAAGAGCTTCCTGACCGGTATGCCGAGGGATCACCGATTACGTATCTGCCCCTGGGTGTGCCGCAGATCCTGGTGAATGGAGAATCAGACAATATTGTAACGCTTGATGACATTACACCTTACTTCGAGCGTGCCCAGCAGCGTGGCGAGGAGATCGAACTGGTGACAGTTCCAAATGCCGGTCATTTTGAGGTCATCACACCGGGAAGTATTGCCTGGCCGGCGGTGGTAGATGCATTCAACACGCTGCTGGAAGAATGAATCAGGCGTTGTTCACTGTTCCTGGTCCGGACATTTTTTCGCCAGGATACCAGTCAATTGGTCGATCTCCGTTTGGATGAATCCATAGAGTTCCAAATGACGGGCACTTGTTGACAGGTAGTCCAGCGCTTCATTGACCAGGCGTGAGCGCATATCGGCCGTCATCAGATCTTCGTCAGTGATCGCCAGGGTCTGCAACACATCGGGTTCCATTCCCATATGGAGCCGCCCTCCCTCATTCAGGGCATTTGCATGCACCCAGCCGTTGGCAAACTTGTCGGCATGCGCGAAGTAGATGGCCACCGCATGCTCGGCATTGATCCTGATGATGCTCAAATACCTGTCTACCTGATTGTAGTATTGATTCAGCGCTTTGATCACTGATTTGTCTCGCATGATATTCAAATTGGCGCCGGACTTCAGATCCTCAAATGCTGCGTCATTTGGTGTAAAGTCTGCGTAGATCGCACGGATCGCCTGGCCAATTTCCCGGCCCACATCAAGTTTTCGTGGTGACGCTTTATGCAGTAGGCGCAAGGCATTATTTGCTGCCCGAAGGCGGGCTTCCGCAAGCGCTGTCAACTGTAAGAGTTGCTCGCCGTCCTGGGTGACATCATCGAGCAAACGGCAATAGTACTCCTGTTCCAGGATACGGTTTTTACGTGCCTCGTTCCAGTTGTTGATCTGCAATGCGATCAGGATTCCGATGACCACGAGTGCGATTTCACCGATCGCGTAAACGAGGTACTTCCTGGCACGACCGGACCCTAATAAGGATTTTCGGATGTTCGCGAATAGTCGGCGCATCTCTGAAAATAATGATCACTGGCTACTTCGCGTTATGAATGCATAGGCCGCACGAAACCTCAGCGATAATAGCTATGCGAATCCTGGCGCACCAGATCTTTTTCGTTTCGATACTCACTACCGTCTCAGTATACCTGGGCACAGCGCAGGCTGTCTTCACCGTTGAGTACAAGAGCCAGGCCGATGTCGTACTCTATGAGGTGCAATACAAGAGTCAAGCCGATATCGTAGTGTTCAAAGCAGACTACAAATCTGAGTTGGACCCGGAAAAGGGTGTCTGGTTTGACGTGTCTTACAAATCGCAAGCCGATTGGATCGTCTACTGGGCCGACTACGCCAGTGAGGCGGATTGCAAAGTCTATTTCGCACAGTACAAGAGTGAAGCCAGCAGGAATACGTGTTACCTGGATAACAAGATGCAACAATCACGCGCATTGTCGGGCGGCTCTAGTCGAGGCTCTCGTCCATGGTTTTCCCAAGGTCAAATTCCGCCTGGCCGACTTCCTGTCCCATGACATTTGAACTGTCCCAGTCCTGGGCGATCTTCCAGATACCATCCACTTTTCTCAGTACTACGTGAAAGCGACCGAAGAACTCGGAGGTATCATCACCATTGCTCCAGATGATCTTGTAATATCCCACCTCGTACGCCACATCTCCCTTGACAGCCCGTTGTTCGAACCTGAAGTCGATCAGCATCTGCTGGCCACCTTCTTTCATGCTCCTCAACATGCCTCGAATGGTGTTCTTGTATTCTTCGCCAACCAGGATCCCTGTCATTGAACTGACCCGCAGGATGTCATCCGTGTGCAGCGAGTTGAACAGTTCGGCATCGTTGGTCCGGTATGCTTCCATGAAGGGCTTCCAAACCTGTGCATTGATCTTCGATTGCTCCGTTTGCGCCGATCCGATCAGGGGTAGCAGGAGCAGGATGTGAAGGACACATTTCATAGGTGAGGCTTTAGTGACTGAAGAACGGTTATTTCCGCTTCAGACATTGCTTCATTTTGTAATTATTAGGGCTCATTAACGTTCATCAACCCGGGGCTTCGCACAGGACGATCCGAATATCGTCCATGTGAGCACTTGCCGGTTGGATACGTGCCCCCCGGTTACCCTCTCAATTTGCGAAAGTCCGCAAAGGGACCGACTGGAGGCACGTGGCTCCAGTCACACTGGCGCCATAACACTTCCCGGACTCGAGTCGGAGGGTTGTTCGATCCGGTCGCCACAACGATTACAGTACCTGGCGTTCGGTAAATGTTCATTTTGGCCGCAGCGCCGACACTCGATCAGTCGTTGCTTTCTCAGGCTTGACTCTTTAAGTACCTGGGCCGTCACGATGCCGGTCGGTACGGCGATGATCGAATACCCCACCAGCATCACGGCGGCTGCAATCATTTTCCCGAGGGATGTCACGGGCGTAATATCCCCGTAGCCCACGGTCGTCAGGGTGATGATCGCCCAGTAAATGGCGTTAGGGATGCTGGTAAACCCGGAGTCCTGCCCCGCCTCGACAATGTACAGGACCGAACCCAGCAGCGTGACGAGCAGGATCACAAACACGAGGAAGACGGCGATTTTGGCTTTGCTGGCCTGCAAGGCGGTCTGGATGGCCTGTCCGGCCTGCATCATCTTCACCAGCTTCAGCAAGCGGAAAACCCTGAATACGCGCAAGACACGCAGGATCAGGAACGTGTGAGCCTGGGGCACGAAGATCGCGATGTAGGTGGGCAGCACGGTGATCAGATCAATGATCCCGAAAAAGCTTGTCATATACCGAATGGGATGCGGCGAGCTGTAGATCCTGAGCAGATACTCGATCGTGAAAATGATCGTAAAGATCCATTCCAGGCTGTCGAGCAGAAAGCCCATGCTGCTATGGATCTCCGGGACGCTGTCGAGCAACACGACAATGACACTGCCAATGATGATGACGATCAGGAGCTCCTCAAAGCGCCGCCCGATCTTCGTTTTGTCTTCAAACAGCATCTCATGCAGCTTTTCCGGCGACGCGTCCAGGTTGGCAAACGTTCTGCGCCAGTCCATCCAGCTAAGATTGATGAGCTTTCGGAACTTGGTCCAGCGGTCGCGCTGCTCCTCCCGGTACGCACGCGCGTCCTGCTTCCATCCGGGCAGGTGCTGCCGGACTTCTCCCGCCATGTAGGCGAGCAGCTTCTTCAGACGGGAATAAAGGTTAGAAATAACGATTGCGCTCAATGAGATCGCTTTGCGGATAGTGATCCAGATGCGTTGCAGAATGGCCCTGATCTGTTTCATGATGCCTTGGATTTCTGTTATTATCTCCGGTGATGTGGTCTGGTACGGCTGGATCTGCCTCACCTGCAAATTGTCTTGCGCTTGCGCAGACGACGCCTTAATAATCCTGCATACTCCGCTTCCCCCGGAGCACCAGGTATGACAACATCCCGTCTTCTCAAGATACACCAACTCGGGCGTGACCCGCTATCGCGGAACCGCAGGAAGGGGCGAGAATGACCATGCAATTTCGAGGTCCGTCCAGCGATGGGACATAGACCATGTGCACGGCGAGAGTATTATGTTTCGATCAAGGAGATGAGCAGATCCGCCGCACGGCGGACGAAGGCGGGATCCTCAATGTATTCATCGCATTCAACCACCTGGATGCTTTCCGGCAAATGCGTTTTGAGATGCGCAAAGAGGCGACATCGACACCGGATCATACAGGGGGCCATCCTTCTTCGAGCTGGCCATGGATGCATTTCAAAGGGCGCATTCCATATGACCATTGTACAGCTTTTTCTCATTGAGACGTCAAATGAATTCGTTTACATCGAGCGAGGTACTGCGATACTTTTCTCTCGTCCATTGTCAAGCAGCGTACCGTCGGAAGACGGACCAGGTCAGATCACTGCAGTTTTTCGAATTCCTGATTGAATAGCTCCTTCACACGAACCGTTTCACTCAAAATGTTCCGGGCCATGGCGATCACGCCGGCCTTACCGGCGACACGAAAGGTGAGAAGGTTGTACAACTCTTGATTGTCGAGGAAAGAAGGATAGTGATTCGGGACGACGCGTGCGCCATTGGACTCACTTTCGAATTTTAAACTGCGCACATAGACATCGTGTGTTGACCGGTATTGTGCCTGGCTGATTTCGTGGATCTGCTTCATGTTTCGTTCGTACACATAATTGAACAGTTGAATGATCTCCAGCCGGAGGGTCTTCGAGCTGATAAGGTCGAAACCGGTTGATTTCAACGACTCATAAGCCGATGTCACCAACGCCAGGTTCTCACCCATGCGCACCCTCCGGAGGTTGGCAGCAAGCGAATCACTCATGGGCAACTTCAGGTCGATATGCTCAATGATCATTTGAATCTCCTGTTCCCGCAGTTGCTGCTGCTTGATGAACGTTTCCAGTATTCCCACGTTGGACTGCAGATTCTTGTCCAGATCCTCAAGGATCGCACGTTCTTCCGCCTTGAGCTTGTGTGCAGCATTCCAATTGTTGATCTGCAGCGCGATGAGAATGCCGAGCACAACCAAGAGTATCTCGCCAATGGCGTAAAGGAGGTATTTCGACAGGCGGCCTGAGTCGAGCAATGATCTCCGGATGCGACGGAAGAAGGGGAGCACCGTATCAATTTACAATGGATATTTGATAATGGGCTGAACGCAATCCGGATGAGGTTATCCCTGTCATTGAACTGACCCGCAGGATGACATCCGTGTGCAGCGAGTTAAACAGTTCGGCATCGTTGGTCCGGTATGCTTCCATGAAGGGCTTCCAAACCTGTGCATTGATCT
>JAWWBX010000290.1:0-5678 GCA_033720735.1 Saprospiraceae bacterium
ACCATCATTTCCACGTAGGCCGTACAGGTATCTCCGTCGACCTCAACATAATTTTCCCGGTTGAGGTAGGCGTAGCCACCCTCGACATCGATCCACTCCGACATATCCGTGTAACGCAGGCTGTCCGGGGTATCATCTGCGGTGGTGCCACCCTCGTCACCTTGGTGCACATCGTGCTTGTAGGTCACCCATTTGAGGGGCCCGATACTCACCTTGCCTGTAATGTTGACGATATGGCCGGACTTGCGTTTCTTCTTGTCGACACTTACGGTCACATACATGGTATCCATCACGATGGTGCCATCGGGGAGCGTGTCGAGCACAATGGTGTCGATCTCCTGCACCATGATGGTGGTGTCGCAGTAGTAACCAAACAGCATTTCCACATCCTCGTCGGTCTCCAATTCGTGGCAGAGCCAGTCGAACGTGGGATGCAGGTACTTGCCCGGGTTGTTGGGATCGGGTGGTCCTTCATTGGTGGCCTTGTGTCCGTACAGCGGGTTTGGTGAGGGAATGGAAGGAGGAGCGCTGGCGTGCGCCTGGTATTTCACACGAATGGGCAGCTTGTACTCGTCAATGAACTCAAGTTTGCCCTTGATCAGATCTTCCCAGTTGACCCCGCTGGCCGGATCCATTTTCATCATTGACTTGAGGCTGTCCAGGATCTCCCTGATCTCAATCGGGATATCGATCTCCTCATGTTGATCATCGAGCCACTGCAGGCTGTTGGCGGCAGCGGCCGGACCGCAGGCGTTCCAGTCGTCGGCGTGCGTGGTGGAGTCCAGATCGATATTGGGGACCTCGCATCCCCGCAAGAGTGATGCAATCGGTGGTGGCAGGGGCACCGGAATGTGGATCGGCGGAAACCGCGGGATCAAGGGATGAAATCCAATATTGCCGCCATTTGGCAATACGTAGGTCTCGGGACAAGCAGTCAGGGTGCCGTAGGATTGTACCGGGAAAGCATCATTTTCCTGGAACGCGCCGATATGATATTTAATAATGATCGGATCGGGCAATGAGTCACCGGTCACCAGTGGCCCGAGATCCATTTTGACGCGGACGGGCATCGGGGTCATGGTATCGGGCAACGGCACGTTGCGCAGCAGCCATTCCCTTCCCCCTGTCTGCGGATTGCAGACGATCACATTGAGAAATTTGAAGTCTGCGTTGAACGGCAAGGTAAATGTCAGCCAGGCGTGATAGGGGTAGTCGTCGTGCACGCTGCCTGGGAGATACGCGATCGGCCGGTATTTGAAGCCATATGCGGTGATGTCCTCAAAGAGGATAGTGGAGTCATAACTTTCGCTTACCACGCTGCCCACATAGGCAATACACCCGCCTGTTTCACTCATTTCGGAGAGGTACGGGTATCCGGCAGTGTCAATGGCCCAGCGCCCGTATTCCTCCACCATCCCACCCGGGCCTGATTGGTCGGTATCGTGTTTCCAGGTCAGCCACCGGTCGTTGCCAAATTTGAAATACCCGGTGAGTACTACCGCATGCGAGGTCGACTGAACGAGAACACCTGCCGAGTCGCACCAGTAGGTCATCACCATCTCGAGATCTTCCCCCTCTTTCAGCTCGTTGCAGATCCAGTCAAAGTCGGGCCATCCACCCGGTTCAGTCTCGTTCTCTGCAGCATGCCCGTAGGTCGAGTCGGGTGATGCGATGATAGGCTTGAATCCGGGATAAGGTGTGTGCACCTGGTATTTGACCCGGATCGGCAGTTCCCATTCGTCGATGTAGGCGAGCTTGCCTTCGATGATCTTGTCCCATGGAGTCCCGGTTGAGTCCTTGCCCATGTCCTCTTTCAGGTCTTCGAGGATGCCGCGCAGCGAATCGGTATCGGTGATCTCCGGATGTACGTTCATGAGCCATTTGAGACTGTTGGCGGCCGCCGCAGGGGCACAGGCATTGACATCACCGGTTTGGGCATCGGGGTACGAGGTGCTGTCCAGATCAATATTGGGTACGTCGCATTCGCGGGTCAGGTATTCGATCGTGTCGGGCAGGATCGGCGGGAGCGGGATGGGTGGGATGTACGGCAAATAGGAGTGGGTGAGGGGTGGTGCGCTCGTAGGTACGAAATGGTCGACCGGCAGGGCCTGCACAAATTCGAACCCCTGGGGTGTAAAACTGCCATCGAGCTGATAGTCGCCGAGGGCCCATTCGATCTCCAGGAATTCCGGCAGGGCAGGCGTCTCAGTGATGTCGGCAAGATCAATCCGGTAGTGGATCGGCCGTGGCGTGGCGCCCGGGGCGAGCGGCAGGTTTTGCACTTTCCACGCCACGAATCCATTGTCCGGGTTGGTGACGCGGGCATTATAGAATTGAAAATCGGTGACGATTGGATGTTCAAACACCAGCCAGGCATGGTACGGTGTGGTGAGGTTGTCGCCGGGTTGGTAGAGGATGGGCCGGTACTGAAAGGTTTGGGCAGCAATAAGAAGACTCAGCGTGTTCATGACCAGCACGGCCCAAAGCTTTTTCTGTTTCCAGGGCAGAACTTCCATCACCTTCAATTTGAGAATCCCGGCCAGTGAGCATGGGAAACAATGCTTCGAAATTACAGCATTTCAGGTGAGTCTGGTTGCGTTGGTCGCTGACTTCATTCAGTTTTTTGTCTGGACCTGAAAGGCCGTTCAAACGTGAACCAGAATTCCAATACCGGGGTTCAGTGCCGTTGCGGCGCTCAATGCACAGAGCGCGCTGCTACCAGTCTAAAGAATAACCACTGCTCCGACACCCAGCCAATCACCGCGGCGGATCGCGCCGGCTCCTCCCTGAACGAAGTAGTTGTTGACAGTGGCACCCGGGCCGGCTGCACCGGCGTCGCCGTCCTGCATGGTATAGTGCAGGGACAACTTCAATTTATTTCGGTTGAGGTACAGGTTGACACCGATGTCCAGATGGTGATCAGAGCCGGCTGGCATGCGCACCTGGCTGGCCTGCGCCTGTTTGGTAGCTGACTTGGCGCCGTTGTACTGCATGGCCATGATGACGGGTTCTATGATCCGGCCATTTGGCAGGTCGATATTGTAGCTGAGCCGCACGTGTGCTGTGGTGGCAGTGGCCTTGAAGGTCTCACCAACGCCTTCGCGGCGCAGCCAGGCAAATTCAGTATCGAAATTCCACGGCCCCCAGTTCAACAGGATATCCATGCCGGAGGCGGTGTTGGTCTCAAACAGGTCCGTCTTTCCCTGGTAGGCGCCAGAGAAAGCGACCGACACACCGCGGCGCTCCCCGAAGTGATTGATGGTATAAGCGGTACTGTACCGTCGCATCTCGGGATCGCCGATCATCACGATGACCCTGCCGGTCAGCAATGGTGCAAAGGCCTGACCGGTGGTATTGCCACTCAGCGCTTCATACACGGGGTTGAAGATGCCTCCGTGGTATTGCAAGGCCAGATTCTGCTCCGGGTTGAGGTAAAAGCCACCGATCTGCAGCCCGGCAGCACGCCCGGGCCCAATGCCGGTGAGGTGCCGGCGGATATAGTTCATGGAAAATGCTTTCTCCATGGATGTGACGCGAAAGGGTGACGTGGTCGCCTCACGACCGAATTGCGGCGCGAGGTATCCGACGCCCAGGAACAGTGGTTGGTCGAGGGCGTTAAACCGCCATCGCACGTAGGCATCCCAGATGCGCAGCGAAGGAGAGCCGCCGTTGTTGGCACCACCGAGTGTTCCGGCGAGTACGTCGCGTCCAATGAAATCGGCTGAGCTGATGACCACGATCTCGATGTCATCGGTTACACTTGCGCGAAAGCCCAGCCTTGACCGCCGCAACTGCGTGTTGATCCGGTTGTCCACGGCTTCATACCTTGCCTCAGTTTGGTCGAAGACCTCGGCACCGGTCGTATATGAGGTCCAGATCTGTACGCCGATCACCGGCTGGATACGATCTAGCAGGGATGGGCTCGTACCGTCCTGGCCGGATGCCATGACCGGAAAGAGACCAATAAGAAGAAGTAGTGTTCGAAGGTGGTTCAACATGGACGCATCTTTTTATCCTTGATCAGTTTGCAAATTCGTCGATCACCTGTTTCAGGCGATCTGCTGACAACATGCCGGACTGGCGCCACTTGATCTCGCCATTCCGAAAGAGAATGAAAGCGGGAATGCCGCGCACGCTGTAGCGCATGCTGAGTTCGCGGTTTTTGTCCACGTCGATCTTGACGATCTTCGCTTGCCCTTTGACCCGAGCCGCCAAATCCTGCAGGATCGGATGCATGGCCCGGCACGGTCCGCACCAGTCGGCCGAGAAGTCGACGAGCACCGGCTGGTCGCCATTGATCAGTTCGTTGAATGGTACTTTCTGTTTCATAATTTCAAACTTATTAGAACAAAGGTCTGGGGGTGCGAATTGTTCAACGGTGATGAAGATCACAGATAACCGCGGTGACTGATTGACACTTGACTGACCGATCTCAATGTCCGTTGGCGATCCGGGATGCCAGCTCCCAGCGGGATTGTTGTACAATCGGGCGGATGGATACAGGCCTATTTCCGCATCATCTCCAACACCTTTCCAGCCGGCAACGCCTCCACCGTATGGCCATTGCCGGTCATGGTTTCTGCGGCAAACAATGAGTTGATGATCGCTTCTTCAGTGGCTTCAATCGTGGCCATGAACAGCGGGCTCATGCTGTCATTGTGCAGGGTTGTCTGCTGCAGTTCCCGGTTGCCCATGGCATAAGGAACGCGGTTCTCCTCATAGGTTGAAAACGCGATGACGTAATCCCCGCTGCCATTCGAGGAAATGCCGCCGGTGTTGCCCAGGCCGAGCATGGCGCGTCGGGCCATCCTCTTGAGATTGCGGACATCAACCGGAGCGTCGGTGGCCACCACGATCATGCACGAACCATCGCCGTTCTCCAGGGCATTCCGGAATGCATATTGCTCCAGGTCCTCGCCGACGGGGTGACCGTCGATCCGCAGCACGCCTCCAAAATTCGTTTGGACCAGCACACCGACGGTATAGCCACCCAGCGATGCGGGGAGACGACGTGACGCCGTACCCATGCCACCCTTGAACCCGAAACAGATCGTACCCGTGCCGGCCCCGACATTCCCTTCGGCAACCGGACCGCCGCTGGCTGTGTTGATCGCGTCCAACACATGCTGTTTCGTGACATGCCGGCCGCGGATGTCATTGAGCCGCCCGTCGTTCGTTTCACCCACCACAGAGTTAACCGAGCGCACGGTTTCGTTACCTTTCTGCGCAAGTGTGTAGCCGATCAGCGCATCGGCGGCAGTGGGAACACTCAAGGTATTGGTGAGGATGACGGGCGTTTCGAGGGTGCCCAGTTCCTCAACCTGGGTGGAGCCGGCCAGCTTGCCAAACCCGTTGCCGACATGAATGGCTGCAGGCACCTTTTCCTGAAACAGGTTACCGTCGTGCGGGAGGATCGCCGTCACGCCGGTACGGATGTGATCACCGGCGACAAGGGTCACGTGTCCCACTTTGACGCCGCCCACGTCGGTGATCGCATTGAGTGGTCCAGGTTGCATGACGCCGATCTTGATGCCGAGATCCCTCGGACGACCCTGACTCTGACTTTGTAGTGGCACCATCAGCAAAGCGATGAGGATGAAGAGATTGCGGTTCATGATTTAAAGATGGGACATTTGTGTTCAAGTGTTCAAGTGTTCAAGTGTTCAAGTGTTCAAGTG
>JAWWBX010000291.1:0-5668 GCA_033720735.1 Saprospiraceae bacterium
AACGGAGCAATCCCGCGAAGTCGAGATCCAGGTCGTCACCGATCTCATGTCGGTCAAACCGCGCAAGGAGAGCGTCAAGGACTACGTCCAGAATATGCAGATCGCCCCGGATGGCAACCGGGCTGTGGTCGAGGCGCGCGGAGATCTCTTTACGCTTCCGGCTGAAAAGGGCGTCGTCAAGAACCTCACGCGCACCTCAGGCGTGGCCGAGCGTTATCCGGCATGGTCCCCGGACGGCCGCTACATCGCCTATTGGAGTGACCGGACGGGCGAGTATGAACTCACGCTGCGTGACCTGACCAAGGGTGGGAAGGAAGAAACGGTCTCGCAACTAGGGCCTGGTTTCCGCTATCATATCTACTGGTCGCCCGACAGCAAGAAGGTGTCTTTTGTCGATCAGACGATGACGTTCTATGTGTTCAACATTGAAACACGAACGCTCGACAGGGTCGGACAGGATCTGACGTTGTTCGAAGGCGGCTTACGCAACTGGCGACCAAGCTGGTCCTCCGACAGCCAATGGCTGGCATATACCCTGACCCAGGACAATGGCAATGGTGCAATCTTTATCTACAACACTGAAACGAAAGAGGCAAAGCAGGCGACCAGTGGCTTTTATGCCGACATCAATCCGATATTCGGCCCCGACGGCAAGTACTTGTACCTGCTGACCAACCGGTCATTTTCGCCTGTGTATAGCGACTTTGATAATTCATGGTCGTATCCGAATGCAACACAACTGGCCGTGATCCCGCTGCGCGCCGACGTACCCAGTCCGCTGGCACCGGAAAATGATACCGTGGCTGTTGTGGTTGAGGAAGCCTCGGCCGACAGCGAGAATGCAGAGAAGAAAGAAGAAGGTGATGCCAGCGAGGAGAAGAAGGTCGATATCGAATTTGACAATTTCGAATATCGCCTCATTACCCTGCCACCGGCAGCTGGTAATATGGGTCGGCTCTACGCCGTGAGCGGGAAAGTGTTGTACAACAGATACCCCAATACCGGATCTGAAGGAGAAAAGCCGGCGCTCATGTACTTCGACCTGGAAGAGCGTGAAGAGAAGAAGATCATGGATGAGGTCAACGGCTACGCGCTGAGCGCCAACGGCAAGAAGGTCCTGGTGCGCAAAGGGCAGTCATACGGGATCGTCGATTTCGGGCCCGAGAAGAAACTCGAACACCCTCTGGCGCTTGATGAGATGGAAGCGACCATCAATCCGCGCGAGGAATGGACACAGATCTTCAACGACGCCTGGCGCTTTCAGCGTGATTTCTTCTACGACAAGGAGATGCATGGCGTGGACTGGAATGCCATGCGGAAGCAATACGGCGAGCTCATCCAGCACTGTGTCAACAGGGACGACGTCAACTTTGTCCTTGGCGAGCTGATCGGCGAGCTGAATGCCTCGCATACCTATCGCGGAGGTGGCGACAACGAAGACGCCAAACGGCGCGCGGTCGGGTACCTCGGGGTCGATTGGGGGCAGAGGGAGGGCGCGTTCTATGTCAAGAAGATCATTCGCGGAGCGCCCTGGGACAATGAGGTCCGTTCACCGCTCGACGAGCCCGGAGTGGCTGTCAAGGAGGGTGAATTTGTCCTGGCCGTCAACGGCATGCCTTTGTCAGAATACAGTGATCCATGGGCCGGATTTGAAGGTCTGGCAGGAGAGACGGTCGAACTGACTGTTTCGCCAACGACCTCCTGGGATGACGCGCGCACGGTGGTTGTCGAAACCCTGCGTGATGAAACACGCCTGCGCAACCTGGCATGGATTGATGCCAACCGTCGCCGGGTCGATGAGGCTTCAGGCGGCAAGATTGGGTATATCTACGTCCCGAGTACTGGCGTCGACGGGCAAAACGAGCTGGTCCGGCAGTTTTACGGCCAGTGGAACAAAGAGGGGTTGATCATTGACGAGCGCTTCAATAATGGTGGTCAGATCCCTGATCGCTTCATCGAACTCCTCAACCGGAAACCGCTGGCGTACTGGGATGTGCGGGATGGCAAGAACTGGCAGTGGCCGCCGGTGGCACACTTCGGTTCGATGGCGATGCTGATCAATGGCTGGGCCGGTTCTGGTGGCGATGCCTTTCCCGACTACTTCCGTAAGGCTGGCCTGGGACCACTCGTCGGGAGCAGGACGTGGGGCGGGCTGATCGGAATCTCCGGTGCTCCGGCCCTGATCGACGGAGGCGTTGTGACGGTACCGACATTCAGGATGTACAATCCTGACGGCACCTGGTTTGCCGAGGGACACGGGGTCGACCCCGACATCGCGGTTCCTGAAGACCCGACGGCATTGGCCAAAGGGATTGATCCTCAATTGGAGCGTGCGATCAAAGAGGTGATGGCGTCTATTGAGGCCAAGGGCCCGATCCACCCGAAGGTGCCGCCCAAAGAGAATCGCGCACGCCAAAGCAAGAGCTAAGGATTGTGCCCGGGCCGAGGTTGGTCCTGTCCATCCAGGTCCGGGCGCGTTCATGCATGGGGTAATTTGAAAATTGCGTGTATTTTTGTCCTGACGAAGGAACATTCAGGCTGCACAGCACGTTACAACCACAAAGCAAAGCAGCTAAAACGCCTTCAGAAGTTAATGATGACCACACGATAGCAATTCCCGGCACACCTAATTCCTTTCATATACTAAGTAATCTGGCAATTTCGGGTTTGAGGACATCGCGGCGCGCGTCGCAGGTTCGCACACCTTTTTCTTATTCATTCAATCTTTTATTATGAACATTTTTGTTGCAAAGCTTTCTTACAACACGGCTGAAAGCACGTTGCGGAACTCATTCGAGCAGTTCGGGACCGTTGACTCGGTCAAAATTATCATGGACAAGTACGAAGGACGTTCGAAAGGCTTTGGCTTCGTTGAGATGCCAAACGATGACGAAGCGTTGAGAGCCATTGAGGAACTCAACGACAGCACTCTCGATGGTCGTCAGATCGTTGTGAAGAAAGCCCGTCCCCGGACGGAAAACCGCCGTGACTTCCGAGGTGGTGGCGGAGGAGGCTATGACAGACGGTATTAATTGACGATATACTGAATAGCTCTAAACAGGGGTGCGGCCGGGCGGTCGTACCCCTTTGTTTTTGAGGGCATTCAGGACGCTTCTTTCTACATTGCCAGCATGCTACGCGTTCTTGTGATCAGTGACTTTCGCCACGCCCATGCTGCGCGTCCCGAAGCCGAGATCTTTCTGGCATTGCACCGTGCAGGGCTGGAGGTCGAAGTGATGACACCCGATGAGGACGAGTACGCTCACCGCTTTCGGGATCAGGGCATGGCTGTCCACGACTTCAGACCCAGGCGCAAGTTCACCTGGCGCGATGTCAGAACGATCAGACAACGTCTCGTTGCCGGCGGGCACCGAATCCTGCATGTGCTGTCGCGCAATGCCATGACCAGCGCCATCATCGCGGCCCGGGGATTGCCAGTTGCTGTCGTGCTCTACCGTGGAGCAAGCCGGGGCATTCGCTGGTATGACCCGTTGGCGTATTTCAAGTATCTGCATCCCCGCGTTGATGCCATTGTCTGCAATACGCAGGGTTCGGCGTGGGCCTTCGGGTGGCAACCCTTTTTTGACTCAACCAAAGTGACTGTGATCCCCAAGGGGCACGATCCGGTGTGGTACGAGCATGTGATTCCCGCCGATCTGTCGGCACTGGGGATCGCACCCGGAACTCCCGCCGTGGCTTGCGTGGCCAATGTGAGACGTGTCAAGGGTGTGCCGGTCCTGCTCGAGGCGATCCGTCAACTGCCTGCAGCACAGGAAATCCACTTCCTGTTGATTGAGCGGGGCATGGACGACGTAGTGAAGGCTGCCCGGCTCGCCCCGGCGGACCGCCGCCACGTGCATGTCATCGGATTTACATCTGACCCGCTGCCCTGGGTTGCGGCATGCGACGTGTTCGTGTTGCCTTCGCTTTCCAGTGAGGCACTCACCAAGTCCGTGCTCGAAGCGATGTCATTGGGCGTGACACCGGTCATTACCGATCTGCCGGGTAATGCAGCCCTGGTCGAGCATGGCGTCAGCGGCTGGAAGGTGCCGCCGGGCAACGCAGCAGCGTTGGCCGAAGCACTCGTGCGCGTATGTGGTGACCCCGAGCTTTGTACGAAGGTGGCAAACCAGGCCCGACAACGCGTTGCCACGCAATTCCATCATGCGGCGACGGTCACGCAGATCAGCGCCCTCTACCGACGCCTTGCAAACCGCGACTCCTAATTCTTGACTTCCTGAATGGCCTTTTCGAGATCGGTCGTGTCAATCGGTGTATCGCTGTATTGCAAGGTGCCACGCAAAGCCTTCAAGCCGGCAGTGCCCTGCAGATCCTCCAGTTCGACATGTTCTATGTCGCCCGTCAGCATGCCCTGCGCCTTCATGTATTGGAGGTACTGGTCATACTCGAAGACCTCGTCGTCATGCGAGTAGACGATGGCGAGCTTGCCGGGCTGGGTCAGGCGCTCCGTGGTACCCTTGATATTGGCTTTATCGATGCGCTTCTTGACGATCTCGTAGCGGATATTGTAGGCACCGTCCACATCGAATTTCTTTTCATCCTGCCGGAATTTGATTGACAGGGGCGCACTGTGTGCAAGGATCAGTGAGGTGATCTCGAGCGGCATGGGCAACGCACTCTGCATCTCACGCAGATGTTGTTCTACGCGGTAGGTCATCAGCAACTGCCAGATCCGCAGATTCTTCAGATGGACCGGGTCGAACGTCAGATTCTGAAGCAGGCTCTGGCCCACATACAAATTGTACTCGACGCCGTCCGTTTTGTATTTCTCGAAATAATGCGGAAACATCGCCTGGGCCCTGGCTTCCTCTTCATCCACGAGTTGGGCGATGGCTTCATTGATCATCGTCACGCTGTCTTCATACTTCTTGCGTTTCTCATAGATCACACCGAGTTCGGGATCAAGCGCCATCTTGTAGGCACCGACTGTATCGCTCAGTGCGCCGTCCATACTTGCCAGATGGTTGAAGACGGGATAGATCTCGGACTTCAGGAAGTCCAGGATCTTGACCTCATCCCCGGCATTGATGCTGGACTCCAGATGCTCCCGGTACGCACGGATGCGGTGACCGAGCTGATCGTAGATCGGCCATTCTTTGCGCTTCAAAGCAGCGGCCATGACCTCCTCTGCCCTGACCAGTTGCTTGACCAGGTCGGCCTGGATCGACAAATTGCGCGCGGTCGATGAACCGCGAATGTCAAATTGGCCGTAGATCGGAATGACATCCCGGAAGATCACCTCCTCGTTCGGGTCGGGACGTCCCTGCTGCCGCGCCTGAAGGACGTTTTCGGCTACTTCGAAGAATCTCCATGACACGGAGGGATGGATCGAGGTAAATTTCTCCTGAACAATGGCCTCTTTGCGTGTCTCCATCTCCTCGAGCGACCGTTGCATGGCCACGGTGAAAAGCTGCGTGACTTCCTCCAGTTTGTTGGCGAGGACGGAATTCAGGACGTGTGGTTTTCCCGAGGTCAACTCAAGAAAGCCGATGATGTCCTTTTCATATTCCAGCGGACAAATGATGAAACTGCGCACTTTCTGTTTGCGCATGCTGTCGAGCAAAGGATTGTGCACATGGGCAAATCGCTCCAGGTCCGACATGATCAGCATCTTTTTCTGGTCAAAGACGTGATCAGCAGATCCTTC
>JAWWBX010000292.1:0-5666 GCA_033720735.1 Saprospiraceae bacterium
ATCCGTTTCACCATGATCTCTGGTAAAATTCCCGGATTTTCTTGAAAATAGATAGTGTGGTCAGCGTCTGCTGATCAAATTGTACTTCAGAATACACCAAATCGCCCGGAAGCCGTCGCGCCAGCCGATCTTCTTGCCTTCGGCGTATGTCCGGCCGTAATAGGAAATACCGACCTCATAAATCCGGACGCCCGGAACCCGGGAGATCTTGGCGGTAACTTCGGGCTCAAAGCCGAAGCGACGCTCTTTCAATGAAAGTGATTTGAGGATATCGGCACGGAACAGCTTGTAGCAGGTCTCCATGTCGGTGAGGTTCAGGTTGGTAAACATATTGGACAAGCGGGTCAGGAAACGATTGCCGATGCTGTGCCAGAAAAACAGGATGCGGTGCGGCTTGCCGCCCATAAAACGGCTGCCATAGACAATATCTGCATGGCCATCCAGGATCGGCTTGAGCAGGATCGAAAACTCATCGGGATCGTATTCGAGGTCGGCATCCTGCACGATGATATAATCACCTGTCGCCCGCCGGATGCCGGTATGCAGGGCCGCGCCCTTGCCCATATTAACCGCATGTTTCTCATAGTTGATGACGACATCGGGCCAGGCGGCTCTGAAGGCCATGATCCGGTCTTCGGTCTGATCTGTAGAGGCGTCATTGATGACCACCAGTTCGCGGTCGACGCCGTCTGGCAATTGCGCTGCACTCACTTTCTGCAGGATATGTTCAATGGTACGCTCCTCGTTGTAAGCGGGAATGATCACAGATAACACAGGCATGGTGCGCAAGATAGTGAGTTGACCGTTACTCAGCCGGAATCAGAGGGTCGACCACCCGGCGCCAAAGTGAAGGCACCAGGGCCATGACGATGGCCGCCGGGTAGCCGACCGGCAGCTGAGGTGCATCGTCGAGGTGACGCAAGATCTGGTATTTGCGGGTGGCGCGGTAGTGATGGTCAGAGTGCCGGGTGAGTTCATACAGGAAGATCCTGCCCAGCTCATGATTCGAGTTCCACGAGTGCCGGGGTTCAATGGGGACATACCGCCCCGAGGCAAGTCGGGTGCGTACCAGACCGTAATGTTCGATGTAATTGACGCTCTCCAGCAGCAAGAACCCGACAACTGCTGCCCCGGCAAAGCACACCACCGCCAGGGGACCGGCCAACCACCCGGCGATGCAGAGATAAATCACCTGCATGGCCACCCCGGCCGACAGGCCTTTGAGGGGATTCCAGGTCGCGATGCCAAGTTGTCGCTCCAGCTTCCATGCGTTGCGCCAGGAGCCGGAGACGCTGCGCAACCAGAACGGGTAGATCGCCTCACCCGGCCGTGCAGAGGCAGGGTCTTCGGGCGTACTGACATGCTTGTGGTGTCCGTAATTGTGCTCAATTGTAAAGTGGGAGTACAGCGCGGGTACCAGCAGCAGGCGCGCAAGCCATTGCTCCGCGACACGCGCCCTGTGGCCCAGCTCGTGTGCCACGTTGATGCCCAAAGCACCGATAACAATACCCATGTTGAACGTCATGCCGATGAGCTCGAAGGTGCTCAACCCGCCCTGCGCAATCCGCCATCCGAAGTAGGCCATCAGGCCATACACGATCACCACATTGGAGTAGAGCAACCAATCGAACAGGGGACGGGCGGCGCGACTGGTTTCCTGCTCGGCCGGCACATTGTCCTGCCTGGCCGGGAGCCATTGTTCGACCAGAGGAATGATCACAAAAGCCAGATAGAAGGCCCCGAAAGACAGCACGCCACCAAAATGCAAACCTACACACCCGGCCAGCGGGTTGAGATAGGCGAGCAGATATTTACCATCTTTCCACATGCGCCTGTATCTTTGGGCCGCTTTCGATCAATCTGTCCCCATTTCGGGACCATTAAATTTACAAATAACGGCACTGAGCAGCCGCCTATGGCCAAGGATACAACGTTTTACGACCTCACCATTTGTGACATCGTTCATGAGACGGACGCGGCGATCTCGGTCTATCTGGATGTGCCGGATAGCCTGAAAGACACCTTCCGGTTCAAGGCCGGACAATACCTCACCTTCCGAATGCACATCAACGGGCAGGAAGTCCGCCGTTCTTATTCCCTTTGTACCAGCCCTGATGAGCCGGCGCCGGCCGTCACCGTCAAGCGGGTCAAGGGCGGCCTGGTCTCCAACTTCATCCATGACAACCTCAAGGTCGGCAGTACGCTGGAGGTGATGCCCCCGGACGGTCGCTTTACCATCGAACCGGACCCGGAACGGCGGCGCAGCTATTATTTCATCGGTGCCGGGTCGGGCATTACCCCGCTGATGTCGCAGATCAAATGCCTGCTCGAACACGAGCCCATGAGCACCTTGCACCTGTTTTACGGCAACCGCGACCTGGACTCCATTATTTTCAAAGAGACGCTCGAAAAGCTCTCCGAAACACATGAGGGGCAGCTGACCGTAGACCACATTCTGAGCAAGCCGGTCAAACGCGGCCTGTTCGGGCTGGGCAAGAGCAAAGGCCCCGTCTGGACGGGCCCCCGGGGCAGGATCGACGCTGATCACCTGGGAACCTGGCTCGACACATATCCGGCTCAACAGGGCGGGCTCTATCTCATCTGCGGTCCCGGCAACATGATCGAAACCGTCCGCCAGGCGCTGCTGCGGCGCGGGGTCGACGAAGCCAACATCCGTGCCGAATATTTCACTCCGGCTGATCAGCCTGCTTCCAAAATGGCGAGTGCGGGGCCCGTGGATAAAGCGACGCTCACGGCACATCTCAATGGCGAGACCATCACGATCCCCATAGCCGAGAAAACCGTGCTCGAGACGCTGCAGGATGCCGGTTACGACCCACCCTTTTCCTGTACCAGCGGGGCGTGTGCCACCTGCATGGCCAAAGTATTGAAGGGCTCAGTGGAAATGGAGATGTGCTTTGCGCTCAATGACGCCGAAGTGGAAGACGGGTATGTCCTGACCTGCCAATCGCATCCGACCAGCGAACAACTTGAGCTCACCTATGACGTCTGAGTATCAACGAGGTCAGCTATCCTTACCCTTACCCCTTGTAAAACAACCAGCGTCCCAGCTCCTTGAAGGTGATCTTCTTGCCGTACATGAGGATGCCAACGCGATAGATCCGGGCTGACAGCCAGACAAACAGCAAGGTGGTCAGGAGCAACAAGGCGATGGACGAAAGGATTTGCCAAAGCGGCGGGTCAAACGGGAGTCGTGCTGGCATGATGATCGGTGAAAACAGCGGGAAGATCGACCCGAATACCGCGATCGGGCTGTTGGGATTCTCAATGCTCGACATCATAATGAAAAACGCGAGGATCACCGGGATCATCACGGGCAACATGAACTGCTGGGCCTCGCCCAGATCCTCGTCAACGGCCGATCCGATAGCCGCAAACAAGGACGAATAGATGAAGTATCCGCCCAGGAAAAAGATCACAAAACTGGGCACGATCAACAACCAGTTGAGCCGGAAAAACTCGCCGATCACAGATTGCATGTTGAATGCGCCCGACTCCATTTGCTGAATGGTCTCTGCGCCCTGGGACATCGCCGCCATGCTTTGCATGTCCGTTGCCGCGCCAGGCAGAAACATGGGGACTACGGTCAGCACGACCGGGATCAGTACCATCCAGATCGCCAGCTGGGTCAGGCCGACCGCACCTACCCCCAGGATCTTGCCCATCATCAGCTGAAACGGCCGCACACTCGAGATCATCACCTCGGCAATCCGCGAGATCTTCTCTTCCATGACGCTGCGCATCACCATCTGCCCGTAGATCAGGATGACCATGTACATCAGGATGCCCATCACAATCCCCAGTACGGTGCCGATGATCGCGGCCATCTTGCCCGACCCCAGACTTTCTCCCCGCTCGTCCACCGCGGTACTTTCCAACTCAATGTTGGTGCGGAAACTGTCGAACAGGGCGCGGTCGATATTTGACGCATCGATCTTGTACTCGCGAAACGCCCGTCCGATGACCGACTCGATCCGCTCGATCAGGGTGATACTTGGCTTCTCCGCAGCGAAATACTCCACCTGGTGCTCTCGTGCTGAGAGGTCGTCAAAAGGCGGAATGTGGATCAACAAGTCATACCCCTCCTCGCGATAGGTTTCTTTCAGTGTGGCAAGATCCTTGTCGGAAAACGCAAATTCAAGGTTGTCGCGATCGGTGGTCGATTGCACGAAGATCCCGGAAGCATCCTTGACGAGGATGTCCTTTTTGGCCTGGGCACCCATCGCGGTGATGAGCCCCGACCCGATGGCCAGGGCTGCAAAGGCCAGAGGCATCAGGATGGTGACGATAATGAAGCTGCGCTTGCGCACACGCACCCCGTACTCTCTCCGAAAAATGATCCACAACTTATGCACGGGCCTGGCCATTTACGGTTTTGATAAAGATCTCGTTGAGGCTGGGTTTAACCTCTTCAAATGCCTCGATGATAAACTGCCTGTCGAGCAGCTCGCGAAGGAGTGCGTTGGGGCTCATGCCATGGTCTGCCTTGACCAACAGTTCGTTGTCCGTATCGGAGATCACGGTAAAGTGTCCGGACAGATCATCGGGTAGCTTGCCACGGAAGCCGATCCGATAGATGCCCTCCTTGTTCTGCTCCTTGATGTCTGCGACCCGGCCGTGCAGGACATTCTGCCCTTTGTTGATCAGGACGATCCATTCGCAGATCTCCTCGACCTGCTCCATGCGATGCGTGGAAAAAATGATGCTGGTACCCTCACGATTGAGGGCAAAGATCTCGTCCTTGATCAGGTTGGTATTGATGGGGTCCAGGCCGCTGAACGGCTCATCGAGGATGATGAGTTTGGGACGATGCACAATAGTTGCAATAAACTGGATCTTTTGCTGCATCCCCTTGGAGAGCTCCTCTACCTTCTTGCCCCACCAATCGGTGATCTCAAACTTCTGCATCATGCTGGTGATCCGCGCTCTGGCCTCTGTTTTGGAGAGTCCCTTGAGTTGAGCCAGATACATGAGGTGCTCGCCAACCTTCATTTTGCGATACAGCCCGCGTTCTTCGGGCAGGTAGCCGATCTGCTCGGGATGGCGGCTGTTGAGCGGAGCGCTATTGAAAAACACTTGTCCGGCATCGGCACCCGTAATCGTGGTAATGATGCGGATCAATGAGGTCTTGCCTGCGCCATTAGGCCCCAGCAAGCCAAACAGCGTGCCTTGGGGGACGTCGAAGGTGACGTCATTGACAGCAATCAGGTCGCGGTACCGTTTGGTCACGCCCTGGAGGCTGAGTATGGCCATATGTGCGTCGGATTTGGCGTGCAAGATACTTGGCGGTCCCCACTGACCCAACAAAAATTCTATATTCCTTGACAATTCCCCGGCTAATGGGCGCTGCGTCCGATGACAATTGGTTTGTTGTAGTAAACCCCGCTGCGGGCGGCGGCAAGGCACTTCGCAAATGGCCATACATCGCTGACCGTCTGCAGCGGCAAGGGATTTCCTTCGATGTCCGCATTACCCACGATATTGCTGAAGTTGGTCCGGCTGTCTCCGCAGCCATCTCGGAAGGCTTCCGGCACTTCATCTCCGTTGGCGGAGATGGTTCCCACCATACGCTGATCAATGCCGCATACCCCGCACCCGAGCGACTGACCATGGCCATCGTACAGGTCGGGACAGGCAATGACTGG
>JAWWBX010000293.1:0-5664 GCA_033720735.1 Saprospiraceae bacterium
ACTACCAACATGATTGTTGGTAGTCCTGATGGGTCAGTTGACCTCTATTACGACGGCAGCAAGGTGGTGGAGACTACCACCAACGGGTTGTATTTCGGCAACGGGGTCAGTGGTGCAAACGCCGGGTTCTTGTCATTTGCTGGTACGCAGGTTTCGCTCAAGAACTACGTTCACGGAGGCACTCTTGTACTACAGGGTGAGGATACGGGTGGCACCAGTAGGTCGTTCTTCCACGGCGATCCTGACGGTCAGACGACCATCTATGATGCTGGAAGCGCCGTCCTCGCCACCCACTCCACCGGCATCCGCGTAGGCACGTCGCCGTCTTCTACTGCGGAACTGACTATAGCGTCTGACGGCGGTATCGCCACAATCGTCAACAAGAACCACGGGTTTGGTTTTACATTCGCAGCGGAAGATGCGGGGGGCACACAACAGACGCTAATAACCGCCGACCCGGATGGGGAAACTGGTCTTCGTTATGCGGGAAGCACCAAACTTGAGACAAAAAACGGGGGTGTAACCGTCACCGGCACCCTGACTGCTGATCGGTTGGCCGCACCAGATGCAGGCGAGCTAACCATCGCATCTGCCGCGATCACAGTCACTGGAACACGGCACACGGTTGATACTGAATCAGACGCGGCCACAGATGATCTGGAAACGATCAACGGCGGGGTGGACGGCGCACTGCTGATCCTAACCGCAGCGGATGCTGCGCGCACGGTTGTTCTGAAAGATAACACTGGAAACCTGCGGCTGAATGGTGATTTCAGTCTCGACCATTCCCGCGACACCATCATGCTTATGTACCGCAGTGCTAACGCCGATTGGCTTGAACTGTCCCGTACGGATATAGACGCATGACCCGCCTGACCCCGCTGCTGACGGATAGCTGACATGAAACGGTTACACAGGTTCATGCTTGGGATGCTGTTGGATGACAATCCACCCAACCTCCTTTGTGGTATCGATATCGATGATGCGAACCTTGTGTTCTTCTACACAATGGATGCACTGTCAGGAACAGATAGCCCTGACAGTGGGCCAAACAGTAACGACGGTACAATTGTTTCCTCTTACAACGAGGAAGACCCCGGAGTAAAAGGCCCAAGCACTAAGACTATTGAGGTCTTCAGTGGATCACATATTGATGCTGGGCTTGTTTCTCCCAACCAAAACTTCTCAGCAATGGCATGGGTGATGCCACATAACCTTGGGCAGCAGTTCATCTTCAACGACTACGACAGTGGCGGTAATGCAAACTCCACACGTCTGGCAATCGGTATTGCTGGTAGTTCTACTTACGAGATAGTGTATGGGAATGGCACCGCGTTCTATTACAACAATGGAACCTACAACCATGACTTTGAAGCAGATCGTTGGAACCATGTAGCCATTACCAACGATGGCACTAACATCCGTATCTACGAGTCTGGCGCACTGGTTCATACTATCGCGCATGGTGTAACACCGGGCGGTACTGCTGGTGCAAACATCCACATTGGCAGTGGTGGTGATTGGGGTGGTGCTAACTTCGATGGCCTCATCGATATGGCTGCACACTGGGATCGTGTACTGACTGATGGGGAAATCTCTGCAATTTATACAGCGCAGCTTCAGGACTTCACTGGCACTGCATTCCATTCGGGTTCTACGCACTCCTCCATCACACTGACCAACAGCGATCTTACCGCTGAAAAGACTGACGAGAACCTGTTCTGGCGTACTGCCCTTGTGGGTACACACCGTAGTTCTGGTAAGTATTACTTTGAATATACCTACGATACTGCTGGTTCTGATGACAACATCATGTACGGTGTTGCACACCACACTCCTGAACAGCCTTTGAATAACTTCATTGGTTCCGGTTCAGATGGTTGGGGATTCCAAGGGGGCGGTGCAAGCAAATGGCCGGGTGGTGGATCGTGGGGTTCCACGGTAGCTGCTGGTGATGTCGTCATGTGTGCTGTTGATCTGGATAACGATGAGATTTATTGGGGCAAGAACGGCACATGGTTTAACAGTGGTGACCCATCGACCAACACCAACCCGGCATTTACAACGGTGGCTGGCAGTATTTATCCGGGGCTTTCGATGACAGCGACCAGCCAGAAGGTAACGATTAACCTTGGAGGTTCAGCATTCTCATACACAGTTCCAAGTGGGTACAGCGCATGGGAATCATGAGGCGCATCATCTTGGTCGCGCTCATCCTTGTCGGGTGCGCGGAACCTCCTGTGCAGACAAGCGAGCCGGGGGTCAGGCCACACGGGCATGTCGAACTGTGTGAACGCGAACCGGAGCACGTCCTGTGTCTCTCCAACGACTGAGCTATTGGGTACATCGTCTGCACGATGACTATACCTATGTCTCGGATCGCGACGTGCATGGCGTCATGGAATACTGGACGGAGGAGAGCAGGAAGGTACTCGACAGCAAACCGTGGGCGGGAGACTGCGACACATGGGCCTGCACGTTGGCGACGATCCTTGCCACAGAACCCTGCTTCAACCTGCACGATTTCGGCATCGCGTTCGTGGGGGTCAACGACCCGAAAGGCGATCACGCAATCCTCTGGTACGACGCGCCGACCGGGGAGCGGGTGTGGGCCGATTGCAATACGGATGCAGTCCAGATGATGACCGGGCGCGACTTCACGGCCATCAGCTACATGCGAATGGATGACCCACAGACATGGCTGGCATTTGAGGACGACTGATGTTCGGCAGCGACAAATACAAAGAAAAGTGGGAGTCTGACGTTGATCAACGGCTTGAGGCGCTGGGCGAACGGCAGATGGCGATGCGTGGGCAAGTGGGCGAGATCCACGGTGAACTGCGCGAGGTACATAAGTCCACGTCACGCATGACCGATCTGCTGGAAGCCGTCCACCGCAGGCTCGACAAGATCAACAGCGACATGCTCCCCGCCGACACCGCACAGGATGTGCATCAAAACTGGCGCGATGTTAAATCTCACGCGATGCGGTTCGGCTCGCTCACGAAACATTGGCTCTACGAGTCACTGAAGATCGCGGGATTGGTGCTTGTCGGGCTTGTAGTGTGGGCGTTCGGTCATGGCTGGGTGCCGACGATATGAGCGAGGACAAGAGAGAGGCGCTGATCTATGCGCTGTTCGTCGTCGGCATTACCGCCAGCGCCGCTGGGATATTCTACGTCACGGCGTACTGGTGATGTACCGTCTTTCTACGGGGTCTATGCAACGGTTGCGCGGCGTGAGTCAGGAGCTCGTAATGGTCGTGCAGCGCGCGATCCAGATCACCGATGTGGATTTCGGCGTGGTCGAGGGCGTCCGCTCGGTCGAGCGCCAGCGGGAGCTCGTCGCAAAAGGAGCGAGTCAGACGATGAAATCGAAGCACCTCGTCGGCGAAGCCGTTGATCTTGTCGCGTACATCGGCCCGAGGATCTCGTGGGAGCTGGCCCTGTACGACGAGATCGCGGAGGCGATGCGGGCAGCTGCGAACAACATCAACGTATCGATCCGCTGGGGCGCGGCGTGGCATATCCGCAACATCTGCGAATATGCCGGCACGACGGAGCAGGCGATGACCGACTACATTGATTACCGCCGGATGCAGGGCCGGCGCCCCTTCATCGACGCCCCGCACTTCGAGCTGAGTGAGCCATGAGCTGGTCGGATGTCGGGGATTGGCTCAAAGCTAACGCAGGCACCGGAGCGGCACTTGTAGGCTCCCTGCTGACCGGCAACGTGCCCGCGGCCGTGGCGGCGGGGGTGGCCCTTGTCGGCAGCGCAACAGGCACAGACGACCCTGTGCGGGCTCTGGAGCGGCTTCAGACGGACCCCGCCACTGTTGTGCGGTTGCGCGAACTTGCGGTACAGGAGGAGGCGTCGATCCGGGAGCACATCCGGGCGATGAAGCAGGCCGAGCTTGAGGACGCCCAGCACCAGCATCACGAGACGCAGGAGACCATCCGGGCGGGGGACGCCGCGACAGATCGCTTTGTGAGGCGCACACGGCCCGGTCAATCGTGGGTCAGCCTGTTCGCTGCGCTGGCCTACGTCTTCATTGCAGAGCCGCCGGACGTGATGATACTCGGGACGCTGCTCGTTCTGCCGTGGTCATACGCGGGCCTGCGGCAAGTCGGCAAGGGGCTGGACAGCTGGGTCACCCGGAGGGCGCAGGGCTGATCACTTCTCCCCTACCAGTTCTGCAATGAAGTCGCGCATGCGGTTAATAAGCGTGTACGTCACAAACTCCCCCTGCCGAGTTTGATGCAGCAGTTCCCGGCCCCGCTCGACCTGCACTGGTGTCACGATGCGCTGTTCCGGCTCCGGTGCAGGCTGGTCTATTACAAACTTAATGTGTTGCCCGTAATCCTGTGGCAGGTATCGCTTTAACTCTTTTGTGATGTGTTCCAGTTCAGCGATGCGCTTTTCCAGATCACTCATCCCACCAACTCCTCCCACATCACACCTCCTCCCAGTCGTTCACGCACACGGCATAGCGGATCGCCGCCTCGCTCCTGCGGTCGATCTCCACCCGCCCCTGCGCCCAGCGGAAGACCGTGGACTGGGAGACATGCAGGCGGCGGGCAAGCTCCCGCTGGCTCACGTCATGCGAGTCCAGCAGGGAGCGGAGTTGGTCGGGGGTCATGCCTCCGATTCCAACCGCAGGTTATCGTGGCGCACTTCATCGGAGCCGATAACGCCGCCGTCATCCATAAGCAGGCAGGCAGTGCCGTCGCCATAATCCCGGATAGATTCAATCTGACGGAGCGCGCCGCCATTCATCGGGTCGGCAATGTAGTCGCCCGTGTAGATGGTTACGCCTGCTTTGTTGGTGAAATTGTCCATCTTCATCGCCTCCTGTGGCGTGGTCTGTCGCATCCCCCTATGCGGGGGAGTCTGACTATCTCGCTCACGACCTCACCCGCACATAGCTATTCAGCAGTTGGTCGATAGAGTCCAGCGCGTCGATCAGCAGCATCGCGGTTTTCTCTGATGAGATTTCCTGACCGGCAAACTGGATGCCTTCTCCAATGGCGACCACCTTGTTCTGGAAGGCCTCACTGTCATGGATGTATAAGCTGACGGAATCGTTTTCCATCGCGGCTTTCATCAGTTGCATTTGTAAGTTCATTTCATCACCCCTGTCTGGTGTGGTTGGTCGCATCCCCCTATGCGGGGGTGCTGCGGGTTACTTTGCAGTATGCGGTTTGTATGTTTTTTGTGGGCCAACCACCTAAGCAATTCTCATGGATAAGCGTTGACTCATTGCTGCCGTTTACGATGGCATTGCTGATCGCGTCTTCAATCAGCTTCCGGCCTTTTTCATCATGCTCTGCAATCCATGTGATGCCTGCCCTCTGGATTTCAGTTTTCATCAGTCTATCTCCGTGGTCTGTCGCATCCCCCTATGCGGGGGTGCTGGCCTTCAGTTCGGAAATTGCTTCATGGCGAGCCTTGAAGGTGGCGGGCCAGCCGGGGAGTCCCAGAGCACCATGCTCAACGCTATTGGCATACCACGGGGCGCGACTCCGGCGCAGTCCGTCAATCTTCCACACCCGTCCGATAGATGCAGGCCCATCGAATTTTTCGACAACAGCATATCCAACCACCCGCAGGATGCTGCCCTCCATCGTGGGTTTTGTGTATTTGGTCAGTCTCATCGGTGTTCTC
>JAWWBX010000294.1:0-5663 GCA_033720735.1 Saprospiraceae bacterium
AGATCGAACGCATCATCGATTGGAGATCGGCCGAGCCGACCACACAGACCCAACCGTCAATCCTGCGATCCAGCGCCACCGCTCGCTTCCCATCGCGGCATCCCGTCCCGCAAACGCTCAAGCCATGGCCAGCGGTCGTCGTCTTGCAAAGCGATCCCTGCCCGCATTTTTTCCACGTTGCGGTAAGGATGAAAGTCGTCCGCATCGTAGAACGGCAGCTCCAATGCACTGGCCAGGGCACGCCCGATCGTGGACTTGCCGCTTCCGCTGACTCCGTAAATCACATAAATCATGGCAAAGCACAAGTTCCAAAAAACGATTTCCAATTCTTCGCCATCCAGCACCTGGAAGTTGTCCCTTGGAAATGGGTTCTTTTTACGATTTACTCTTCCGCTGGTCCTTGACTACCTTTCCGTGCTTCATCACAAGATCCACGTCCTGCAGCAGGCTGATGTAGCGCAGGACATCTCCCTTGACCGCTATGATGTCGGCATACTTGCCCTCGCTGACTGTGCCGTAGTCAGCATCCACACCCATCAGTACCGATGGCCAGTATGTGCCGGCCTTGATCGCGTACATCGGATCGATCCCGAACTCGTTGACCCAGACGTCCAGTTCATTCCAGGTGCTCTGGATGTGAAACTTCATCGGGATCCCGCTGTCGGTGCCGATCAGGAGGACCACACCGGCTTCGATGAGCTGTTCGATCTTCCGCTGCAGGGTCGGGCGCCGGCTCGGGGTGATCTGAAAGTAAGGCAACCGGCCAGGATGTTTGAAGGACTGGCGGATGTCGTCGATGACTTCCTGCGGCAGGCCGAGATGCCAGGCATCGCTGTCCAGCTTTTCGGGATTGTCGCGGACATATTCATAGTTGTACAGCCCCTCTACTGTCGGACACCAGAACAAGGGGCCCAGGTTCATCTGCGCGGTACGCTCCTTGATCATCTCCATGACATCATCCGGATATTCCGGGGCGGTTGCCAGCCCGGTATGTTCGAAGCAGTCCACGCCGGCGATCAATCCGCGGCGGACCTCCTCGGGGCGGTGGGCGTGTGCGACGACAGTCAGGTGATGACGGTGCGCTTCATCAACCACGGCGTGCACCTCCTCCATGGTCATCTGGTCCTGGTCGATCAGCTTGATGCAGTCGACCCCGGCTTCGGCGAGGGTGCGCACCTTGGCCCGTGCGTCGTCAGCGCCGTTGCATCCCCAGCGATAGGACTCAGTGTTCGGATACGGCTCGTGTTGAATGAACGGGCCGGACATGTACATCGTGGGACCAGGGATCTCGCCCCGGTTGATCCGGTCGCGCACGTTGATGCTGGCTTCGAGGGGTCCGCCCAGGTCGCGTGCGCTGGTGACTCCAGCCATCAGCAGCTGATGTGCTGATGACGGCATGATCACGTCCTCCAGCATGTGCTCGTAGGTCGGATGCCAGTGGGCATAGTTGGCGTGTCCGTTGATCATCAGGTGCACGTGCATGTCCCAGAGGCCGGGCATCACGCTCATGCCCTCGGTTGATATCACTTCCGCGCCTGCCGGGACGGTGAGCTGTCCAACCTGTCCGACCGCGGTGATCTTCTCGCCGTCGATGAGGATCACACTGTTGCGGATCGGCGTGCCGCCAAAGCCGTCGATCAGCGTGCCGCCAACCAGGGCTTTGAGCTGGGTGTACCCACCAGTTGAGAGACTCAAACAAACAAGCAGGCAAATGAGGCGCAGGGTCAGTTGAAACATACTCACATGGTCTTTGTCTAAAGGTAGTGGTCCGCAATGGATTATTGAACGGTCTCACCACGGAAGAGATGAGTGCAGATCACCGGGCCATGCGGATCACCTTGAAGACACCACTGAATCCCGCACCGCGCACCTGCACGAAGTAAATGCCCACCGGCAGGTCGCGCATGCTGACCCCATGTTGGTGTTCAGGACCTGACATAGCTGCATGCCGCACCACCGTTCCCTGCCCGTCGCGCACTACAACCTGTATCCAGGAGACAGGGGTGCTCAGTCCGATCCTCAGGTCGTCATACACGGGATTGGGCCAAACGGTGACAACTTCCGCGTTGAGAACAGTGGTTGATGAGACCAGCGGCACTTCAATTGCCACGACACCGGCACTGCATCCGTTGGCATCGATCACGACCACGTCATAGAGCCCCGCCATCAAACCCGTCGGATCTTCAGCCGTGGAGATCAGGTCGCCGCCTTGATACCACTCAACCTCATAGGGGGCTACACCACCCGTGATGCTGATGAGAATACCACCGTCGGCCATCCCGCTGCTTGCGGAGATCGTGGAGTCGACCTGGATGACCAGCGAGTCCGGTTGATCGATGGTGAAAGATCCGATTTCCTGGCAACCTACCGAGTCGGTGATCGTCACCGAATACGACCCGGCCACCAATCCGGCGATCTGATTTGTCGTATCGCCGGTCGACCAGTGGTACTGATACGGTGCGGTACCGTTGGAGGGCAGCACCATGGCGCTGCCGGTGGTATCACCGTGGCAGGCCACATCCTCGAGGACGAACGACGCCATCACCGTACAATCTGCTGCCTCCACTTCTGCCTGTGCAGTCATTGTGCAACCGTTGGCGTCCGTGACTGTGAGTGTATAGATGCCGGGTGCCAGGTCAGTCAAAGTGCTGGTCGTATCCCCGGATGACCAGGCATACAGATAGGGCGGAGTGCCACCGAGTCCAACACAGGCAATGCTGCCGTCGGAACTGCCTGGTCCGGAGGCAGGTGTGATGGTACAATCCAGGGCCAGGGCAGTGGGCTGGGTGATGACAACGTTCAGGCTCACCGAGCAGTTGCTGGTATCGACAACTGTTACGCTATAGGAGCCCGCCGTCAGTCCGTCGACGATCAAACCGGTATCACCGTTCGACCAGGTCACCGAGACCGGGCCGAAATTGCCAGCGACCGTGAGGGCTGCGCTACCCGTGGCGTCACCGAAGCACAGGACATGAGAGAGCTCTACTTCGGCCGTCAGGCCACAGCCAAAGGCGTTGACCGTCACAGCCTGGATGGCCGTGCAGCCATTGGCATCGGTCACCGTGACAGAGTATGTCCCCGGCGACAGGTCCTGGATGCCGGTGGTGGTCGCTCCGGTAGACCAGAGAAAAGTGTAGGGGCCCGTGCCGCCTTCGGGTTGCGCCTGGGCGGTACCGTCGTTGGCACCCGCAGCCGTTTCATTGGTCGCGGAGGCATTGGCTTGCAGGACCGGAGGCTCGGTCACCTCCTCCTGGGCGATCATGGTGCACCCATTGGCATCTTCGACCGTAATGAAATAGGTGCCTGCCGGCAGATTGTCTATGGTGGGGTTGGCGGATCCATTGGACCAGGTATAGCTGTAACCAGGCACGCCACCAGATACCGTTGCGGTGAGGCTGCCATTGTTGTCACCAAAACAGCTTAACGATGTATTCCCGTCAAGCTCAATGCCAAGCGGCGGTGGCTCATCCACAAAGTAGGTGGCGGTGACCGTACACCCGTTGGCATCCGTGACCGTGACGGTATAGTCGCCGGCCGCGATCTGGTCGACGATGGCGGTGACCTCGCCGTTGGACCAGGCGTACTCCAGATTGCCAATCCCGCCCGATGCCTCAACCGCGATCAGCCCGTCACTCCCGCCGGCGCACAACACATCCTGCAGGTCGATCAGGTCGACCAGGATGGCCGGAGGTTCGAAGATCTCATGGGTCGCGGTGGTTGTGCACCCGTTGTCATCGGTGATGGTCACGGTATACGCGCCTGCCGGAACATTCATCAGGACCGGACCAAAATCACCATTCGACCAATCAAACAGGTAGTTCCCCGTCCCACCTGTCGCCCCGACCGAAATGGATCCGTCGGAGAGCCCAGCACAGGACACATCGATGAGATTGTTGAGAATTGCCTCGACCGGTGTCGGCTCGATGATGGTGTAGGTCTCCTGCGTCGTACAACCATTGTCATCCGTGACTGTCACGGTATAGTCGCCGGCACCCAGGTTGCTGATGGTCGTGCCCACTGACCCGTTGGACCATGACGCAAAATAACCCGGCGTGCCCCCGGTGATGTCGATCATGATCGACCCGTCTGCCGTGCCCCCACAGGAGACCTGTTGCACATCGGCATTGGTAATCTCAAGGATGGACGGCTCCAGGATCTCCACCGAGGCAACAGCGGTATTCAGGTCCTGATCGGTCACCGTGACCGTGTACATGCCGCCGTCAAGATTGGTGATGGTCTGGGTGTTGGCACCGTTGCTCCAGGCAAAGTCGTAGGGCGGGGTGCCCGCGTTGGCCATCGCCGTCGCTTCACCGTCGCTGGCGGCGAAACAGGAAACATGCACGACGTTGACGATGCTGGCCGACAGGCTCTCCATGAGGGTGCCGGAACTGGTATTCGTCACGATGAGGTCACCCGAACTGGTGCCGTTCCCGTTGGCCACATTGCCTGCCGCATAGATGGTGATCTGGTCGGCATTCGGTCCCGCCGGTGCAGTCCAGTCGACGGACCAGGTGATCATATTGGACGCCGGAAAATTCGTGGATGGATTATGCTCAAAATATTGTTTGCCGTTGAAGGAGGTGATCGTCGAGTTGGCCGAGGGATTGGCAAGTGCCCCGGCGCCGTTGTTGGAACCATTGAGCACCACCATCTGAAAGCCACCGAGTTGTGCCAATCCGTTGGGGTTGGCCAGGGTGATGGTGATCGGGTAGGTATTGCCACCGGTGATGGATCCCGGCAGGCCGCTGATGGTGATATTCCCGTCCTGCGGCGGGCCGGCCTGGAAATGACAACTGGAGCACAGACCATCTCCGGGGGCTCCTGTATTGCCATTGGGCGGATTGTTGGACCAGGACAGCGAAAGGATCGCGATCAATACCACGGTGCTGAGGGCGACAGCCGGCTTGAGACGTAGGCGCATTCGATCGTGTTGTTTGGCTGGAAAAGAAGCCCGACTGAAGGTGAGATACGACGTGATAAGGTACAAAAAGATCATCGTTTGGGTGTGGGTGATAGCTTGGCGCCACACTAGCGCATCCGTCGAGCCCACTGCTCAAACTCTGAGATGCATTGCCCCGTCCTTCAGGCCGGGGTTAAAGGTATCAAGGAATATGGGGCTTTAGCCCTGGAAGCTGTTGAGGTTAAAACCCCAAATTTTGTTCCTGGCTACAACGTTAACTGACGATCGTGGTCATATGTGCCGAAAGGCTTTGACCTTCTTTAATGAACCTCCCCTTGAGTGCAGATGCACTTCAAAGTGCAGACAAACTTGTCCCCTCCTTGGATTCCAAGCCCGCCTGCCGGCAGGGCAGGGAGGGGACAGGCATGCATAGAATTTGAAATTTTGTTGAAACATAGGGGAGGTTATTTGAAGGGCACGGATAACCCAGGAACTATCCAACAAGTCTCAGCAGTTCCACTACCTCTCATCACTTTGCGCCATCTTTGATCCCGGCGCGGGTGAATACACCACCCCCGCGTTTTGTCAACATACAAACTGATCATCTGGGCATGTCGGCACGATACGAAAACGAGGTAGCCCTCAAGTACAATGTATACAACAGCATCTTCCTGATGCTGCGCTTCGAAAAGATCCGGGACACGGGCATTTTCCTTCCGGTCTTTGCTGAGGATTGCCGACAGGGATTCGATCACGACCGGAA
>JAWWBX010000295.1:0-5615 GCA_033720735.1 Saprospiraceae bacterium
ACGACCTGAGCGACCAGCAAATCCAGTTCGTTGATGCCTTTGAGGCTGTCGTACGTGTAGCGATAGGTCTTGAAGTAGTTGGTCACGAAGAAATGGTCTTGTGCCATTTCCACGCGCTTCAGTCGCTGGAATGAAAGGTAGAGCAGCAGGATGCCCAGGATGTACAGTCCGATGATCAACGCTTTGATGGGGAGCGGAAGGCGAAAATGGCCCATTCCATTCAACACGGTGGTAAATACCGTGAGAGCACCAAAAAAGACGATCCACGCAGTCGGGATGAAGATCTTCATCATCAGGGTCCAGTATGACGATACTCTAAGCGGCTGCATCTTCCAATGCGCGTTTTTTCTCGACCCGGCGGGCGATAATAATGCTCAATTCGAACAGCAAGTAGATCGGGATGCCGATCAGGAACTGGGTGATCACATCCGGAGGTGTGATGATCGCGGCCATGATCAGGATGACGACGAGGGCGTGCTTGCGGTACTTCTTGAGGAAGTCGGCCGAGATCAGCCCCACCTTGGCCAGGAAATAGGCCAGTACCGGCAGTTCAAAGACAATCCCCGTCGGGATCGTGAACATCGTCATCGAATTGACCAGCGAGGTCAGCGTCACCGTATTGAGTACATCGGGACTCACCGAGTAGCTCGAGAGGAAGGTGACGGCAAAGGGTGCGATGACAAAGTAGCCGAAGAGCACGCCGGTGATAAACAGGAAACTGCAGATGAACACCACGCCCCGGGCTGCTTTCTTCTCTTTTTCGTACAGCCCGGGCTTGATAAACTGCCAGAACTCGAAGAAGACGTAGGGGAACGCGACGACCAGCCCGATCCAGATCGATACCTTGATATGGCTCAGGAACTGCTCGGCAATGTCGCGGGTGATGATCTCCAGTCCTTCCGGGAAGAAGCACAATCTTTCCGAGGCGTTGCAGATCCATTGATAGGTCGCAAAGTCCTGCTTGGTCGGACCGAGGATCACGACATCAAAGATGAAGTCCTTGGCAAGGAAGACGCCGATCCCGACGACCACGATCGATGCGAGCGCGCGCAACAAATGCCAGCGCAAGGCCTCGAGATGCTCCAGAAAGGTCATCTCGTCGGGCGATTTTTTGGCCGGCGGCGGCGGCGGTGTCTGCTGTGCGATCCGGGATTCTGCCATGTCTGCTATTGGACGGGCCAAAGATAGTCCAGCCGGGACAATTCGGGCAGGGCAGGCAGATACAGCAGAACCTGGCTAGTCTGGACGCTCCAGCAATCCGCGTTCCATGGCCACGCGTACCATACCTGCTGTATTCTTGACACCCAGCTTGCTCATGATATTCCGACGGTGGCTATCGACGGTATTGACGCTGATAAACAGATGTTCGGCAATTTCGATGTTGGTCATTTCCTGCATGATCAGATCCAGGATCTGCAACTCACGCCGGGAGAGAGAAGGCGCATTTCGCGCTGTATCGGGGTTGTCAGCAGGTTGCAGCAGGATATCACCCACCCGTTTGCTGTAATGCGACTTGCCGGCAAAGACGCGCTCAATGGCGGTGACCAGTTCCTCGTACCCCACGTTCTTGAGTAAGTATCCGGCAGCCCCCGCTTCGATCATGGCGCGGATCATCGCCGGCTCATCGAGCATGGTGAGTGCGATCACCCCCAGGCCGGGATGTTGTTGCAGCAGTCGTTTGCAAGTCTCAAGACCGCTCATCTCCGGCATATTCAGGTCCAGAAGAACAATATCGGCGTGATGGTCAGCGAGAAACTGCAGAGCGGCCGCGCCCGAATTGGCGGAACCGCAAAACTCCAGCTGTGCCGCTTGCTCAAGAAGAGAGCGAATGCCATCGATCACGATCTGGTGGTCGTCCACAATCACTACGCGGATGCGGGGAGGTGGTGTCATGCCTGCGATGAAAATAGCGGAAATCCGTGATGTCACGACGCGCGATTGCCACGACCTTGCCTTTGAAATCAAATGAAGTGCTGAACACCAAGCTGACGGATCGCTGCATGTGTATTTGGTAAATTGAATCCATGCATACGACGAATACTCTCAGGACGGATCCGGCCCGGTGGTCGCAACAGGTGCTGCTCATGATCGCTCTCTTTGTACCAGGTATTATAAAAGGTCAACCTCCGGCTGACTCGTGCGTGACCCTCTTTCGGTCGGCCTTCCAGCAGCGCATGGCAGACCTGACCCGTAGCAATGAGCTGGCCGGGCAGGCACTGGCATGTGCAGTGGCCGCACAGGACGATTCTCTGCGTGCCGAGACACTGTTTTTACTGGGTTGGAATCATCAGGTCGCCGGGGACTACCCGCAGTCCAATGAGTACTTTTTCAAGGTCCTGGATCTGCCTGAAGGGAGCTATCCTCTCAATCGCAGAGGCTACACCATCGGTCGCATCGGCAAAAATTACGCGGAAACGGGTGAGTTTGCCCTGGCCGCCGAATATCTCCTGCGGTATGACAGCCTCTACCTGACACTGGGCGAAGCAAGGCCCAATATTGAACCCAAGTTGCTGCTCGGCGAACTGCACGAATACATGCTGGAGCCTGAGGTCGCTGGTCGCTACTACCGGGAAGCTTATGACATGGCTGATGCTGGCAACTGGAGATTTGCGAAGATCCAGGCGCTTTATTACCTGCTTGATTTTCACCTTCAAAGGCAAAAGGATGAAGGGTATGGAGAATACCTGGAAGAATACCTCGATCTCGTCAAGGAAGTCGATCGTGAGGGAAAACTCGATTTTGCCCATACCAGCCTGCTCGACCTGAATTCACCAGCCGCCGAAAGAATTGAATTGCTCAACCGGTTACTGAATGAACTGCGGAATACGGACCATGTCCTGAGCAGGTATTTCACCGCATCAAAACTCATCGACGCCTTGCAATCAACCGGTCAGATCGCCAATGCCGTAAGTGTTGCCGAGACAGAACTTGCCTTCGCCCGGCAGAGTGGAAATTTTGCCGTCGTAACGTCGTATCACAGCATTCTCCGGTGGCTTTATGAAGAGGCAGGACAGTTTGAGCGTGCCTACCGGAACGCCATATCGGAAAAGCGGCTGAGAGACAGCATTCACACGATCGAAGTCACCAAGTATGTCGACTCGTTGAACCTCTTGTTCGATACCTATGAGAAAGATGCCGCACTGGCCGACCAGGAGCTGACGATCGCCAGGCAACAGAGATCGCGGACGGTCCTCCTGGCATTACTAGGGGGCGTTGTTTGGTTCGCTCTTTTTGCCATCCTCTTCCTCTGGAACCGCAACCGCCTGATCAGAAGGATCGCGAGGCGTGAATCAGAACTCAAAGAAGCCGAGATCGAACGTCTCGAGCAGGAAAAAACCATACTCAGCATGTCATCAATGATCGAAGGCCAGGAAGCCGAGCGCAAACGGATTGCCCAGGATCTGCACGACGGCCTCGGCGGATTGCTCAGCAATGTCAAATCACAGATCCAGACGATCCAGCAGCAGGTTGGCGCCCTGGAGAAATACGATCTGTTTACCCGCGCCAGCGGGATGATCGACCAGGCCAGCCAGGAAGTACGCAGGATCGCGTCCAATATGATGCCTTCGTCGCTCTCGGCACTGGGTCTCGCAGCGGCGGTGGAGAATATCGCAGAACACCTGCAAGAGGACCACGGCCTCAGCGTATCGACAGAATTCATCGGCATGGAGCAGCGTCTCGACGAAACGATCGAGATCATGGTGTACCGGATCATCCAGGAGTTATCTAATAATGTGGTCAAACATGCGCAGGCCTCGCACCTGATGATCCAGATCAATCAGGCGGATAAGGAATTGTTCCTGGTTGTCGAAGATGACGGGCAGGGGTTCGACCTGACTGAAGCTGACAGATCCGGGGGGGTCGGGCTGGCGAGCATCCGGTCGCGGGTGAGATACCTGAAGGGCGACCTGGATATCTCTTCCAACAGGGGAGAGGGTACGACAGCCACGATCAGGGTGCCGTGGTCTGATCAATCAGACAACATCGAAGCAGATCAAAATATGAAGTAAGAAAGATATGAAACCACATCACGACAAAACGTTACCGATCAACGAGTCCGCAAAAGGACACATCCGACGTCATTCGCCCAAAAATCGTTCGGGGAGAATGCATGCAGTCGTCAGCAGACTCATCGTACTGACAGGATTCATTATTTCCATCACAAGCCAACTGACGGCCCAATCCGTTTCAATCAATGGTGACGGGTCTCCTCCGCATCCCAGCGCAATTCTCGACGTGAAAAGTGATTCCATGGGATTGCTGATCCCCCGGCTGACGACTGCGCAACGTGATAGCATCAATCAACCGGCCGAAGGGCTGCTCGTATACGATGTGGATACCGGCAGCTTCTGGTACCGCCAGGATTCCTCATGGGTTGACCTGAACGAGGTAAATCGCGTTTTTGAAAATGCGAATGGAACCGTCAGGAACACAGGCGATCACGTGTCAGACGATTTCGTCTTCGGATCGCCGCAACTGGATGATGACGGTGTGACTGATCACCGGGCGCGGATGTTTTTTGACAAAGACAAGCGTGCCTTTCGCGTGGGAACAACCAGGGATACAGCTAATTCCCCTTTTGGCATCTTTGACAGCGGGGACGCGGCAATCTGGGACCAGGACAGCCTTGGCAGGTATTCCTTTGCCGCGGGGGTGGGCGCCAGAGCCACTGGAGAAACTTCGATTTCATTGGGTAATAGCTCATGGGCGACCGGGAACTCGGCAGTTGCCCTGGGATTTGTACCAAAGGCGTTGGGTGATTTCAGTTTGGCTGCCGGATGGTCAGCCAGCGCCTCAGGACCGAGTGCTGCCGCAATAGGCCGACAAATCTCCGCCAGTGGTGAGACATCAATGGTACTGGGTTCTGGCATCTTCTCTTTATTTGGTGGTGCAATCCTCGAAAACGACATCCCGAACTCACTCATGGTTGGCTTCAACAGTGATCTTCCCACCTTGTTTGTCGGACCATCTTCCGGTCAGGGCACAATTGGCAAAGTGGGGATCGGCACGACCTCCCCTCTGGAAAATCTGGTGGTGGGAAACGACCTGGGCGGCTACTCCGGTACGCGTATCTCGATCGGCGAGGACGGAGGATTCAGCGGGATGAATATCGGCGAGAATGCCAATGACCGCGCCTTTATGTTGTTCAATCCAACACATCACTATTTGTACTTCGGAATGCTTAATGGCGGGATGATCTACAATAACAACCTGGTACTTAGGGATGGCAAGGTCGGAATCCGTACAGAGGACCCCCAGGACGCGCTGCATGTTGACAACGGATTAATCCGATTGTCAAGTATGAATAATACAGGGATAAGGACTTATGTCAACAATACCCTGAGTGGAACATTCGAATCAGTTAATTCTCATACGGCAATGAAAGCACACTCCCGTAACTTGCAATTGATTGCCTTCGAAGGGCAGCTCAATTTTTATACCAGCCGAGCTGGAAGTCCTGCTCCTCTCAGGATGAGAATTGATTCGACCGGGTTCATCGGGATGGGCAAAGGGAGCGCTACAGATGAGCCGAAAGAAGACCTGGTCGTCGGCGAGGATCTCGGAGGATATTTCGGCACACGCATCGTTGTCGGAGACGCCTTTGGTTCTTCAGG
>JAWWBX010000296.1:0-5587 GCA_033720735.1 Saprospiraceae bacterium
GTCATGCAACTGCGTCCGGTCACCTATCGCTACCTCGCCGACGGCAGCCCCAGCCTCGGGTTTGTTGCCCAGGACATGGAGCAGATCATCCCGGAAGTGGTGAGCGGTACTGAGGGAAACAAGGGTATCGCCTACGGGTTGTTGACGGCAGTCCTGACGCGGGGCATGCAGGAGCAGCAGGCGGTCATTGAGGACCAGGCCGAGCGCATTGCAGCACTGGAGTCGCAATTGGATGCACTAGCGCAACAGTTAGCGGCAATTGCCGAAAAAGAACAAGACAAATAGCCGCTGGTTTGAGATGACCGGCTACGCTCCTGGCCCCGCGCCTCCTGCGCAGCCTCCCCGCCACCCACCACCGGAAGGGTGATGGTCGTCCTGTCCACATCGACGGTCAGCAAAGTGCCGGGACGCGGATGCAACGTAAAATCACGATCGCTGGAAAAGATCATGAGTCCGATCTGCTGTCCCTTGGGGATGATCTGGTCGTCGGGCTCCAGTTCGAAGGTCATCTCATAGAATTGCCCGGGCTCCAACGGTTCACTTTCCGTCAGTGAGGTATGATTCTGCAGGTCGGCCCAGCCCCGCGTGATCACGCCACCGCGCGGTCGCCGGCCTTCGCGCCAGGGCAGTGACACGAGCCATACCGAGAGATTGACCGCCGGCTTGTTGCTGGAAGCACGGATCGTGATTTCCGGCCGCCCGGACAAGTGCAGGTCGTCCTTCAGGCGGTCCGTCACAAAGAGCAAACGGTGATTGGTCCACTCGGCGCGGGCCAGCACATCGCCGGGAAAGGACACGTTGTCCATGATGGTCTGCTCACCCTGCCAGGGCACCCGCTCGGCACCCAGCGACCCGGTGGCGATCCCGTCGCCCGACAAATACACGCGGACATCCTGCGCAGCCGGATTGGGATAATCGGGATAGGATGTCGGTGCATTGCGGTCATCATCCTCGCGGACCACCCACAGCTTGTCTTCCTGGTCGGCTCCGTTTTGCACCCCATACAGAAAGAGGGTAAACCAGCGGTTCATCATTTCTGCCGGAGGCGGCCCGCCGTGCCCGCCCTGATGGAGATAGAGCTTGACAGTCTTGCCTTTGGCCTTGAGGGCTTCATAGATGCGGATGCTGTGATCGGGCATGACGTTCCAGTCCGACAGGCCGTGTGAGAGGAAGACGGCGGCCTTCACATTGTCGAGCTGGTTGGTATAATCACGGCCCGCCCAGAAGTCGTTGTAGTCCCCTGTCAGCCGGTCCATACCCTCTGCATGCTCGCCGTCCCGGATATTTTCATTGCACCAGTTACGCCGGTCGGAGTCCTGGCTATGGATAAAGTCATACAGCACGTCGATGTCCTCGCCAGGATAACCGCCCGGATGTCGCACCAGGCCATTGGCACGGTAGTAATGCCAGTAAGAGGTATTCGGTGCGTCCGGGATAATGGCCTCGAGGCCCGCGACGCCCGTGGTCGCTGCTGCCAGGGGCAGAGTGCCGTTGTACGACGTCCCGGTCATGCCAACCTTACCGGTACACCAGGTTGCGCGTACCTGCTCATTGCCGTCGATAGTCTTGTACCCTTTGGCGCGGCCGTTGAGCCAGTCAATGACCGCCTTGGGGGCCAGCGACTCATTCCTGCCGCCCACCGTCGGGCATCCTTCTGAAAGACCTGTTCCGGGTGACTCCGAATGCACGACAGCAAATCCACGGGGGACCCAGTAGTTGACAAAACCATTGGAAATGAACGGGCGCGCCCGCATCGTGAACTGTGGCCGGTGTGGTCGCTCCGGCGGCGTGGCGCCGATCTCATGCCGGATGTCCCAAAAGTATTCGTCAGCAGACACCCCGGAGTAGTATGGGCTGGAGCCATAGATCACCGGCACCTTGAGGCCTTCCGTCTCCGTCTGGCGCTGGCGGGTCACCGCCACGTGCAAGCGGTCGAGTTTGCCATCCCCGTCGGAGTCAAACTCCGATTCGACCCAAAGTGTCTCACGGATCCAGGATTCGGCTTCATCGAATGCTTCGACCACCTGGGCCATCCCATCCTCAAAGACGGGTTTTGTCTGGCCATGAAGGGGTTGTGCGAGCGCGGCAAATATCAGCACCATGGCCCCACCAGTGATGATCCGAGGCCATGCCCGTGACTGTTGAATGTGCATCTGGATGGATTTTGCGTGACGCTGAAGGTATGGAATTCAGGCCAATGGAAGGGTTCATGGCTGGCCGCCATAGATATCATGGTCCTGGCCGGTGCTGGAGGCGATCCGTTCGTAAAGGCGTGCAATGTACAGGCGGTCCACGCGCTCGCCCTGCGGTTGTTCGAGACGCAGCTGGTGCTGCCCGGCAAACAGTGACAGCTTGCCGTCATTGTGCTGGATACTCACCTGCCAGTAGGGAACCGCCCATGCGAGCGACTGGCCTCCGGATCGAAAGTGCACGAGCAGGCCTCTCTCGCGTAGCTCCACCTGACACGGGGGCAACTGCCCGGTGATATCCAGCATCTGATAGATCTGACTGCTGGCCGACGCGATCCGGAAGACCGTCGGATCCAGGCCCGCCTCCGCCTTACCCAGGATATCGCTCAGTTGCTCCAGTACTCCCCGATCAGGGGATGTCAGGTCATAAAACATATGCTGACATAACAACAATTCGCAGGTTCTGTTGTCTGCATCTGGAGGCGGTGCGGAATCCAAAGACCACCTTCGCTTCGTACCACTCACAGATTGTCAACCTAAAGCAGGCATCCATTTATGTCAGACCACTACATCATCATCGGCGGCACTTCCGGCATCGGTCGGGCGATCACTGAACAATTTTTGCAGAACGGGGCCAGGGTCACCACTATTTCCCGGCGTGACGAAGGCGTTGACGGCGCGGATCACCTCAGCCTGGATGTGACATCGGAAGATATTCCGGTCGACCAGATCGCGGGGCCGTTGCGCGGCATCGCCTACTGTCCCGGCTCGATCAACCTGCGTCCGGTGCGCTCCCTGTCACTTGAGGATTTCGAGGAGGACTGGCGCATCAATGCCTACGGCGCCTTCCGCGCTTTGAAGACCCTGATCCCGAAACTGGACAAGGATGCCGGGGCCGGTATCGTTCTTTTCAGTACGGTGGCCGTTCGGCAGGGCATGCCCTTTCATGCATCAATCGGTTCTGCGAAGGGCGCTGTGGAAGGCCTCACTACGGCGCTGGCCGCTGAGCTCGCACCCAACATCCGCGTCAACTGCATTGCACCCTCCCTGACGGATACTCCACTTGCCGAGCGCCTCCTGTCCAACGAGAGCCGTCGCCAGGCCAGTGAGGAGCGCCACCCGCTGCAGCGCGTTGGCACCCCTGCGGACATCGCCGCGATGGCAACGTTCCTGCTATCGGATCAAAGCAGCTGGATCTCCGGCCAGGTCATCGGGGTGGACGGCGGGATGTCGTCGCTGCGAGTGTGAGATCACTAAAAAAGGTGATCCCATTCAGTGATTGATGACTGTGATATAAAAAGTCATACTTCCAGGATCCTGGACAAACGAATTCTCGTTGAGAAATTTGACTTTGACCGTATCTGCCGCAGGGACACGGACCTGTCCGATAAACACAGATCCCGGAAGGTCATCGTTGGTCGACACATAAGCCGTGCTACCAGGCGATGCGCCCGGAACTGGAAAATTGTAGTAATGGACACCATCTTGGGCGATGGGTGGAATATCATAGATAACTGTGGTTCTGACAATGGAGCTGATTGGAGTACCGTCGGCACCAATTTTGATCTTACCAATGTTTAGCAGGTGTAGAAGGGTCGTTCCAGATTGCGTAGCCAATTCGAGCCCGCCGAAATCATTCGCCTGAATCTTCTGATCGACCTCCAGGGTGCCCTCGACATGTAGTTTTGCCTGGGGGTTGGTAGTGCCAATACCAACATTACCATTGTCATGGATGAAAAGTCTGGTATTGCCCTCGTCAGTCGCCAGCCCAAGCCCTGCGGCATCATGTGCCTGAATTTTTTGATTCACCTTAATCTCACCATTAACATGGAGCAGCGCACTTGGGTCCCCCACACCGATACCAACATACCCAGCTGAATCAATCGTCATCACTTCACTACCTCTGATACCAAAGCGGATGAAATCATCATCCATGCTTTCCTCCACCTTTATTCCGGTATCCCCGTCTGCATCGGTGATCCCTTCCATCGGCGAGACGCGGCCATTTACGCGCAGCCAGTTGTTATCGAACTCCCCGTAGATCAAGGCACTAACGGAGTCGGCATCACTATTCTCGATATAGAGCGTATTTGATCCTTGCGCATATCTCCCCGCATGATAGCCTACAAAAACATTTCCCGATCCTTGTGCGTTCCCACCGGCAAGTGATCCTACTGCGACATTCTGGTTGGCGTTGAGGGCCTGGGTCAGTGCCAGATAGCCGATGGCCGTATTGTCGTTACCGTTGTTCTTGTCAAGTGCGGCAAACCCGTTGGCTACGTTCTTCTCTGACGTTGTGCCCTGCCGCATGGCTGCATATCCGGTCGCCGTGTTCCATCTCCCGGTCGTGTTGTTGACAAACGCAACATCCCCGATCACCGTGTTCCGGTTGTTCGTATAGTCATCATTCATGCCGGCATTCTCTCCGATGAAAACACTGTTCCCGGTGTTGAAAATACCGATGCGTCCGCTGTCGAGTACGAAGTATTCGATCCCACCCATATCAAAACGGATCTTGTCTTCATCTCCGCTTTCCTCTACCTTAACCCTGGTATCATTGTCCTCATCAGCAATGATGGTCTGTACTGCATTGACTCCAGACAGGTCTAGTTTATGTGTTGCCTGCCCGTCGTCCTGCAGGGAGATCTCCAGCGTATCCCCGTTCATGTTCAGGACGTCGATTGTCTGGTCATCTGTGTCCGTATCGATGTCACTTGCCCAGGTGAGATTGCCGGCGCCGTCCGTTTTCAATACCTGATTGCTGGCACCATCCGATGTGGGAAACGAAAATGCGTTGTTCACATTCAACGTCCCATTGATGCGTAACAGGTCGTTGTCAAATTCTCCGTAGATCAATGGGTCAGTGCCCGAGTCATTCTCGATATACAGCTTGTTGCTTCCTGTTTCGAAGTAACCTGAAAAATTCCCGATGAACACGTTGCCAATCCCATCTGTGTTAGAATATCCTGCCTGGTGACCAATGGCCGTATTATTAGATCCTGTAGTATTCAATTGGCCCGCTCTTGTCCCAAAGAATGAATTATTATCACCGTCGGCATTGTTCTGTCCCGCTTGATGACCAAAAAAGGCATTGTTCCAACCTGTTGTGGTAAACTTGCCCGCTTTGACTCCTACGAACGCGTTGTCCTGGCCACCGGCCAGATTAAGCCCGGCCTCATTTCCAAAGGTCACAGTACCTCCACCATTTGCAGGGTTCGCAAACTGGGTGTAACCGTTTGCATTCCTTGAGATCCGGAATACTTCCGTACCCGCCACATCAAAGCGGATCATGTCCTCGTCAGGGCTTTCCTCCACCTGAACCCTGGTATCTCCGTCGTTGTCGTGCAGCGAGGTGATATTCCCGTCGCGCAACTCTATCCACCCGGCAGTTTCCTTAA
>JAWWBX010000297.1:0-5575 GCA_033720735.1 Saprospiraceae bacterium
GAACAGCCACAGGGCCGTGCCAAAATCGAAGGTGTAGTCAAGTCCCTCCATTTAACGGGACAACACGGTTTTGAATTTCTTTTTTGCGGCTGCCATGCGCTTCAGGAGTGCTTCGTTGTTTTCGTACTCCGTGTATGATTTCGTGGGTTGGTTGATATATCGCTGATACTGTTCCTCATCGATCCGCAGCTTCTTGATAAAATAGGTTTTGTCCATTTCCAGGTCCCGCATGCTGGGGTAGAGGGGTTGCTTGAGCTCCTCTATGGCCTCCTCCCTGGACATGAGTCCGGACACGATCATACTCGACAAGTGTGCCTTGCGTTTGTCGTAACCATAGCGCAACGGAAGGATGTGTGCCTGAAAAAAGCGGGTAAATCTCGATTCGTGATGTTTGCCCCCGTAATACCTGAATCCGACTTCCCGCTCCAGTATCCTGATGGCCTCCCTTTTGTCATATGGCACCAGGTTGAGCAGGCGTGCCTGTTTCATTTTGCGGATATACGGGTAGTAGATGACATGCTGGAAAAAATTGATGATCGGATAGCTTTTCAAGGGATGCTTGCTGTGTTTGCGATGCACATCGCGCAGGTGCCTGCCATCCATGGCGTTGTAGCCCCACGCCTCGGGAAGGATCGCTTCTGTGGCGGCATTGCCTCCGTGCAGCACCCAGCGGATCTGATGTCTGATCGCAAAGTGATACAGCGCAGCAAAAAACGCGTGGTCTTGCGGGATATCCTGGTTGGCCAGTCCCGACTTAAAGAAACTCAACTGCAGCTCCCGCATATCCTCCCAGTCGACCACATGCGTATACAGGTCAATACCACAATGGGTCACAATATTCTGGATGTTCTTGACTGCAAGTTCGGAGTTCCACCCACCATCCACGTGCACGGCCAAAATGCGCAAGCCGTACTGGCTGGCCAGAAAGGCCAGGTACGAACTATCCACGCCTCCGCTCAGCCCAATGATGCAGTTGTATTCTTTCCCGCGCGTTTCCCGTTTGATCTGTTCGACGATTTGCTCTAGTCGTTGTTGTCCTTGTTCGTTTGGAAACCAATTGGGGCGAATGACCTCGTTGAAATACTGCACATAATGACAGACCCCCTTCTCATCGAAGGTGATGAGTGGGTCTGAAGTGTCCATGACCGTCTGGGCGCAGACTTTGAACTCTCCCTCCCGTACCGCCGGGACACTCCAGCCTGGGGCCAGCAGAATTTCATTGGAAAGAGTCGTCATCAGCGCAGGTTGTTCAGTGATTGTTCAAGTGTACCGTAGTCCGGGTATGAAATGAGTACTGCCCGATGCTTCCCGTAAAACACAAAGCAGCTGCCAGCGGCAACGGCCGAGGCTCCGGCGCGCACTGCCGCTGCAAAATCATCGATTGAATCCGCGCCGCCACAAGCGACTACTGGCACATTGACTTCTTCCACGATCTCCCCGAGCAGATTGATATCGTATCCCGTTCTGGTGCCATCGCGATCAATCGACTGAATGATGATCTCACCTGCACCAAGTTCCTCCATCCGCCGGGCGTGCTGGACTGGGTGCCGCCTGATCTTCCGTGTTCCGCCATCCACCAACACATCATACTTGCCCCATATATTCTGTTTGACATCGATGCATGCCACCACACTCTGGCTTCCGACTTCCTTTGCCGCTTGTACGATCAACGCTTCGTTTTCTACGGTTGCCGTATTGAGTATCACTTTCTCGAACCCCATGCGCAGGACCCGGTAGATGTCTTCTATGTTGCGGATGCCCCCTCCGTAACCGAGCGGCATGAAGGCCTCCGAAGCAATTTCTTCAAGTTGCTCAAACGGGATCGGTGCTTGATCCCTGTCGATGTTGAGCAGCACCAATTCATCCACTTCCTTTTCATTGAATATCCGCACCGCGTTGATGGGATCCCCGACATACTTGGGGTCTCTAAACCTGATGGTCTTGACCAGTCCGCCATTCTTCAGAAGAAGTACCGGGATGACACGGACTCGCAGCATTTCAGAGATTGCTGAAATTTCTGAGAATAGTCATACCGTATTTGTGGCTCTTCTCCGGATGAAACTGTAGTCCGTAAATCTGTGACCGCGCGATGCCCGCCACCACAGTATGGCCGTATTCACATGTGCAGAGGACGTCCTGCTCGTCCTCACATACCACATGGTAGGTGTGTACGAAATAGTATCGCGGCTCTTCCTCGGTGTTTTTATTGATCGCTGTTTCCTTGCGATAGGTCACTGCATTCCACCCCATATGCGGTACCCGCAATTTGCTTTCCCCGGAGCCGTTAAATTGAAATTTGACGGCCCTTGCCCTGATCCATCCGAGCCCGGCCGCCTCCCCTTCTTCACTGGCCATGGTCAGTAACTGCATGCCCAGACAAATGCCCAGAACCGGTTTTCCCTTTCTTTCTACGTGTTCATCGAGCGCTTGCACAAATCCCCTTGCGTGCAATTTGGTCATGCCATTGTCAAACGCACCGACTCCCGGGATAATGACTTTATCCACACCCCTGATCTGATCCGGATCATCGATGATGATACTCTCTCCTCCCACATGCCGGATCATGTTTTGGATCGAGCCTACATTGCCCATTCCGTAGTTGATAATCCCGATCATTCTTTCCTTTCGGAGTATTTGTACGACAGATAGAGATAGATCAGGTACATCGCCGAATACGACAGTGTAAACAACCACAGACTCAGGTAAAAGTCGTCAAATGCAACCCCGATGTAAATCGATGAGATCAGCACCACTGCCAGTGTCAGTTGCCAGATCAGGTCTACTTTCTGCTTTTGTGCGATGTACAGCACATAGCTCAGAGGGCTGGCCACAAACCGCACAAAGAAAAGGATGGCCATAATCTGTGCGAATTCGCCTGCCTGTCGCCATTGTTCACCAAAGATCAAAGTGAATAGCGGCTCCGAAAAAATGCCAATGATGAGAAAGATCGGAAAAGAGAACATGGCCAATCGCTTCAAGGTGACCACGAAGATCTTCCGGCAACTCCCTGTATTGGCATAGTCCTCACTCGCTTGCTGCTTGAACACATCAAGGATCGCGCGTGCCAGCAGTGTGAGGGGGGCGGTGAGCACCCGGTAGGTCATTCCGTATTGCCCGACGATGGCTGTACCAAATACACCTCCAAAAATGAACACGGGTGCCTGATTGGACACGGAGTTGACAAAATCTCCAGGTAATGAATATTTCGGAAAGCCGATATACTCTTTCGCAGTCTGCGCAATGCCCTGACGGTCTCCTGCTTCCCGCCTTAATTTGATCGTGCCGATGCTCGCAATCACAATAAATCCGGCTGCTACCAATTCACCGATCATCTGCCCGATGATCAGGCCGTGTGCCTTGAATGCGGTAAAACCCAGACCAAGTTGGCTTACGCTGAGTGTTGCAGAACGCACCACCTTGGATGCCGCCAGCGTTGTGTATTGTTTCAGGCGGTTGAGCCATGAATAGAAGATCTTGTACAATCCCAGCAGCAATACCACCACAGGTGCGAGGTAAAAAAACACATCCAGCTCCTGTGCCTGCAGCAACTCCTTAATCTGCGATCCGAACAAAAGAAAAATGATCAGGGCCGTCGTGGTGATCACTATGGACACCAGAATGTTCAGCTTGACAACGTAGCGAGCTTGTTCCGTCTGCCGTGGCAGATAAATCGCAATCTCGTACTTGGCTGTAATGATCGTATTGCCAATATTCAGGATGGACAGAAAGATGGTCAGCAGACCAAACTCTTCCGGGGTATAGATCCGCGCGAGGATAGGGCTGATGGCCCATGGCGCCAGCTGGGCAATGACTGCGCCGGAAAAAAGCTTGATGACATTCTTCCGAAAATCAGACATGTCCTCACCCGCCGACGAAGGGGTGTGTTGTCAGTGGTAACTCTACCAGCGGGTGAAAACGATCACCTCGTCCGACGGGTTCGCTGTTTCTGATCTGATACACGGCCTGGATGGCCTTGCGCGCATCGCCCAGTGAGAATCCTCGTCCATCCAGAATATCCTGATACGTTCTGGTATGCAGCTCCGTAAATCCTCCGCTAAATTCGAACTCTTCGTTTTCAATGGTCAGTGAGCGGTAAGTCCGCGCCCCGGACTGGCGCACCTGTTCCGGGATGGTATCGTAATTGATACTCAGGAACCACTTTACGCGCGCGCGCTCGAGCTTCAGGTAGCCGGCCGCCCGGTCGTGTGTATGCACATGGACCTCACTGTGCTGGATATCTCCGAAGATCCAGATCAGCATATCGAAGAAATGCACACCAATATTGGTCGCGATCCCACCTGACTTCCGCTCCTCGCCCTTCCAGCTGGTGTAGTACCAGTGACCCCGGGAAGTCAGGTAGGTGAGTTCAATATCATGGATCTTGTCGGCGGGCTGCGCAGCTACCCGTTCTTTGAGTGCGATCACACTCGGGTGGAGTCGCAGCTGCAGTACGTTGTACACTCTTTTGCCGGTCTCCTGCTCGATCTGCTCGAGGGCATCGACGTTCCATGGGTTGAGCACGATCGGTTTTTCGCAGATCACGTCGGCACCGTACCGCAGACCGAACCTGATATGCGCGTCGTGCAGGTAGTTGGGCGAGCAAACACTGATAAAATCGATCTGAGTGCCTTGCCGCTTCAGCTTTTCGAGATGCCGGTCAAACCGTTCGAACTCGACGAAAAAGTCGGCATTGGGAAAATAGCTGTCGATGATCCCAACTGAATCAAAGGGGTCCAGCGCCGCCACCAGGTTGTTGCCGGTGTCGCGGATCGCTTTCATGTGCCGCGGTGCAACAAACCCTGCCGCACCGATCAGTGCAAAATTCTTCATTCTGTAATTTTCCTTACCACGTTGTCGCGCAATGCATACTGTTCATCTGATTCGGGGCAACGCGCATACCCCTGATCATCAAATTCGAGCTTCCAGCCAAACTCGCTCATCCAACCGGTTTGCCTTGCCGGATTTCCCACAACCAGTGCGTATGGCGGCACATCCCGGGTCACCACTGCGCCGGCGCCAATGAAGGCATACCGCCCGATCTCCACTCCACAAACGATCGTCGCGTTCGCGCCAATTGAAGCTCCCTGCCGCACTTTGGTTGCTGTGTATTCTCCGCGTCTGTTGACTGCGCTGCGGGGATTGATCACATTGGTGAAGACCATGGAAGGGCCGAGAAATACGTCGTCCTCGCAAGTGACGCCCGTGTAGATCGATACGTTGTTCTGCACCTTGACATTGTTGCCCAGCGTGACGTCGGGGGACACCACGACATTCTGGCCAATGTTGCACGCCCTGCCGATCTTTGCGCCCGGCATGATGTGGCTAAAATGCCAGATCCTGGTACCGGGCCCTATCGTGCAGCCCTCATCAATGACAGCCGTTTCGTGTGCGAAATATTGCGTTTCGTTATCCATCATGATCAAAGTCTCCAGTGCACCACACCCGCTTCTTGCTCTTTCTCGACGACCCCCTTCAGGTCAAAAAGAATTGGATTTCGTGACATGAGTTGTTGTGCATCGCGGATCGTCAGGTCGCGAAATGCGTCATGTCCCACTGCCAGGACAATGGCGTCGTA
>JAWWBX010000298.1:0-5518 GCA_033720735.1 Saprospiraceae bacterium
GGTCTTCCAGGATGTTGCCGTTCTCGTCATACAGCTGCTGCAGTACGTAGAACGAGCGCGGCGCAAACCCGACGCTGTGGATCTGGATGGTACTCCCTACCCCACCGGCAATGCCACCGGTCAGGATCCCCTCGTAGTCGGGATCATCGATCGCCGTGAGCTTGGTGATCTCATTGCGGTTGTAGGCCATATTGACCCCAAACTCGACGGTCGTGCGGCCACTGGAAACGGGCGTCGTGAAGAGCGACAGCTCGATGCCCTCATTTTCCATGTTGCCCACATTGGTGGTCACGAAGTTGGTCAGGTTGGTGCCCGCGGGAACCGGGATGCGGTTGAGCAGGTCCTTGGTTAGCCGCTTGTACACATCGACCGATCCGTAGAGGCGGTCGCGGATGATCGAGAAATCCACGCCGATGTTGTAGGTCTCGGTCTCTTCCCACTGAATATTGGCATCGTATCCATTGGGCCTCAGGGTGGTGACAAACTCATTGCCGAACTGATAGCGTGCATTCTCATTGCTCAGCTGGTAGCGCGCGAGGTAGGCGTAGAAGTCACCGATGTCCTGTTGTCCGGTGATACCCCAGCCCAGGCGCAGCTTGACGTTGTCGAAGGTATTGCGGTCGTTGTCGATCAGTTTGACCGCCAGGGCCGCGGCTGGAAAGAGTCCCCACCGGTTGTCTGGTGCAAAGCGGGAGGTGCCGTCCCTGCGCAGCGTGGCCGTCAGCAGGTATTTGTCCTGATAGCCCACATTGACGCGGCCGTACATCGACAGCAGGTAATACTCTGCCGGATCGGAGCCACTGGTGGTTTCGGCGGGGGTTCCCGCGGCGTCAGAATTCGTAAAGCTGTTGTCGACTTCGAAATGCTGCCAGGAGTAACCTCCCATCACGTCGAGGTCGATCTCGCCGAAGGTCTCCTTGTAGTTGAGATAGAACTCGAGCAGATCGTTGTTCCGCGTCTGGCTGTAAATATTATTGACCCCACCGCCATTGATCGCATCGAAGGCAAATGACGCGGTCGTCGGTACCACCACCGTACCCTCGCCTTCCGAATGGTCGGTAGCCAGGCTCAGGTTGGCGCGCAGTGCCGGCAGGAACGGCAGGCGGTAATCGACTCCGATATTGGCGATATAGCGCGTCACATCAGATTGATCGTCGCGCAGCATCAGCAGCGCCAGCGGATTGGTGGGGGCGATGAGCTGGGGGTTGCCGTTGGGCGCAGTCCAGGTAAAGAAACCGCCGTACTCACTGTCCGGATCGTAGGGAGAATGCGTGGGGTCAAAGCCAACTGCGTTGCCGATCGCACCGCGGTCAGCAAACTGATTGTTGGTAAACATCCCTTTCAGATGCAGATTGACCTGCAGGGTATTGTCGAGGAATCCCGGGTTCAGATTGATCCCCGTTGTGATCCGTTTGAAGTTGTCGGTCATCAGGATGCCATCCTTGTCGGTATATCCCAGTGATACGCGGTAGGGAATGTTCTTGAAACCGCCCGAAACGTAGACATTGTGATCGTGGCCAAAAGCGGTCTCATAGATCTCGTCCTGCCAGTCGGTACTGGCCTCTCCCACCAGATCGTGTGCCGGGTGATCCGGTTCGTATTGCTCGGCGATCTGCGCCCGGTAGTCGTCGGCTGACAGTACGTCGACCTTGCCGGAAGCGCGACCGAACGACACATTGGCGCTATAACCGACTTTGAGGCCATCGCCGACCTTGCCTTTCTTGGTGGTGATAAGGATCACGCCACCAGCCGCGCGGTTGCCGTAGATCGCAGATGCCGAGGCGTCCTTGAGTACCGTGAACGTCTCGATATCATTCGGATTGAGGACATTGAGCGCGTTGCGCGATCCTGACACCGCACTGTTGTCGATCGGCACACCGTCGATCACGATGAGCGGATCGTTGGTCGCACTCAGCGAGGACTCACCGCGGATGCGGATGGCTGATCCCGATCCCGGGCTGCCATCGGTGGTGATCGTGACCCCGGGTACCTTGCCAGCCAGCAACTCCTGCGCCCCGGTGATGGCACCGCGGTTGAAGTCTTCAGACGACACCGATTGCAAGGAGCCGGTCGCATCCTCGCGCTCGATCGTCCCGTAGCCGATCACAATGATCTCTTCGAGCAGCTGTCCGCCTTGCAACCGGATCTCGTATACGCTTTGGTCTGTGAGTGTCAGCTCCATCGCCTGGTAACCCGTATAACTGATCAGGATGCGGTTGAAGCCGTCCGGCACGTTGAGTGTGAAGCGACCATCAAGATCCGTGATGGTACCGACCAGCGTATCCTTAACGACAACATTGGCGCCGATCAGCGGTTCATCGTTGGCTGCATCCACCACTGTTCCTTCAATCGCACGCTGGCCAAACAGCCCGGTGGTCAGGCAAACGCCGATCAGCAGCACACACGTCTGCCGCAGTAAGTATTCGGAGTGTGCGCGTCGGGGGAAAATATTTGGAATCATACTACTTGTCTTTTCGACACTAAAGTTAAGATTTAGTAACTTTCCTATGAATTACTCTGACCGTTAAAATTCAGTCACTCAAAAATCAACGAAGGATGAACAGAGGGTTACTTATTTCAGCATGCTTGATGCTTCTGGTCGGGACGGCCGGCGCGCAGATCACCTCGGTGGGCCTGATCGGTACTGCCACTCCCGGGGGCTGGGACTTTGATACCGACATGGTGCAGGACACCGCCAATGCCGACATGTGGACACTGGCCATCACGCTGACAGACGGCGTGGTCAAGTTCCGTGCAGATGACGACTGGGCAATCAACTGGGGCAATGACGAAGGGGACTTCCCTTACGGAACGGGAGCGCAGGATGCTGCCGATATTCCAGTAAAGGCCGGTGATTACAACATCCAGTTCAATTCCGCAACTGGCGTATACTATTTCGACTTCGGCTCGGCGATCGGGATCATCGGGTCAGCAACGCCATTCGGCTGGGACAGTGATACCGACATGTGTCCAGATACAGGCGACGTGTACACGATCACGCTCGACCTCAACCAAGGCGAGGTCAAGTTCCGCATGGACAATGACTGGGCCGTCAACTGGGGTGCGGAAGGATTCCCGACCGACACCGGCGTTCAGAACGGACCAAATATTCCCATCGAGGTCCCGGGCAACTACTCGGTGACGTTCGATACGGCATCCGGCGTCTACAACTTCACGCAAAACCTCGACTTCACCACGGTGGGGATCATCGGTGATGCGACGCCGGCAGGCTGGGACAGTGCGACAGCCATGAATCCCGGATCGGGGGTCGGAGACTGGACGATCACCGCCGATCTGACCGCGGGAGGATTGCAGTTTTCAGGTGACAACGGTGTGGTCGTCTGGGGAGGATCTGATTTCCCGAGTGGCACGGCCGTCGAGAACGGTGACACCATTCCGGTACCGGAAGGCACCTGGATCGTTGACTTCAACCACAAGACAGGAGAGTATTCCTTCACGATCGTGGAGATCTTTGCTTCCGTCGGAATCATTGGCGACGCCACACCAGGTGGCTGGGACACAGACACCGACATGGAGCGCAGCCCTACCGATTCATCCGAATGGACACTCCGCATCGAATTGACAGATGGTGAGGCAAAATTCCGCGCCAATGATGACTGGGCCGTCAACTGGGGAGCCGGTGATTTCCCGACGGGTGTGGCTGTCCGCGATGGCGCCAATATTCCCATCACCGCCGGGGAGTATGTGGTCTCTTTCAACTCCATCTTTGGCAACTACAACTTCCGCGAACTCATCGTCTTCGACACCATGGGACTGATCGGCACCGGCACGCCATTTGGCGACTGGGACAACGACGTGATCATGACCCGCGACCCTAGCGATGAGAACAGCTGGTTTATCGAGGAGATCACCCTGAGCGATGCCGGCGCAGATGGCGGTGTCAAATTCAGGGCGGATCGCGACTGGACCGTCAACTGGGGCGCTGATTCCTGGCCAAACGGGATCGGTACACAGGATGGGCCGAATATCCCGAGCGTGGCAGGAACGTATGGCATTACGTTCAATGATGCGACCGGTGAGTATGCCTTTGGTGATCCCATTACCTCATCCAACCGCGAATTGCTGCGGCCAAGCAGCATCAAGGCCTACCCCAATCCGACGGCAGATCTGCTCAATGTGGACGTAAGTGCCGTGGAAATGACCGGGGATGTGCAAATGCGGGTCTATGACATGAACGGCAAACTGCTGGTGAGCCAGACCCAGGCCGCGCAGGATCTGATGCAGCTGGATGTTGCAGCTCTTCCGAACGGGATCTACTCACTGCAAATCACCAGCGAAGGATATATCATTGGAAAACGCTTTGTGGTGGCCAGGAAGTAGGTCAAACACCGATACAAGACACAGAAAACAGGCGATCCGACGGGTTGCCTGTTTTTTTATGCCCCTGCGTAGCGGGCGATGATGTCAGGATCGATCTCGAATGTCTCGGCATCGGCACGGTATGGCACGGTATTAAGGACGTAGCGGATGCTCTGCAGGCGGGCAATTTTCTTGTTGTTGGCTTGCACGATGATCCATGGGCTTTGATCGGAGTCGGTGTTTTTGAACATGCGCTCCTTGTAGCGTGAGTAATCTTCCCACAACTCCTGCGCCCGGTGATCCAGCGAGCTGAGTTTCCATTGCTTGAGAGGATTAACCTTGCGGCTGGCAAAGCGCTTGCGCTGTTCGGATTTGGAGATCGAGAACCAGAATTTGATCAGGATGATCCCTGAATCCAGCAGCATCTGTTCAAATTCCGGCACCTGGCGCATGAAGCGCTTGTACTCCTCCCGCGTACAGAACCCATTGACGGGCTCCACCACCGCCCGGTTGTACCAGCTGCGGTCGAAAAATACGATCTCACCGGGGTTGGGGAGATGATTGACATAGCGCTGGAAGTACCACTGCCCTTTTTCCTTTTCCGTCGGTTTGGGAAGTGCCACGACCCGCATGGCCCGCGGATTGAGATGCTCGGTAAAGCGCCGGATGGTGCCGCCCTTGCCGGCCGCATCCCTGCCCTCAAAGATGATCGCCACCCGCTGCGCATTGAACTGCACCCACCGGTGCATGACCCCCAGCGCGACCTGCAGGCGCTCCAGTTCGAGTTCGTACTCGAGCCGTTTGTCGATCCGGTCACTACTGGCAGACCCATTGGATTTAAAAAGCCGGATCAACTCACGTTGTGACTTCAGTTTTGCCAGGTCCTCAAGGCTGATGTGCTGCTTGTCCATCGGTATTGATTGCGAAGTGGTGGCTCAGAGTCTGCTTGAATAGCTCTCCGATTGCGCAAAGGTAATAACGCCCTCGTGACCAGGCCGACACGTGGGAGGGGCTCTCTGGCAATTTTGTATCTTGAAGCAAACGCGCTTTCTCGCCACTTGAAACCTGTCGAACACCTGAGATGCGGGGAGCTGCGCGCACTCCTCTCCCTGCTGTGGCTGTTGGTCGCGGCCTTCTGGCATGCCAGGCCCGCCCAGTATGTCGATGCCCCGATCGACTCGCTCATCCAGCGCTATGA
>JAWWBX010000299.1:0-5494 GCA_033720735.1 Saprospiraceae bacterium
AGGCGCGCAGGATCTCGATGCGCAAGGCGGCCGGGGGAAACGATTGAAATCGTTGACATGCGCAAATCGATTCCGTGACCCACGACTGAAGTCATGGGCTGTCTCTGTCGCTGCCCATCCTGTACAAGCTTTTGAATAAAGACCGAGCCGAAGGGTTGGGCCTCGAGCCTGGATGACTACCAGACACCCAGCAGGGCATGGTATGCTTCCCTGTATTCAGTTGCATACCAGTCTTTGGCGGGGACGAGTTTGGCAATACCAAACCACTCCTCGATATCGTCGGGATCCTGGGAATAGGAATCCTCAAGACCGAATTTCCACCATGCATCCAGATACTCATGAATACAAACACCAGCGGTTGGAAGAACCGTAGACTCAATATCCTGGACATTCTGCATGAGACCTGTTGCTTGTTCAACTTCAGTGTTACCGCCATACCCGTAGTTGGGTGGTCCTACATGCTGTGCGTTTGGCGATACACTTAACCCCGTTTCGGTGATCAACAACGGTCGTGTGGGGTGACGCGCCTTGATTTCCTCGATCCAGCCCTGGAACAAGGTACCCGAGCTGCTGCCCGCTGCCGTGCCGGGCCGGTAGTACGGCACCGCATATGAGTAGGCGTTGTGACTGATAAAATCCAGGAACGGTGTTTCGATCAGATCCGCCGTACGAATTTCATTGGCATAGGACACCAATGACTGCTGCCCGTAGGTTTGGTACTCGTAGGTTTTGACGTAGTCAGCCATTTCGGCCAGGAACACCTCGGTGGCGGTGCGCGCTGAATCTGTCATAATGTAATTGCCGCGAAAGCTCACAAGATCAGGATGGGCGGCATCGGTAGACAAAATACTTTCCCGGCTCAGTTCATTGCCGACGAGGTAGGCGATGAGTGGTGGTTGGCGCTCAATAAAGACCGAATAGATCCGGTCGATCACCTCCCGGATGTATGCTTTGGTATTCTCTTTGAATCCGGCGTCTTGAAAATCAGGTGCATCGGTCCTGATCCAGATAGTTTGAATGAAATAGAGATCTCCCACCGTCTTCAGGGCTTCATAACAATAGCGCGGGGCACCCCAAAATCTGACTGTGTTGACTCCCAGGGATTGAATGTGCCTGATGTCTGTCAGGATACTGAATCTCATTTCCGGAGGCAGCGAGGTCGAGCGTTCGATATCCCAGGGGAGGAAACCGGGATATCCCGGCACATACACCATCCCCTTGATCTCAAGCGGAACGCCACGCTCCAAAATAAAATGATCATTGACGGTAAAGTCGTAGTGCAACGGATCGTCTGGCATCTCCACCGGTGGTATGAGGTCATCTTCGCAAGCGGAGATTGTGATCCCGGCAATGATCAGGAGAAAGGTGAGAAACTTCATCTGCAGACTGTATGGTCCTATGTGCATTCGCATTCCAAATCCAGAATTTCCGGCTTATCTCATACTCTTGTGTTGCGCAATCTCCTCATCGCTCAGTCCCAGGAATCTCGCCGCATTGTCGTAAAAGATATCCTCCTTCTGATCGAGTGTGAGAAACTCAGCGTTGTTGACGGACGCAACCCCGACACTGATCACATCGGGCCACACCATCTGATCACTGCCAAACATGATCCGGTCACCAAAGCCCGCAGTGATCAGCGCCTTCAGATATGCATTGAGCTCTTCCTGTGGCAGGATCCAGTTGAGGACGGCGATATCGACATAGAGATTGGGGTGGGCATACATCAGGGCTTTGAGGTCCTCGATATACGGCCATCCGCCATGCATGATGTATAACTTCAGGTCCGGGAATTCGGATAATACCTCCTCCAGTTGCATCGGATTGGCGTTGTAGGCACGCATGCCTCCCAGCATCTGCGGCATCAGGTGCAGGCCATAGTTTGGCCCTCCGGGCAGGACATGAAATCCTACCGGGATCGCCAGCTCGTGCGCCAGCGCGAAAAACGGTCGCAGCAAGCTATCACTGGCCAGGCGACCACTATAGAATGGCGCCATCTCGGCAACTGCGTGCAGCCTCCCCTCGGCATGCTGTTCCCTGAGCACCTCTACAGGCCGGTTGGCCATACCAATGAGGATCTGGTCCGGCGCATCGTCGAGCCACAAATGGCCATTGGTCACGATCGCTTTCACGATGTTGTGTTCGCGGAATTTTTGCAGCGTTTTTTGCTTCTGCTCCTCGGCCGATGCCACACCCGGATACGTCTCACCGCGCAAGGTGGGTGGGTGGGTCATACCAAACATCATTGCATTACTTCGGTCAGTGAAGGCATGTACGTGCATATCGATGATCGGACCGGTGTAGGTCGCCGCCTGTGGTTCAGTGGTATCAGTTTGTATCAAATGGACGACGATCCCTGCGCAAACGAGGATCAGGAAAGTGGCAATGGAGGCATTTCTTCTCATGCTTAGGTGTGTTTCAACGATGAATAAGTTCCATTCACGGGCCGTGGGTAGGATAAGCACTACACGGGCCGATATAAAGTAAGAAGATTCATTTTGGATGCAAACACGCATGATCCCGAATGCCTGGTCAGCGAATCCAGCAATGCGATAGACGGTAGGGCCCACGACTGAAGTCGCGGGTTGTTTGAGGCTCTACTCGACCTTAGCCCACGGTTTCAACCGTGGAGTACACAATGGGTCATGACAGCTCAGGAAACCATTTCAATGGTTTCCATCCTTTCACTCTACACCCGCAACACCCCCCGGAATCCACGCGCCGCGTAGTACGACTGGGCACCATTATGATAAATGAAGACACGCCCGTAGCGATAATCACCAAAAATGGCCCCGCCGAGTTGCCGGATCGCCTCCGGCGTCTTCAGCCAGCTGGACGTTTTGGTGTCGACCGGACCGAGTTTCTGCAGGTCACGGTATTGCTGCTCGGTCATCAGTTGGACACCCATCTCTTCAGCCATGTCAACAGCATTGTGGTCTGGCCGGTGTTGCTTGCGGGATTCCAGCCCTGCCCGGTCATAGCACACGCTGCGCCGGCCAGCCGGGCTTTCCGCGGAGCAGTCGAAGAAAACAAATTCGCCGGTGGATGCATCATATCCGACCACATCCGGTTCTCCGCCAGTCCGCTCCATCTCATGGAGTGACCAGAGTTTGTGCGGGTAGGCGTCCAGTTTTCTTTGTATCGCAGTCCATACCATGTCAGGATGGCGATGGGGATGTTGCTCAAACCGGGCACTCAGAATTCGGATGATTTCATTTTGCTGTTCTGGATCAAGCATGGTTTGCTCCATTTGAGAAGATTCACCGGGGACCAACAGTTTCATCCCATGAAACAGCCGTATTTGTCATGATCGATCGCTTTGAAAACGTGTACGATTGTCCCATATTCAGCCGGTTCGTAAAGCTGCCATGCGCCCGAAGCACGCATCCAATACAGCTTCCAGACACCTCTCGCTTTAATATACCTGGCTCTCGCAATGGGCATCTTCAGAATTTGCTCGGGCTGGTTCCACCTGGGACGAACTTCCAGAAGAATTAGCTCATTGCCATCGAAAGAGTAGTGGATATCAAGTTGATCGCGTATCTCTTCTGGTGGTCTCATTTTTTCCACCAACTCCTGGATTTGCTGATCAAGCATTTGCATCGCGAGTATATTTCTAAAATCAGGTCTTTTAAACGAAACAGGACGTCCCTAAATTTCGCTCATTTCTCGTAAATCCTGCCAGCCGTTCTGCCAGGGCCCAGCCCAGAATCCGGCATCCCTGGTTCGTCATTGACCCATTTTGCCTTCCTATCTTTAGCCGCATGACCATGCCCGCCGATTTCGCCGGGGAGATCCGCCATCTCATCAAGGGAGAGATTACCACAGATCCACTCCGCATGGGTGTCTACGCCACCGACGCCAGCATCTACCAGATCCAGCCCGTAGCTGTGGTGTATCCGAAGGATACGGAAGATATCCTGCACGTTGTTTCCGTCGCATCACGGCATCAAATCCCGCTCCTCCCGCGGGGCGGAGCGACCAGCCTGGCGGGGCAAACGGTCGGCAAGGCCATTGTCCTCGACTTCACGAAATATCTGCACCAGGTGCTGGAGTTCAATCCCGAAGAACACTGGATCAGGGTTCAGCCAGGAATCACCCGCGACGAGGTCAATGCAATCGTTGCCGGGGCCGGCCTCGAATTTGCCCCTGACCCGGCCACCTCCAGCCGGGCGACCGTCGGCGGGATGATCGCCAACAACTCTTCCGGGACCAAGAGCATCCTCTACGGAAAGACGATCGACCATGTGCTCGACCTGACCGTGCTGCTGGCTGACGGCACGATCATTGAGTTGGCGGCAATGTCCCGGCAGGACCTTGCCACGTCGGATGCGAGGCTGCAGGGGTTACATCAGCTCGTGCAAGACCACCAGGACGAGATTGCAGCACGCTTCCCGAAAACCATGCGCCGGGTGAGCGGATATCCTCTTGACGAACTGGTCGCTGACGATCCCTGGCATCCCCATAAATTGTTCATCGGCAGTGAGGGCACTCTGGGCATCATCCTGGAAGCCCGCCTCCATCTGGTGCCCTTGCCTAAATGCAAGGGGGTGGCTGTCGTACAGTTTGGCGACCGAATGGATGCGGTACGCGCCGTACAGCCAATGCTCGAAGCAAGGCCGGCGGCTGTCGAGATCCTGAGTGACACTGTCCTGGAATACAGTCGTAAGAACCTGGAGACCCGTGCGATGTGCGATTTCCTCAGGGGCAGTCCCGCCGCGATCCAGATCGTGGAGTTTTATGGCGATGAGGCTTCAGAAGTTCGACAGCGCGCAGAGGACATGTTTGTATCACTCAGAAGCGCCGGACTCGGTGACGCTTTTGACTTTTACCCTGAAGGAGAGACCTATCACAATGTGTGGTCCATTCGCAAGAAGGGATTGGGTCTGCTCCTGGGTGAACCCAATGACAAGCGCGGCATCGCCTTCATTGAAGACGCCGCCATCCCGGTCGAGGTGCTTCCGGAGTACATTGAGCGGGTCCTCGCGATCTGCAAGAAGCATGGAGCAGAAGTCACCTACTATGCGCATGCCAGCGTCGGTGTGATCCATGTGCGCCCGATCCTTGATCTGCGCCAGCAGGGCGATATCGACAGGATGAAAGCGATTGCCGACGAGGTCTTCGCACTGGTAGTTCACTATGGCGGTGCCTGGAGCGGCGAGCATGGAGACGGGCTGGTGCGGTCCCCATTCCTCCGCCGGTATTTTGGCGATACCTTGTACGAGGCGTTCACAACAGTGAAAGAGCTGTTCGACCCCCACCACCTGATGAATCCGGGCAAGATCATCGATGCCCCTCCGATGGATGCCAATCTGCGTTATGGGTCAGCCTACCGCGATCAGCCACAGCAGACCCTATACCACTACCGCGATCAGAAAAATTTCCATACTGCTGTCCACCAATGCACCGGGATCGGTGCCTGCCGCAAGATGACCGGCGGCACGATGTGCCCCAGTTATATGGTGACCCGAGATGAGCTGCACAGCACCCGCGGACG
>JAWWBX010000300.1:0-5481 GCA_033720735.1 Saprospiraceae bacterium
ATACCAGGCCGGGAAGGGCACGTCGGCCCACAACAAATCCGGCAGCGTCTTTATCGGGAAACAGGCGGGATTCAACGAGACGGCGTCAAACAGGCTGTATATCGAAAATTCCTCATCTGCCACACCGCTCATCTATGGGGAGTTTGACAACGACGTACTGCGGGTCAATGGAGAGTTGCAGGTGGGAACGGCATACGCGTTGCCGACCGCCGACGGCAGTTCCAGTCAGGTCCTGAAGACCGATGGAGCAGGGCAGCTGAGCTGGCAGGATGAGGGACCGGTCGCATGCTTAGAGGGCGTGGATACGGTGCAAGTCAAGCTGAGTGGCCTCGCGGCGTTTGTCTTCGATTCGAGCAGGATCTCGTTCATGAATAATGAGCAGAATATCTTTATTGGATCGCACGCCGGATTGAATACCATGCCCTCTCCGAATCCGATCAATTTTCTCGGAAAGACCAACATCTTCGTTGGTGACAGTTCAGGCTTTGCAAACACGGTGGGTGCGCACAATCTCTTTATCGGGAATAGATCGGGCCTCAATGCGGTAGGTTATTCGAACACATTCCTCGGGCATAGTGCGGGGGTACAAAGCTCAGGTTCTGCGAATACATTTGTGGGGTATTTTGCCGGCAACAATACATCCACCGGTCAGTACAATGCCTTCATGGGCAGTGAGGCCGGGCAGCACAATACAGAAGGATCTACAAATGTGGCGATAGGCGGACTGGCAGGTAAACACTCAACTACAGGATCTCACAATGCTTTTCTTGGGTATGGGGCGGGACAATGGAATTCTTCCGGCGGCGGCAATGTCTTTGTTGGCAGAGACGCAGGACTGTTTAATGGCACCGGAGAGTCCAATATTTATATCGGTTACAATGCAGCCCCGAGCACGGCGAATGATTCGTTCAATGTGATCATCGGCGCCAACGCCGGGTTTGTGTCCAATGACATGCAGACCAGCAACCACAATATCCTGATCGGGCATAGGGCCGGCAACAATGTAGCCTTCGACGGCGCCGACAGCACTCTGATCATTGAGAGTTCCGGGTCTGCTACCCCGCTCATCTACGGCCGGTTCGACAATGACTGGCTCCAGGTCAACGGCCGGTTCACCCCGACCGAGGGTGTCACTGACGAGGATGGCGACACCCGGATCCAGGTGGAGGAGAATGCGGACGAGGACGTGATCAGGTTTGATGTCGCCGGGACTGAAAAAATGTATCTGGATCCTGACGGGAAAGTCGTGCTGAACAACAGCGTTAACGATGAAATGACCATCATCAACCATGATGAATGGGAGCATGCCACTGGCGTCCAGGACTTTGGCAATGATTTCTCCGGTGGAGACCACTTCATTATGGCCAGCAAAGAAACGTCAGGGGAATCTGCCGGGATCTTCGGCAACGGGGATCATGTCACGATCTGGTCGCCCGGGGACGCCGCTGCGGGCCAGCCGGCCGCACTGCTCTACATTCTCGACGAGGATGGCTTTGACAATGACACCGACCCCTACGACAATGGCGCCCTGCAGGCGTATCTCAACACCTCCGGAACCTGGATCGCCAGCGACCGTAACCGGAAGTCAGGGATCAGGCCCCTGCAGCATGCTACCGACAAGATCCGCAAGCTGGGAACATATGCCTACCACTATAACGCAGTCGGTGACGAGCGCAGCAAACCTGGCGACAGCCCCGAAGTGCTCGGTGTGATCGCTCAGGAATTGAAACAAACCATTCCGCAGGCGGTGCAGATCAATGACCACGGCGAACATTTTGTCAACTACGACCAGCTGATCCCCGTTCTCATCGAGGCGACCAAGGAACAACAGACCGAGATCGAAGACCTGAAACAACAGGTGGCCTCCCTTCTCGCTCGCCTCGAATTGCTGGAGAACAAATAAACCGGCAGCCAAGCAGTCGCGTACACTCCCGGATGTTGCAGATTGTTCAATCAACCATGAACAATCAATAATCAACAATTAAACCCTATCTTTGCGCCCGCTAAAAATGATTTGTTCACCCGTCCTGACATTATAGGTTACTATAACCAGGGACTACAAACCGATTCGTTCGATATGTCAGAAGAAATGAATCAACATCCGGAGCAGTCACAGGAAACGGTCAACCCAACCTCTGAGACCACCGAGACTGTTGATACGGAGCCCACCAAGGAACAACCCAAACCCGAGAAAAAAGAAGAACCGAAAGTCGCGCACGACGACTTTGACTGGGCCGAGCGCAGCAAGCACGAGCTTCCCTATACGCAGGAAGAGATCGATAAATACCTGGCAGACTACGAGTCGTCCATGTCAGCCATCGCCGAAAACGAGATCGTCTCCGGCAAGGTGGTCCATATCTCGCCGAGTGATGTCGTCCTTGACCTCAATCACAAGTCGGACGGGATCGTGTCGACCTCCGAATTCCGCGATATGCCAGACCTGGCTGTCGGGGACATGGTGGATGTGTATGTAGAACAACAGGAGGATGAGCGTGGCCAGTTGGTCCTTTCACGGCGCAAAGCCAAGCTGCTGAAAGCCTGGGAGAACATCGTGGACTCATACAAGAACGGTACGGTGATCAAAGGCCAGGTGATCAGCAAGACCAAAGGCGGTCTGATCGTCGATGCCGGCGGGCTGGAAACATTCCTGCCCGGATCACAGATCGACATCAAGCCGATCATCGACTACGATTCCTATGTCGGCAAGACCATGGAGTTCAAGGTGGTCAAGATCAACGAGGCGATCAAGAACGCTGTCGTATCCCACAAGGCACTTATCGAAAGTGATCTGGCCGAGCAGCGCGAGGCGATCATCTCCGGCCTTGAGCAGGGGCAGGTCCTCGAGGGTGTCGTCAAGAATATCACCGACTTCGGTGCCTTTATGGACCTCGGTGGTGTCGACGGCCTTCTCTATATCACCGATATCTCGTGGGGTCGGATCAACCACCCGAGCGATGTGCTGGAACTGAACCAGAAGATCAACGTGGTGGTCCTGGACTTCGACGAAAACAAGAAACGGATCTCGCTGGGTCTCAAGCAGCTCCAGCCGCATCCGTGGGATGTGCTGCCCGAAGACATTACCGAAGGGTCGGTGGTCAAAGGGAAGATCGTCAACATCGAGGACTACGGTGCATTTCTCGAGATCACGCCGGGCGTAGAAGGATTGATCCACGTGTCCGAGATCTCCTGGAGCAACCAGCCGATCAATGCGCGTGACTACTTCGACCTGGATCAGGAATTCGAGGCCAAGATCGTCACGATCAGCCGCGAAGACCGGAAGATGTCACTCAGTCTGAAACAGCTGACCCCGGATCCGTGGAGCGAGATCGAGATCAAGTTTCCCGAGGGCAGCCGGCACAAGGGCGATGTCAAGAACCTGACGCCATACGGTGTGTTTGTGGAACTGGAGGATGGCATCGGCGGCATGGTCCATATCTCGGACCTGTCCTGGACCAAGCGCTTTTCGCACCCGTCAGAGTTTACCAAGATCGGGGAGGAGATCGACGTGGTGATCCTCGAGATCGACAAGGAGAACCGCAAGCTGTCGCTCGGGCACAAGCAGATCGAAGAGAACCCCTGGGATACTTTCTCACAGGTCTTCCCGATGGGATCGTACCACGAGGCTACGGTTGTCCGCAAGGATGACAAGGGAGCGATCGTGCAGTTGCCCTATGGTCTGGAGGCGTTTGCCCCCATCAAGCATATCCGCAAGGAGGATGGCAATGCAGCCCAGGTCGATGAGAAGCTGACGGTCAAGGTGATCGAATTCAACCGGGACGACAAGCGCATTCTGGTTTCTCACACCCGTTATCTGGATGATCAGCGGCGTGAGGCATCCGGAGAAGTGCGCGCCGAGCGGCGCAAAGAGCGTCAGCACACGGAGCGTCAGGTCCGCCAGACCCAGTCGCGGGTCGAGCCAACCACGCTCGGTGACATGGATGTCTTCTCTCAGCTCAAGGAGCAATTGCAGCAGGGCGACAGCCCGGCCCCTACAAAGAAAGAGGAATTGACAGAGGAACCTGTGAGTGAGGCGGTCGATGCCACACCTGAGGTGGTTGAGGAGCCAGCGGTCGAGGAGGTCAGTGCAGAGACACCTGAAGCGGCTGCAGAAGTGACAGAGGAGGCTGCGGCAGAAGCAGAGGATGAAGCCCCGGAGGCTGAGCCGGAAGCAGAAGCGCCGGTGGTTGCAGAGGAAGTGGAGAGCAGTAAGGAGAAAGCAGAAGTGAAAGCGGTGACCGATGATCTGAAGAAGATTGAGGGGATCGGGCCAAAGATCTCACAGATCCTTGCGGAAGGAGGGGTTGGCAGCTTTGAGGCCCTGGCCGCGAGTGATGCTGACACGCTGCGGGGTATCCTGGAGGCGGCCGGCAGTCGCTACAAAATGTTTGACCCGACCACCTGGCCCCAGCAGGCCGCATTGGCTGCCAAGGGTGATTGGGATGGGTTGAAAGCCCTCCAGGACGAGCTGGACGGAGGTAAGAAGTAAAAAAGTCAGAAAAATTCTGATTATTTGATGCAAGGTACTTGCAGAAGATGAGGAATGCCTTATCTTTGCGTTCCCTTTGAAGCAAAGGGAAAGATTAAGTTCATTGACAAGGTGAGAGCGAGTAAAGGTTAAACGCGAATTTAACAGAGTTCAGGAGACAAAAACATCGCGTTGGAAGCACGGCACTTGTGTTGTGGTTTTGGCGCAAAAATTCTTTTACAATGGAGAGTTTGATCCTGGCTCAGGATGAACGCTAGCGGGAGGCTTAATACATGCAAGTCGAGGGGTAACAGGGGCTTCGGCCCGCTGACGACCGGCGAACGGGTGAGTAACGCGTACACAACCTACCCTTAACAGGGGGATAGCCTTGGGAAACTGAGATTAATACCCCATAATGTTGATCTATTTCATGATTGATCAATTAAAGCTCCGGCGGTTAAGGATGGGTGTGCGTCCCATTAGCTTGTTGGTGTGGTAACGGCGCACCAAGGCGACGATGGGTAGGGGGCGTGAGAGCGTGGTCCCCCACACGGGTACTGAGACACGGACCCGACTCCTACGGGAGGCAGCAGTAAGGAATATTGGACAATGGGCGCAAGCCTGATCCAGCCATCCCGCGTGCAGGAAGACTGCCCTATGGGTTGTAAACTGCTTTTATCAGGGAAGAAACCCCCACATTCATGCGGGGCTGACGGTACCTGAAGAATAAGCACCGGCTAACTCCGTGCCAGCAGCCGCGGTAATACGGAGGGTGCAAGCGTTATCCGGAATTACTGGGTTTAAAGGGTGCGTAGGCGGTAGCATAAGTCAGAAGTGAAAGTTCACAGCTTAACTGTAAAATTGCTTTTGATACTGTGCTGCTTGAATCAGGTTGAGGTTGGCGGAATGTGGCATGTAGCGGTGAAATGCTTAGATATGCCATAGAACACCAATTGCGAAGGCAGCTGACTGGACCTGTATTGACGCTGAGGCACGAAAGCGTGGGGAGCGAACAG
>JAWWBX010000301.1:0-5465 GCA_033720735.1 Saprospiraceae bacterium
CGGATATCTGAAGAGGCGGTCCATGAGCCACCACCGATCTTCTTGACCGTAGTGGCATTGACTTCGAGGAGGGCGGTGGGATTGGAGGTGCCAATGCCGACTTCGCCGCTGGTCTCTATCGTCATATGCCTCGCGTTGTTGGTCCAGAAACTCAATTCATCGTTGCTCAAGGTGCGAAGTGAGCCGCCACTGGAATTGACCCCCAGGAAGAGCTCTCGTGTATCATCCTTGACATTAATGACAGTGCTGCTTGGGCTATAAACAGTCAGCTCGCGGTCCGGGGTAGAGGTGCCGATTCCCACCATGCCGCCACCATTCACCAGAATCACGTTTTGCGCTGAGTTGTTTTGCAAATGGAGGTCATCCGTGATTGCGTCGATCTCGTTGCCATCAAGCAGGAGTGTTTGCGCGCCTGACTGGATTTGCAACGTGGCAGTAGTTCCATTGTTATCCTCACCATCGAGATGCAGCCGGCTGGCAGGGCTGGTCATGCCGATTCCCACGTTGCCGGCAGCCGTGATATGCATGCGGGTAGCATTGTTTGTACGCAAATTCAGGGCATGATCAGTGGTCGTCCCAAGAAGTCCGCTCGAAGCGTCGCTGTCCATACGATTGGTGACGCCTGCATCCGAAACCTGAATAAACTCCCCAAAGTATCCACGAGTCCAGCGATTGGCCGAGGCTCCAAACTGTTTGGCCATGTCGACAGATGGCCGGAAAATGTCAGTTCCAAAGCTGTATTCCTCCGTGGCAGAGTTATCCAGGTTCAGGCTGCTGAAGAGTTTGAGATTGCCGATATTTTCAATCCGCCAATCTGTGTTACTCCCGCTGCTGCGGATCAAATCTATTCCTGTGGCATCATTGGTAGTGGAGGTAATGCGTATGTAGTTGCTGTCAGCTTTAGACACTTCCAGGAGAGCCGCTGGCGCATCTGTACCGATACCTACACGTCCACCGCCCATCACCAGTGAGATGTCGTGGACAACATTGTTCTGCAGAAAGAGTGTGCCCTGGGTCGCATCAATTTCATCTCCATCGAGGAACATCACCCCGGCAGAGTTCTCCAGCTTAACAAGTCCTCCAAAACCCGTACTCTCGGTGATATCGTCTTTAACCACGAGGGGGTGCCCGGGTCCGGTCTCTCCAATGCCTACCAACCCCAGGTGATTGATCGTCACACGGGGAGCATTGTTCGTATAAAACCTGATAACAGCATCTGCTCTTATACTGGATTGATTCGCTTCGGCCGTAAGCAGTAGATGCCGGTTGGTATCCTGGAGACGGAGAGTCGCATGATGCGGGGTAAAGATATCCAGGTCGTAAATTGGGCTAGCAGTCCCGATACCGACCTTCCCTTCGGTGTCAATGGTCATGTGGCGAACATTGTTCGTCCAGAAACTCAGGCTGTGGTTGGTCATACTGCGCAGTGATGCACCTGAGCTATTGGTGCCAATGAGCAGCTCTCGAGTGGCATCCCTGATATTCAGAAATGTACTGCCATCTCCATTTGGATCGTCTATGGTCAGGTCGCGGTCGGGATTATCAGTGCCAATCCCGACCTTCCCTTCGGTCAAAGCAGTCATCAAAATCTGGCCGTCATCCGAAGTCACTTGTAGTCCGGCAGGATCTGCCGCGGTCAGATGTACACCACCGACACCGATCCGGTTGAGACGCAGGTGCTCCATGAAATTGTTGGAGCCGATCGTCACCAGCCCGGGGAGCTGCCCGTCGAAGGGCTGTATGCCACCTTTCAAGTCTGCGGTGACCAGGTTCTGTGCGATGTGGAAAACCTCGATCCGGTCCGGGCCCTCATTGAGCAGGTAGATATAATCACCACGGGCGTCCATCCGGGTAGGAACTGATGGAACCGGTTTGGTACCAAGTAAACAAGGCGCAGAGGGGTCGGAGATGTCAAACACGTAAAGGCTGTCGAGGTCGCTATCCGACATATACAGGAGCTGGTCGTGGGCTTTGAGGCCATTCTGAATGGAAAATCCTCCCAGTGTGCCAACGATCTGTGGGCTCGATGGAACACTGATATCGAAGATGTACAGGGTGTCAGTGCCATTATCCGTAACGTATGCAAATCCGTCTGTGACCTCAATAAACGTGGGGAAGGAGCCAAACGGAGTGGAGCCGACCAACGCGGGGCTTACCGGGTTGGTGAGATCAAACACTTTCATGTCCAGACTTCCGGCATCAATGATGAACGCATGGTTCCCTTCGATGGCTATCCCGTTGGGGTCTCCGCCGATGCCAATGGTGTCGACGACGATCAGGGTGTCAGGTGTCTGCGCATCAATGACGACCAGTCCATTGACGAAATTGCCGACCACATAGAGGTATCCGTTGTGGTAGGCCATGTCTTCAGCAGACTGAGGCAGCACATATACAGACACCGGATTGGTCGGGTCTGAAATGTCAATCGTGTGGATCGAATTGCTGTAATCAGCGTATGCCCGATCACCGGCCACCACCAGTCCCTGGGCTGCTCCTCCAAACAAGATTCTGATACCACCAATCCTGACCGGGAGGGACGGATCACTGAGATCAAAGACGAGCAGTGAGTCAATGTTGTCACAAGCGACATATGCATGGTTGCCCTGGATCTCGATGTACTCAGGCCGCGTATTGACAAACTGATGGGCATCGCGCAACGTCGGCCCCAGATTTTTGCCGAGCACGGGAGCCCAAAACCCGTTGCCAAGCGAGTCGGATCTCAGCAGGTAGCCGTCGCGCGCACCAGAAGGCAGGCGCAGGCTGTCCGCGAGCAGGGTTCCTGCGACATGCAGCTTGGTCTGCGGGGTATCGACACCGACGCCGACGTTCTGGGCATGGGTCTGTAAAGCCAACATAGTGACTAGTGCGATGGCACCCAGATGTTTGGCGGTGATGTGTTTCAGGAGGTGTTGCAAGTATTCCATGTGATCGGTTTATCGGTTGGTCCGTTTATCGGTTTATCGGTTAACCAGGTGAGGGAAAGGATTCCTTCAGTGTGTTGAGGACGGTTTGCCGGCGGGATCTGGAGCATTCGACTGTGGCGCCGTTACTCAGGACCAGCTGGCTGCGCCGCTTGTCGATCCGCCGGAGATGCGCGATGTGCACGAGATAGCTTTGATGTGTCCGCAGGAAGCCATGTCGTGAAAGCAGCGCGTCATAGGTGTTAAGCGGTTTGGAATGGCACAGAACCTGCCCGTCTGTCAGGTGTACTCTCGCATAGTTGCCATCAGCCTCCACAAAGAGGATGTCGGCCAAGGGCACAAGTTCGACCGTATCCTGCAGCGGGATCAGTAATCGGCAAGGGGCTGGAACACGTTCATCGGGAGCCGGTCGCATCCGGCTGATCAATGGAATGACCTTCGCCTCGGACCTTGATTTCAACAGCATGACAATCGATTGAAGCATGAAGAAACAGGAGAGCGCGGGCGATCATGCCCAGTACGTCCTGACTGATGGCCCCCGACCCCATGCTGTCCGGAGGTCATGCGGTATCCTGCATCACTGATTTGATCTTTGCGACGATCTCGGGTGTGACCTCGTCGATCCCGTGGGCCGCTTTGGCGTGTTCAGCTGCCTGTTGCAAGGCCTCCTCAGTGGTTTTTGCGTTGATGACGCCGTCACAGTCGAATCCGACATCGCGACAACGAATGATCTTTCCCATGGCTTTTGAAATTGAGTGTGGAACAATAGCTGCAAGATCGCATGCGACCTGGCTGCAGACATCCCTTAAATCAGGTAGAGTGGGGGGTCTATGAATTCCGGTAGGTTCGTTTATCGGTTTTTCCGTTCGTCGGTTCGTATGTATTTTGACAGTCCACAAAACCACATTTACCATGACGATTCAGAGATTTGAGGATCTTGATTGCTGGAAATCTGCAAGGGATCTCGTACGCGAAGTTTTCATTCTAACGAATGAGCCTCTTTTTGATCGCTTCCGTGATCTGAGGTGGCAACTGCAAAACGCAGCCTTATCCATAATGAACAATATTGCTGAAGGCTTTGACAGATTCTATTTGAAGGAGAGAATGTTGTTTTTGAACTATGCAACAGGCTCGGCGGGGGAGGTGCGAAGCATGCTTTATACCTGCCTCGACCTGCAGCTCATCACAGAAATGCAGTTCCGCGAACTGAAAGGACGGGCACAAAGTACACAGCGACAGACGGCCGGGTTGATTCGCTACCTGAGGAAAATATCCAGTTAGTCGTAGAAACCGACAAACCGAAGAACCGACAAACCGCTAATCAAGAAGTCCGTTCTCCAACGCAATCCGCACCATCCCCACCGCATTCCGCGCGCCGAGCTTGTGCATGATGTTGCGGCGGTGGGTTTCTACGGTGCCAAACGAGATGTTGAGTTGCTCGGCGATCTCGCCGGTGGTCATTTCGTCCACGATCAGGCGCAGGATCTGCTTCTCGCGGCGTGAGAGTCGTGGAAATTGTGTCGTGGCAGTTTTGTTGCTGCCGGACATGTCATTGAGGATCACGTCGGAGACTGCGCGCGAGTAGTATGTCTTGCCGCTCCGCACCGCTTCCAGGCATGCCAGCAGTTCTTGCTGCCCCGTATTCTTCATGAGGTAACCGACCGCCCCTGCTTCGAGCATCTTACGGATGATACTCGCCTCTTGCATCATCGTCAGCGCCACGATCTTGATGTCTGGATGTGTTTTGGTGAGCTTGCGGCACGCGGCGATGCCGTTCATCACGGGCATGTCGATGTCCAGCAGGACAACGTCGACCTGCGTACGCTGGAGCAAGGCCACGAGCTGTCCGCCGTCGTTGGCCTCGCCGACCACGTCCACGCCGGGCTCCGACTCCAGCATGTGCTTGAGGCCGTCGATCACGATCTGATGATCATCTGCAATTGCCACCCGTAGCATGTTGGGAAAATAACAAACTATCTGTGACCCGGAATCTCTATTATTACAGCCGTTCACGCTCCTGACCACGCCGTGTCGTATCGTCGTCTCTTATCCGATCCCATTCTGCGCCAAACGGCGTTGTGCATTTTCGCACTGATGTGTCTGAACAAGCTCGGGATCTACGTCACGGGAGGAGAGAATCAATACCTGGGCCTGGCCAAACAGTGGGTCAATCCCGACTGGATCCCGGGTTCCTTCTCATTTTCGGAGCCACCCGGCACCCGGATCGTCTTTCAGGCTCTGGTCGGACCGGTCATACAGGTGCTGGACTTTCCAGTGGCCGTGCTCGTCCTGCGCCTGCTGACGTATGCGTTGATGGCGGTGCCGATCGCACTGATCTTTCGACTCTTCCGGCTGACCTTGCCGGAAACATTGGTGCTGGCTCAGTTCCTGATCATGGGCCCGCAGTGCTTCTTTGGCGGCGAGTGGATCTATGAGAGCTTCGAGCCCAAGACCGTCGCGTACATCTTCGTGTTTTGGGGGTTGTATTACTGGATGTCCGAGCGCTGGCGGCAGTCGCTGCTGTGTTTGGCCGGCGCCACCTAC
>JAWWBX010000302.1:0-5440 GCA_033720735.1 Saprospiraceae bacterium
CCCAGCCGACGTAGTCCAATGCGATCTGGCCGAGCCCGTACCGGTCGGCCTCGTCAATGAAGCTCAGCGGCGCGTCGCCCGAGCCGGTTGCGGGACGCTCAATCGACATGTTGCTGAAGAGCGCGTTCTCCTGCGCGATCCAGTGCGTGATGAACATGTCCTGATCGGTATCACCATCCCAATCGCCCACGGCGATGCCCATGGCACCTCGATAGTCGGCGACCCGGGCGCCGTAGCGCGCGTCCTCGAACGTGCCGTCCCCCAGGTTGAGGTAGAGCGCGTTGTCCGAAACGTCATTGGCGACGTAGAGGTCCGGCCAGCCGTCGCCGTTCAGATCGGTCCAGGCCGCGGCGAGGCTGCGGCCGGGCAGACCCGCTACGCCCGCCAGGGTCGCGAGCTCCGTGAAGGTGCCGTCCCCGTTGTTGTGATAGAGAAGGTTCGACTCCGGCTCGAATGATGACGGGTTGAGGCTGGCGGGCTCCTCCGTCTCGTAGTGTACCGAGACCGCGTCGCCCACGTCCTCGTACTGTACGTAGCCGGTCACGTACAGGTCCAGAAAGCCATCCCGGTCGTAGTCGCCAAACGCCACACCAAAGGAATTGTCGGCAGCAGTGGACAAACCTGAAGGTGTGATCTCGGTCAAGACCAGTCCGCCGGCATTCTCATAGACCCGGTTGGGCGCGCCGCGATTTGAGACAAACAGGTCGCGATCTCCGTCGTTGTCGAGATCCACCCAGACCACGTGCTTTGATTCGTCTATCTCGGGCACAGGACTGGCTATATGCTGAAAAGACCCGCCGGTATTCTCATACAAATGGATACTGTCCCCCTGCTCGGAGGGCAACGTAATGTCATCCAGACCATCCCCATTGAAGTCGGCGAAGCTGGCGCCACCCCCGTAATTGCCGATCCCGTAAGCGCCGGAAATGTTGTGGACTGCCGTCACATCGATCAGCTGCTGGGCAGGCAAAAGGCTTCCGCTGGCTAGCAGCGCCATGACAACAAAGCATAGTCCGGTTCTCATTCGTGTTAAAGATAAGCATCCGGGATTGGTCGGATGAAGGCGGCGTGTATGACGCCAGTCGTAGTCCCCCTGGCCCTCGCACCCTTTTGCATCGCATTTCCTTAACTTTGCCAGCTTCAACCAGAACAGCGCGACAGGACCATGCAGATTGACTACGCGAGCATCGAGAAGAAATGGAAGGAACGGTGGGAACAGGACGGCGTTTACCGCGTCAGTCATGACGATCCACGGCCCAAATACTACGTCCTGGACATGTTCCCCTACCCGTCCGGCTCCGGCTTGCATGTCGGCCACCCGCTCGGCTATATCGCCAGCGATATCGTCAGCCGCTACAAGCGCATGGATGGCTACAACGTGCTCCACCCGATGGGTTATGATGCGTTCGGACTGCCGGCCGAGCAGTATGCGGTACAAACCGGGATTCACCCCGCGATCTCCACGGAAGACAATATCAACAGGTATCGCAACCAGTTGCTGAATCTCGGGTTCAGCTACGACTGGAGCCGGGAGGTGAAGACCTGTGATCCCCGCTTCTACAAATGGACCCAGTGGATCTTCCTGCAGCTGTTTCACCATTACTACGACACGGAGCGGAATACGGCGCGCCCTGTGGCTGAGCTGATCGCCAGTTTTGAGGCCAACGGCACCCACGGCGTGCATGCCGCCCATTCCTACGAAGGCACGTTTGACGCCACCACCTGGCAGGCGATGACCCCGAAGGAGCAGGATGATGTGCTGATGAATTACCGGCTGGCCTACCGCAAGATCAGTTATGTCAACTGGTGCGAAGCCCTGGGCACCGTCCTGGCCAACGACGAGGTCAAGGATGGCGTCTCGGAGCGTGGCGGGTATCCGGTTGAGCGCAAGGCCATGCTGCAATGGTCCCTGCGGATCACCGCCTATGCCGAGCGGCTGCTGCGCGATCTCGATGACCTTGAATGGACAGACGCCATGAAGACCATCCAGTCCAATTGGATCGGTCGATCGGAAGGTGCTGAAGTCGAATTTCCTGTCCGGGGTCGCGATGCATCGATCCGGGTCTTTACGACGAGACCCGACACCATTTTCGGGGCGACGTTCATGGTCCTGGCTCCGGAGCATCCACTGGTAGCGGAGATCACGACCCCTGATCAACAACTGGAGGTGCGGGCATATCAGGAGCAGGCGGCGCTGCGTTCCGAGCGAGAGCGCATCGCCGACGTCAAGGAGATCAGCGGGGTGTTTACTGGCGCTTTTGCGGTCAATCCTGTGACCGGCCGGTCGATCCCGGTGTGGGCCGCCGACTATGTGCTGATGGATTACGGCACAGGCGCCATTATGGCCGTGCCCGGCGACGACACCCGTGACGGTGCCTTTGCCCGCCATTTCGATCTGCCGATCGTGGAGGTGATCGACCGCAGTGCTTTTCCCGATGCCGAGGTCGGCGACAAGGTGGGCACCTTGCAGAACAGCGACTTTCTCAACGGGATGGAGATCCCGGAAGCGATCGAGGCAACACTCAGACATATCGAAACACAAGGACTTGGTGTGCGCACTGTCCAGTACAAACTGCGCGACGCGATCTACAGCCGGCAGCGCTATTGGGGCGAGCCCATTCCGATCTTGTATGATCAAGACGGCGTGGCGCATGCAATGGACGTGCAGGAGCTGCCGCATGAGCTGCCGATGCTGGATGATTTTCAGCCCTCCGGCACTTCCTCCCCCCTTGCCAGACTCCCGGAATGGGTCGATGCCGGCAACGGTATGACCCGCGAAACGGATACCATGCCCGGTTATGCCGGGTCATCCTGGTACTTCCTGCGCTATATGGACCCGTACTCCGATGACGTGTTCGCCAGCCCGGAAGCGATCGCATACTGGAAGGATGTGGATTTGTACATCGGGGGTACGGAGCATGCCGTCGGGCACCTCATGTACTCACGGTTCTGGCACAAGTTCCTTTACGACAAGGGCTTGGTACCTACCGTGGAGCCTTTCAGGAAGCTGATCAACCAGGGGATGATCCAGGGGGTGATCGAGTACCTCTACATGTACAAGGAGAAGGTCGACGGATACACCAAATTCCTGTGCGCACGGCTGGCTGCTCAACATCCTGAGGAGCTGTTTGCGCGAATCCCTATCCTTGTCACCGTGGTGGAGAACTACGGGACTCCGGATTCGTATCTGTCTACCCGGAGTATTGAGCAACTGATCGCTTGGCGCCCTGAGTACGAGGATGCCATCTTCGAGTGCTCCAAAGGTGTATATCACCGGGGCACGTTTACGCCGCGTGACGGCGCTGCCGGCTCACACCTTTACACTGATTCTGAAGTGGGCAAAATGGGCAAACGCTACCACAATGCCGTCAACCCGGACACCGTCGTTGCGGAATACGGAGCGGATTGTTTCCGCATGTACGAAATGTTCCTTGGCCCGATCGATCAGTCAAAACCCTGGGACACCAACAATATCGACGGCGTGAGTCGCTTTATCCGCCGCTTCTGGAACCTGTTCCATTCGGACCAGGATGCATGGCAGGTTACGGAAAACGAGCCATCAGGTGAGGAACTGAAGATCCTGCATGGTACCATCAAGCGCGTCAGGGAGGACATCGAACGGTACTCATTCAACACCTGCGTGAGTCACTTCATGACCGCGACCAACGAGTTGAAGAAACTGGGGACGACCAGCCGTGCCATTCTCGATCCGCTCGTCCGCCTGATCGCTCCCTTCGCACCTTTTATCAGCGAAGCACTTTGGGAGCAACTCGGCGGATCCGGATCAGTGCATCTTACGGATTACCCGAAATTCGATGCGTCCTTGCTGATCGAGTCGACGATTACGTATCCTGTATGTATCAACGGGAAAAAGCGCACGGAAGCAGATTTTACCGCCGACGCATCCCCGGCCGATATTGAACAAGTCGTGCTGGCGCTTGAGGCTGTCCAGAAATGGATTGACGGGAAGACCGTGCGCAAGGTGATCGTGGTACCCAAACGGATGATCAACATTGTTGTATAATCCGTAGATTCACGTTCGAAAGGTCCACATTTCCCCTCTCCCGACACCCGCGACATATCCATTGCTGAGACGTAATACATGCAACACGCGTTGTACATACGACCTTGTGCCATACTCACCGTGTTGATCACGGCCTGGGCACACGTGTCGTGCCTCGGCCAGGGTGCATGTCACAGTCCCTTTATCACTTCGGCCCAGGGAGCAGGTCTGGATGCCATTGCGCTTACCTGGCTGGATCCCTTTGCTGCAGCAGGGAAGACGTATCAACTTGAGGTGATACCGGCCGGAGCCAGTCCGACTGGTAATCCAACGCACTCGGGGATCGATACCACGGCGTTCACTGCCACGGGACTGGCACCAGGGACGCTCCACCAGGTGTACATCCGGTCTGATTGCGGTTCTGACGTCTCCTCCTGGAACGGGCCTGTGCTGGTTGCCACCTTCATTGACAATGCGGATGGTTGTGGCCTGGCACTTCCGATTTATGACAATAGCTGCCCTCAGGACCAGGAATATGTCCTGTGGGTGGATATGGCCAGTGGTGCGATCCTGGGCTCGGATGTTCTGTTGCGGCAGGTCGAGCTGATCATTGCGCACCCCTGGATCGCCGACCTGTCCATCTCCCTTGTCAACCCGGCTGGCAGCGCGGTACTGCTAACCGCCGACCACGGAGTGGGCGTGCAGAATATGGGCGCGCCAGGCGACTCCACCTGCGCAATCTCGCTGACTTTCACTGAGTCGGCATGTATCGACATCGGGCAATTGCAGGCACCGTTTACCGGCGAAGTACGCCCGGTCGAGTCGATGTTACAAGTGCATGACGGAACCAACCCTGATGGCGCCTGGCGCCTCCAGGTCTGCGACAAAGCATCAGACGATACCGGACATCTGGTGAGTGCCCGGCTGGTGTTTACCGAGAACATGTGCAATTTGCCGCCGGCTCCGGAAGTCATCACAGAACTTGATTCCACTGCTACCCTGCTCTTTCCGGCCGACACCCTGTGTGACGAATTGGAGATCGTGGTGAGCGAGGACTTTGATGCGCATCCCGATACGATATCCAACGTGACATTCACGGCATGCACCGGGTTGTATACCATCACGAAACTCATGCCCGCGACGCAATATGTCGTGTATGCACGCCGGATCTGCGGCGGCGATACGTCGCAATGGTCATGTCCGGTCGTACTTCAGACGACCTGCAATCCGCTGTCGATCGTCTCCGATTTTGACCAGGCGGTCTACTGTGATCCCGTATGCTCGGAGGCCTGTGATCTGGAGGATGCCGTTTGGTTCAATGGCCAGGGGGATGAAACTGACTGGATAGCCTTTGAAGGGGCATCACCCACGGAGTTCACGGGTCCGTCATCTGCTCGTAATGGTACGGGTGGGTATTTGTATCTGGAGACTTCGGGC
>JAWWBX010000303.1:0-5427 GCA_033720735.1 Saprospiraceae bacterium
GGTCAGTGTGCCCTGCCAACTGATAGCGCCGGTCAGAGCCGTGTTCTCGTTTTCCACGCCAGCGGTAAAATCTTCAGGCCACGAGATAATATCGGTGCGTGCATAGCGGATGGAGGTATTGGCATGAGCCAGGCGCAGGCCCGCTTCGAAGCGGTGTGTCTGCGCGGCGTTGTGCCAGCGATACTTGAGATAGGCGCCCATTGAGCGCATGCCGCTCTCGCCATCGGGATAGCGCGTCAGGACATCTTCAGCACGCTCGAGGGTCAGGATGTCTTCGGAAAACGCGACAGAGGTCACGTCATCATTCTGGAAGTCGGCCCCGTACTCCAGTGCATGGATCTGGCGGTCATCCAGAGACTTGGTGAAATCGGCCGTCACACTCAGCACCTGCACATCTTCCTCCTGATACTCCCGCGCCGGTCGTCCGAATCTCCGGGTGATCCGGTCCTCGGCAATCGACTGCCAGGCCACGATCACCTGGCCGTTGTCAAAAAAGGTCGTCCGGTCAAACACGTTGGCCTTTACCTTCGACATGAAGCGCGTCTGCGGGCCGTAGTACCACTCGCTCCAGCGCAGCCCGTCGTCCTGCCGCTCACTCAGGTTATCGTAGCGGGGTACATCACTGCTTGTCGAGTACTGGAAGTTGGCGACAAGCTGCCATTTCGATCCGGGCCGGTACTTGAATTTCTGTAGAACATCGTACTGGCGATAGGCCGTACCCACCTGCACATCCGGATTATCGTTGATCACCACCTGGTCCATCCCATTCTCAAACACCTGGTAGTCAGGCCTGGTGCCGAACTCCGGAAAGCGAGTGTCGCGTTTGCTGCCCGTGCGCAAGTCCCCGAAATCAGAATACGCAAAGCTGGTCAGCGAGCTAAACTTCCGTCCGCCTATATTGAACTGCACGTGCCCCGTTTTTTCGTCGTTGGCAGTGGCGTAGCGCAGGAGTGCCTGTCCCCCCACCTCGGTCGCTCCAGATTGGCTCAGGACCGGATCCTTGGTGCGGAAATGAATGACACCCCCCAGCGCATCCGAGCCATACCCGAGCGATCCGGGACCATACAAGACTTCAATACGCTCCAGCATGGAGCCACCAACAGTGATCGCATTCTGCAAGTGCCCGTTGCGATAGATCGCGTTGTTCATCCGCACGCCATCGACGACGAGCAGGATCTTGTTGGCCTCAAACCCGCGAATAATGGGGCTGCCCCCGCCCATTTGCGATTTCTGCACAAAGACGCCGGCATGCTGTTGCAGGGCATCGGCCGAGGTTTGCGGATTTGTCAGCTCCATTTGCCGGCGTGAGATCGTCTGGAGCCGTTGCGTGATCTCGCGGCTGGACTGACCGTAACGACCGACTACTTCCACCTGGTCCAGTTCGTGCAACGCCGTCACCATCACCACCCGCGGGGCCCGGCGCAACTCGGCCACCGATCTGCGTTGCAATGCGAATCCGACATAGGAGATATTCAGGGCGCGTGACCCTTCCACGTCGGGGATTTCGGCTTGCCCGTCGGCATCGGTTACCCGGATCACTTGCAGATCGTCACTGTAGATCTGGACCCCGGGCAGGACACCTCCTTCCTCACTTTCCACGGTGATCACAAACGATTGGGCATGGAGAGCACATCCCGTCAATATCAACAGGAAAGCACCGAGCATTCTGCCCCACCAGCCTTTATCGTTTGGGAAGCTTGATCGTAAATGTGGTCCCTTCATCAATTCTCGACTTCTTGACAAAAATCTTTCCCGAGTGGTAGTTCTCAATGATGCGCTTGGCAAGTGATAAACCCAGACCCCAGCCTCTTTGTTTGGTCGTGAACCCCGGTTCAAACACTTTCTTGAGTTTCGACGGCGGAATGCCCTTGCCCGTGTCTGAAATATCGACGCAAATATAGCCGTCTTCCTCACTCACACTGGCGGAGATCACGCCCTCGTCATCCATGGCGTCGAGAGAATTGCGCAGAAGATTTTCGATCACCCAGTTGAACAGGTGGGCATTGATGTTGACCATGACCGGTGGAGATGCCGGATCCGGAAATTCAAAGCGGATCTTGCGCGATGCCCGGCGCGCCATATAGTCGCGGGTGCGCTCGAGCTCGGCATAGATGTTTGCGGGCTTGAGGATCGGTGCGGATCCGATCTTGGAGAACCGCTCGGCGACTTTCTCGAGCCGCTGTACATCGCGTTTCAGCTCGTGGACGACTTCCTGCTGTTCCTCGCTGGCTGTTTCCTTGAGATGCTCAATCCAGGCGATGATGGCAGAGATTGGCGTGCCGAGTTGATGCGCAGTCTCCTTGGCCATGCCCACCCAGACCCGGTTCTGTTCGGCCCGGCGCGCCGAGTTGAGGCCCACAAACCCGATGACAATGAACGCACCGACCAGCAGCAGCTGGAAGATCGGAAAATACGTCAGCAGGGTGAGCAGGCGCGATTGCTTGTAGTAGATCTTGTACGGCCCGTCGGCCGAATCGTTGACGATCGGGGGTGCACCATGGCGGATGATGCGTTCCAGCTCGCGCATCAGGTTGGCCTGTGAGGTATCACTGATTGCCCGCGATCCGGTAATGTTGTCCTGCAGGTCGGTGGTGATCACCGGGATGTCACCTGCCGACAGGATAACGTCGGTTTCGAAGGTGAGGTCCCGATCCAGATCGGTCGTTTGGCTCATTTCGCGTTGTGCGCGTACATACAGATCGACCTTGCTCCGCTCGCCCTCGCTGAGTTTCTTGGCCAGATAGGTAGAATACCAGGTCGAAACAGCCACGATGGCCAACCCGGCAAGGATCAATGTCCCCTTCCATCCCGAAATGAAGCTACCCGCCTTCATGAATTGTCCTGAAAATACGTTTCTGCACGCAGTCGGGCGTTCTCACGCACATCCACGTAAAACAAGTTGTAATCGGCGACGTGGTAGTTGCGCAGCGGCACCCACAAGTAGCCCGGGATCCTGGGTCGTGGGATCTGGAGGTAGCCGTTAGCGATGCGGGCACCGGTCAGTCCGGGGAAAGGCCCTTTGTGAAACTTGCGGAAGACCGCTCCCCGGTGCAACGCCCGATCCGCCCATCCGGGATCAGTGCGCCACGTCAGCGGGTTAGTGACCACGACCTCTTCATCGATACCCCAGCGGCGCGGGACCCATCCTTCCTTGACCGTGCGCCACGAGCAAAAACAACCGGTGTCTTCCGGTGTCACACAGGGTGTGATCCGGTCGAAATATGCCGCTTTGACAGGCATGCCGACCAGGTAGGCTGCAATCAACCGGTCTTGCAATGGTTGTCCGTCAAAACGCTCGCGCAGCAGACGTGCCGCGTGCGCCGTACCCTGGCTGTGCGCCGCGATGATCAGCGGCCGTCCCTGGTTGTAGTGCTCCAGGTAGTAGTCAAAGGCAGCCCTGACATCCGCGTATGCCAGATCGAGTGCTTGCTGCGCCTCATCTTGTCGTTGTTTGGTGTAAAAGGCCTCAAGATGTGCCTGCCGGTAGCGGGGTGCATACACCCGCCCTACGCCGTTGAAAAGGGAAGCCTGGTAGCGGATCGTGCTTTTGTCGGTGCGCAGATTCAGTCGGGCATCGTTCAGTGCCGCATTCCAGGTGTTGTGCCCCCGTTTGCCGGTATAAGTGGTCGGATGAATGAAGAACACATCCACGTTGGCGTCAGCCTGTCGGTCGCTCAGGCCGGTACCAGGCACCGCATCAGCTGAATCGAAGCGGGAGGGCAACGCCGCCCAATGCGCGTCGATTCCGTAGTCAGGAGCGGCAGGGACTGCATCAGCCCGGAACGCACTGCGCGGTTTCACCGAGCAGCTCATCAGTGAGCCAGCGGTCAGCAGGAGTAAACCGAGTGCGCGTACATTGAGGTCCATGTCGAATCGACTATCTAACGGAAACCCAGCTTGCAAAGTATCCCTGTTGCGAAGGTACGCTCCGCTTTCCGATGCCCCGCTGGTGACGTACATTTCAGCGTATCTTTGCGCGATGTCTCACGACAAACAGGATATCAGAGCGGCCTCTTTCGAGGAGATCGCCGCTTATTGTGCGCAGCAGGGCTGGCAGGCCTTCCGCGCCCGCCAGCTGTATGCCTGGATCTGGCAAAAGGGTGCGACGTCCTTCGATGTGATGACCAATCTCTCCCACGAGATGCGCGACGTGCTGCAACAGGACTGGGAATTCCGGCCACTGACCACCGACATCGTGCAGAAGAGCACGGATGGGACCATCAAATACCGCCTGCAACTTTACGACGGACACAAGATCGAGGCAGTCCTGATCCCTGTGGTCGAGGAATCGCGCTACACGGTTTGTGTGTCGAGTCAGGTGGGTTGCAGCCTTTCTTGTGCTTTTTGCGCGACTGGCCAGATGAAGCGCGAACGCAATCTTGACCCGGCAGAAATTGTCGACCAGGTCCGTATTGTGGATCAGAGTGCCCGACAAACCTACGGGCACGGTCTGACCAACATTGTCTACATGGGTATGGGCGAGCCGCTGCTCAATTACCGCAATGTGCTGCAAAGCATCGAGCACATCACCTCACCAAACGGCCTTGGCATGTCGCCACGCCGGATCACCGTAAGTACCGCCGGGATCGCCAAGGCAATTCGCCGGCTGGCAGAGGACAAGGTGCGCTTCAACCTGGCTTTGTCCCTGCACGCTGCCGACGACAGCAAGCGCACGCAGATCATGCCGATCAACGCGCAGAACAACCTCGAAGTGCTGATGGACGCACTGCGCACATTCTATCGCCAGACGCGCGGACGCATCAGCTATGAATACATCGCCTTTCAGGGATTCAATGACACCATTGAGGATGCGGAGCAGCTCGCTGCACTTTGCAAGCAGTTTCCGGTTCGTGTCAATATCATCGAGTACAATCCGATCGAGGGGCTGTCCTTTGTCAAGTCAGATCAGCACGCACTCGATCGCTTCGCACAGGTGCTCACCCGACATGGAGTGACCGTCACGATCCGCCGCAGTCGCGGCAAGGATATCGACGCCGCCTGTGGGCAGCTGGCAAATAAGTAATTGTTGATTGCTGATTACTCATTGTTGATTGGAACAAGTGGGTGGACGCACTCTCCTCGCGCTATGAAGCTTGCTGGCGTGGTTAGACATGGCGGGGGCATTGGCAGGTTTCAGGTTTAAAGTTTAAGGTTGGAAGTTTTGGGAAGGGTCTTGGTTGAATGCGGGTGGCCTCCCTTTCCTTGGTCTACGAAGCCTGCAAGCGTAGTGGACAGGACCGGGGCAGCGGGCCGATGTATTGATTGTTCATTGTTGATTGCTGATTATTCATTGTTGATTGGAACAAGTGGGTGGACGCACTTTCCTCGCTCTATGAAGCTTGGACTTTCTTTCCGGTGATTACCAGCTACTGCCTTTCCAGGATCAGAAAGGTGCCCGGATTGAACCCGGTCGATGAAAATCCAAGA
>JAWWBX010000304.1:0-5402 GCA_033720735.1 Saprospiraceae bacterium
AATCTGGCCACTCAACCCGGATGCGATGCGCACCGACGCCTCACGGTTGTCCGGTCCCCACGCCGTAAATGCACGGCTCCAGACGTGAGGCTGCAAGCGACGGTAGGAGTTGTAGCTTGGCGCGGTCAGCGCCAAAAGCCCCGGCAAATGGGCCAGCACGCCGGCGATGAAATGGTAGCCCATTGTGCTGATACGATAGCGGTCATCGGCATCGTTGCGCAAAAACATTTCTGTAACCCATGAATTAGGCTAAATTGAACAACCAGATCAAACCTCCCACTTGGTCCGGATTTGTTCCCGTTCAGCATGATTCTATTGGCGGGGGGAAATCGTGTGATGACTTTTGGAGTGATGCGATCAGGTGGGGTCCAGTTATCTAATCCACCGGACGACACATCGGGAACAAAAACACGGATCATGCCGTACGTTGACTTTCGGCGGAAAATCAGGATCAAAACTTTGGTCACCAGCGTGCTGCTGGGCGGGGTGTTGAGCTGTTTTGCCCAGGAGGTCACTTTTGAGTATCGTCCCGGTTTGTTGAATCCCGTCTCAGGATTCACAGCTTTCGCTGAATGTGCGGTAGACATGGACGGCGACGGGCGGGACGATGTGGTCCGCATCGGGAGTAAAGGCCTCTATATCGACTATCAAAGGACAGGCGGGTTTGATCAGACGTTCCATCCAATCTCGTTTTCCGTCCTGCCGGTATGGAGTATCTGCGCGGGCGACCTGGACAATAACGGGTTTACCGATCTCTTGTTTGCCGACACCGAACAAGTTTCGTTCGTCTTTGCCAGTCAGGCCGGCACGTCTTTCACTGAAGCAGTCATGCCGGTTGCTCTGATAAGCCAGCGTTCAACAATGGTCGATATCGACAATGATGGATTGCTGGATGCGTTCGTTTGCAACGACACGAGTACGTCGGTGCCGTTCCGCAACCTCGGAGCAGGAACCATGCTCCCCGATACAACCCTGATCCGAACGTCCCCATTGCCCGGTGCCTATTCGGCGATCTGGACGGACCTTGATCAGGATGGCGACAGTGACCTCTACATCAGTAAATGCCTGAGCGGAGCACCACCAGACCACCCGGCGCGGGCCAACCTGCTCTATCGCAATGAGGGCAACGGGCAGTTTGCGGAAGTGGGCGCTGCGGCAGGTGTACGGGATTTCGCGCAGTCGTGGAGTACGGTCAGCGCGGATTTTGACAACGATGGCGACATGGACCTGTTTGTCGTCAATCACGACATGCAAAACCGGCTCTACCGCAACAACGGTAACGGCACCTTTACAGATGTGATCGAGGACTCCGGCATCGACCCCTTCGACCTGGGCGCGTTTGAATGCCTGGGCGCCGATTTCAACAATGACGGGTATGTAGACATCTACGCGGAGTTGGTCTCTGGTCTCTACCTGGGCAATGGTGATCTGACCTTTGAAGCTCAGTCAACCCCGGTATCACCCGGCGCCATCGCTGACCTGAACAACGATGGATTTCTGGATATCACGCGCAGCGGGCAGGCCTGGCTCAACAACGGAAATGATCATCACTGGTTCAAGGTGATCCCAATGGGCATCGAGAGCAATGCTGATGGCATCGGCGCCCGCATCGAACTCTTTGGGCCAGGGGGGATCCAGGTCCGCGAGATCAGATCGGGCGAAAGCTACAGCATGATGAATACGCTCTCGGCGCACTTTGGGCTGGGTACACATCTGCAGGCAGACTCGGTGCGGATCATCTGGCCTTCGGGAATGCGGACGCTCCTGACAGAGATTGCAGCCGACACCAGCTATATGATCCCGGAGGCAGAATGCATCGGATCCGTGATGTCAGAACCGGTCATCGAAGTCTGCACCGGAGATACGCTGGTACTGGCAGCGCCTGAAGGCTATTTCGCTTACCGGTGGTCGAACGGCGACACGACGCGCAGCATCATGGTTTCCAACCCCGGTCAGTATCGGGTAATCCTGACGGATAAGGCAGGTTGCCGCAGCGTACAAACGCATGCTGTCGTTTTGCGGGAGACGGCTGCTCCGCAGATCCTGGCGCATCCCGGGCGAAGGGTATGTTCTGGAGAATCGGTGGCACTCTCAACAGAAGACAATACGTCCGTACTATGGACGAATGGTACAGCGGGAACAATGGCAGAAATCGACCAGCCGGGCATGTATGCAGCATCAACCGTGGCGGTATGCACCGGCGACACGCTCAGATCCACCACGGTGCATGTCGCGGTCTTGGCGGCAGACCCGGTGACTGATGTCGAAGTGCAGGTCAATGCGGACCAATCCGCGATGCTTTCCGCAAGCGGTGACGTCTGCTACTGGTACGACCGCGAAGCCGGCGGCACACTCCTCCATGTGGGTTGTGACGATTTTGTAACAGGTCCATTGGAGGGCGACACGATCTTTTATGTTGAGAATCAGCGCACTTTTCCTGGCGAAAATGTGACCGGAGGGTTGCCAGACACCATCTCAGGCGGTGTCTCCACCCAGACCGGATTCGTGCATTTTACGTTGTGGGAGCCGGCCACGTTGGTCTCGGTGCGGGTCTACGTGCCCGGGGAGGTGCCGGCAGGCGTGCGCTTCATTCAATTGATCTCAGGAGATACCTTGCTGGCTGTCAGGCAGTTTGATGTTGTACATGGCTGGAACGTATTAGAACTTGACATGGCCATCCCGGCCGGGTCTCATGCCTTGCTCTGCCCGCAGGGAAACTTGTACCGGGAGAAAGGCGTGATCGACTATCCGCTGCCACTGGGTGCTGCAGGTGAAATGACAGGCACCTCATTCGGGGATTCATATTATTATTACTTCTATGACTGGCAGGTGCGGACCAGCGATGTAACTTGCGCTGCGGAACGGATTGCGGTGCCGGTTTCCACAACGAGAGTAGACGATGCAAGCATGACATCGGTTTCGGTATTTCCAAACCCGGTGCATGACCACATGACTGTGCAGATCCCGGACGCATGGTCCCGGATGACGGTCGACGTGCGTCTGCGAGATCTCTCAGGGCGCGAAGTCAAGCCGATGTCCATACAACAGAACTTGACCATGATTACCATGGACGCGAAACATCTGGCCCCCGGTACGTACCTGTTGGAGGTATTGGGGCGACAGGAAATTGCGCGACAGATGATCGTCGTGCAGTGACAAACGAAAATGAATCATTCACCGCCGGGTCGTAAGAATTGCCGGCATCGGGAAATAGCTCTTTTCCAGCACACAATCGACGAGCTATGCAACGTGGAATGACATATGATCGACGCTTACTGACCCTTGGCCTGCTTGTGTTCATGACACTACAGGCGGATCTGCTCAGCGCGCAGTGTTCGGGTTTCTGGGCGACCGTAGATACGGACCCGCCATACCTGACATATTGCCCGGGGGATACGGTCGCGGCTTTCCCGATCATTACCGGGGGAACGCCCCCCTTCACCTATCAGTGGTCGACCGGCGGGACGGACTCCATCGAGATCCTTGTCGCGCTTGACAACGGCTGGTACAGCGCGTGCGTCACCATTACGGATGCGAACGGCTGCGTGGCGTTCGGGTGCAAACATATCAAACCAACATTCTGGAACCTGAGCGGCTGGACCGGCTGGCCGGAGTGTGAAGGTGAGGCCGTAACCTTGTCCGTGAGCGCGGGAGCCCCGAATACATTTTTGTGGTCAACCGGCGAGACCACGAGCTCGATCCAGGTGACCCAGCCAGGTACCTACTTTGTAACGGTCACCGACCCGACGTATGGATGTGAAGTGGTCATGGAGATGACGCCAACCTTTCTGCCGCCGCCACAACCCCAGATCAACGGACCGACTGAGATCTGCTTCGGTTTGACAGAGACAATTGAGATCGACAACCCATCCCAGTATATCAACTATACCTGGGGGCCAAATGGTGAAACCACATCATCGATCGATATCGATACGGCCGGGGTGTATACCGTCACCGTCACCGACGTCAATGGATGCGTGGGGACGTCCGAGATAGTGGTCGAGCATCTGTTCGGTACGCTGCCTGACCTGTCGGCACCCCCTCAGCTGTGCGCTGAGGATGTGGGAACGGTGGAGGTGCTCAACGCCGGCGAGCTGGTGACCTTCGAATGGAGCACCGGTGCCACGACAGCGTCGATCATTGGATCCGCGCCCAATACGTATCTGGTCACCGTAACGGATGGGAACGGGTGCGTGGAATATGGCGAGATCAGCATCGAGCTGTTTGAAACGATTGATCCCGAGATCACGGGTGATGCCGATATCTGCTTTGGTCAGGAATCAGTGGTCCTTGCCGTGGATCAGACCTACTCCGCCTACGACTGGTCGACCGGCGAAACCAGCCAGTCGATCGAGACCTCCGACCCCGGGCTGTATACGGTCACGGTCACGGATGCCAACGGCTGTACGACCACCGGGGAGCATCTCATTGAAGAAGCACCGATCCCCGATCCGTATATCCAGATCCCGCCCCAGACCTGCGACAGTCTGCCGATGTTGCTGACCGTTTACGGAACGGGTGGGCCATTCTCGTCCTACCTCTGGTTTCCTGACGGCCAGACGACCAGCGAGATCGTTGCCTACGAGTCCGGAACGTTCTCGGTGCAGGTGACCAATGATTACGGATGCACGGCGACAACGTATGAAGAAACCGTTTACGTCGGCAACGGCCCTGACGTTGAGATTGTGCTCACCCAGCTCAGCTGCTCGGGTGACGCAACACTGACCGCCCTTGGTGGCCTGGATTATACCTGGTCGACCGGCGAGGTGACGCAGACGATCTCGGTCAGCCAGGGTGGAACCTACTCGGTCACCGCGACCGATGAGAATGGGTGTACGGGAATGGCTGAGCAGGAATTGATCTTCAATGGTGAGTTGATCTTTGAGGTCGTAGGTCCTGGAGCGATGTGCGATGGGGATTCGGCTGTCTTGACGGTGACCGGTGCATTCGACGCGTATGCGTGGTCGACCGGTGCGACGACGAGCTCCATCGAAGTCACCACGCCCGGGACGTACAGCGTAACGGTCACCGACAGCGGCGGATGTACGGGAGAAGAGCAGATCACTGTCGAGACCGCGCCTGGGCCCCAGCCCGAGATCACCGGGCCCGCCGGAGTCTGTGGTGGCGGCCTGGCGACGCTTGAAATTACCGGCAACTACAGTTCGATCATGTGGTCTACCGGGGAAACCGGGACCTCTATCAATGCTGCCCCGGGTACGTATTCAGTCACTGTAACAAATAATACGGGGTGCCCCGGCACGGATGCGTTTGAGGTAACGACGTATGCGCCCGCCTCTGTCGAGATCAATGGGCCATCCTCCATTTGTTCCGGGAGTGCAGGGACCCTGGGTGTGACCGGTGCCTTTAGCGAGATGATCTGGAGCACGGGGGCAACGACTCCC
>JAWWBX010000305.1:0-5363 GCA_033720735.1 Saprospiraceae bacterium
AAATTAAAACTTCAACCCTGAACGACTCCGCTCCGCTGCGCGTACAGGGCAAGCACATGAACACATGAACACATGAACACATGAACACATATTAACACAAAACGGAATACTTTTTGCTCGTATCTCGTTACAAAGGAGCTGCAGCTGTTAAGACCAACCTGAAGTTCTGATGACCGTTTCGCCCCTTATGCGGGCAAACACGCAAAATGCCTCATCGCGCAAGCCGATGGGGCATTTCCGCTTTCGGTGATCAACAAACGCGTTTCCCTGTTGTCTTATCTTTGCATTGAAAAGGAAGTGCTGCTGCACACACGCGCATGATCAATATCTGTATCGCCGATTCTCAGTATCTCACACGGAAAGGACTGCGCCAGGTCCTCAGCCAGCGCAACGGCTATCGTGTGATCGCCGAGGTGGCCGACGAAGAAGCGTTGCTGCAGCAGGTTCGGACCAACCCGCCTGATGTCCTGATCCTCGACTACAATCTTCCCCGTCACTTTGACCCCAAAACCATTCGCAAGGTGCGGAAGGCGGCACCCCAGGTGCAAATCCTCGTCATCAGCGCGGACGAAGAGAAGGACCGTATCTACGGCGTGATCCAGGATGGCGTCAATTGTTTTATCACCAAGGAATGCGATGAGGCCGAGATTCTCGATGCCATCGAGGCCGCGCATAAAGGGTCAAAGTTCTTTTGTAACAAGGTGCTCGACTTCATCCTGGCCAAATCCTTTGGCGATGACAACTGTGACCCGACACCGCTCACCCCGAGGGAGAAGGAGATCGTCATCCTCACGGCGCAGGGATTGATTGCCAAGGAGATCGCGCATGAGTTGGGCCTCAGCACACACACAGTCTACACACACAAAAAGCGCATCATGAAAAAACTGGAACTGAAGAGCCCGGTGCAGCTTGTCTTGTACGCGCTGGAGACCGGTATGCTTCCAGCCCTACCAAAAGTTAGGTAAGCCTCTACCTAACATCTGCAGGTGATTCCACACATTCGGTTATTGGAGGCGCCCCGGGGTGATCCTACTTTCGTGACCAAATGCAGGTCATGTCAAAACGCGTCATTCTTCTCTTCGTCTCGGCTGTTTTCTGTCAATGTATCGGTGCGCAGGCTTACGTGCTGCGCGGCCAGGTCACCACGCCGGGTGGCAACCCGGTCAGCCAGGCTCACCTTTCCTTGAGTGAGCGTGGACCGCAAACGATCAGCACACCCGATGGATCATTCGCGCTCGCGGGCCTGGACACTGGCAGGTACGTCCTGCGCGTGACCTGCCTTGGTCTTCGGTCGGTGGAGCACGTCATCGAGGTACCACAGGACTCGGTGGTCAAGATCACGATGACCGAATTAGTCTATTTGCTACCGGGTGCGACCATCAGTGAGGGTTCATTGACCGGAGGCATACAACGGCTGCAGGCCATGCCGGGCGCGGCCTACTACCTTTCGGCGACCCAATTGGGGAAAATGCAGCATACCGACATCAACCGCGTGCTTGGCGCTGTGCCCGGGCTCAACATTCAGGAGGAAGATGGTTTCGGGCTGAGACCCAACATTGGCATCCGGGGGTCAGGTGCTGAGCGCAGTTCGAAGATCACCGTCATGGAAGACGGGGTGCTGGCAGCCCCGGCCCCGTACGCCGCCCCGGCTGCTTATTATTTCCCGACAGCAGGCCGCATGCATGCGATCGAGGTGTTGAAAGGCGCCAGCCAGGTCAAGTACGGTCCTTTCACGACCGGTGGAGCGCTCAATTTATTGTCAACACCGATCCCTGAACGGTTGGCGGGCATGGTGCGCCTGTCAGCAGGCAGCTTTGGTCTGCGCAACCTCCACGCCACCATCGGAGATACGCATGGCCGTTTTGCATATCTCGCGGAGACCTTCCAATACCGCTCCACCGGGTACAAGGACGTGGTCAACGGCGAGACGGGATTCGACAAACAGGACTATCTGGTGAAATTGCGCTGGACCACCCGCCCCGATGCCCCTTTGTATCAGGCATTGAGCTTCAAAGCTGGACAAACGCATGAAACATCCAATGAGACATATCTGGGTCTGACGGACGCGGATTTTGTTGATACACCCTTGGCCCGGTACGCCGCTTCTCAGCACGACAATATGCGGGCAAAGCAGGAACAATGGTCACTCAGACATTCTATTCTGCTCGACCCGGCCATCGCCATCACCACCACCGCTTACATCAATCAATTTGTGCGCAACTGGTACAAACTGGACAAGGTGCGCACAAAAGAAAGATCCACTGGCATTGCTACAGTCCTGGCCAACCCGGCTTCGCACCCTCGGGCGCTGCAACTCCTGAAAGGAAGCACGACCCTCCCCGGGGAGTCACTCCAGGCCAAGGCCAACAACCGCTCTTACCAGTCCGAAGGTGTTCAGTCTGCCATTCATTGGACCATCGACAATGACCGGTTTGAACACCATGTGGAGGCGGGTATCCGCGTGCACCGGGATCATATGGACCGGTTTCAATGGGTAGACTCGTATGCAATGGCCGACAGCATCATGCAGCTTTCAACGGCAGGCACGCCGGGCACCGAGAGCAACCGGATCGAGCGGGCGAAAGCGACCTCGGGCTATCTCCAGTATCGCCTCAGTACGCACGCCCTTACCCTCTATCCCGGTATCAGATATGAGCACGTCACACTTACCCGGCAGGACTATGGCAAGGAGGATCCCCAACGCTCCGGGCAGGATCTGAAGACCCGTAGCAACCAGGTGGCGGCATGGCTCCCCGGCATTGGATTCGATCTGGCGCTCAGTCCGCAGCACCGGATTATCGGCGGGGTACACAAAGGCTTCGCTCCTCCCGGGTCTAACGAAGGTGCCAAACCGGAGGAGAGTGTTAACTATGAATTGGGATGGCGTTCCAGAAATGGCGTACTGACTTCCGAAGTCATTGCTTTCCTGCATGATTACCAGAACCTGCTGGGGGCAGATCTGGGCGCAGCAGGTGGCAACGGATCCACGGATACCTACAATGGCGGCGCTGCGCACGTTGGAGGCTTTGAGGTACTGGTCTCATACGCTGTGAGCAAATCGCAACTCGACTGGCATGTTCCGCTGCAGTTGTCGTACTCGTACACCTACGGTGCATTCGACAACGCGTTTGATAGCACCTTCGATGGATGGGGCTTGGTGGAACAAGGGGATCAACTGCCGTACCTGGCACCTCACAGGATCAGTGTGGAGGCAGGTTTGGTTCACCCGGCCCTGAGCACCTATATGACAATGCGGTATACAAGTGCCATGCGCACACAGTCCGGACGGGGTCCTCTACTGGAGTCTCTATCGACCGATGCGCACCTGGTGATCGACTGGTCAGTGCAAGCCAACCTCTCCGAAGATGTGCGACTTGTCGGAACGGTACGCAATCTGACCAATGCCAGATACATCGTGGCCCGTAGGCCGGCAGGCGCACGACCCGGGATGCCCAGATCCGCAGAGATCGGGCTTGCCGCCAGTTTCTGATCTTAACGGACGCGCCACAGGAAGAGGGTCGACCCGGTCGCCACAATGACGGCAAGGATCAGGTACGTCTTGCATGATCCAATTCCTATCAGCAAGGGCATCACCGCCAACAGCCTGGCAACTTCCAGGAACCTGACCCACGCCCTCCCCTCACTCAGCAGCCCGATGTTGATAATGGAAAGCACGATCCATGCTGAAACAACCCATTGCATCGCTTGCGGCAGCGCCGCTCCGTTGAAGAGGAACAAGGTCGTGACTGCCAGGACACCGAGATACTGCGCAAGGATGTAGTAGTTGAGAGACGGCGGAATCGTCGTGTCAAAGACCTCAGCAGTCTCGGCGGTCACTTCGGGTGGTGTGCGGACGCCACCCAGGGTGGCGGGCATCCAGCCCGGCTCGGCAAAGAGCAGGCGCAGACGATCCACCATGCGCATGGGCTGCCGGAGATCCCGCCACAGATCAGCGTAGTAATCGAAGTTGGCCCAAACCGGATTCCAGCTCCGCAACGGCTTGGTGACCCCGTAGACCACCTCCTCTTCTTCCTTCTGAAACGTACCGAAGATCCGGTCAAAGATGATCAGGGTCCCCCCGTGATTCTTGTCGATGTACCTGGGATTCCTGCCGTGATGTACCCGGTGATGCGATGGAGTGTTAAACATAAACTCAATGGGCGCAGGGAGCCGGTCGATCGTTTTCGTGTGGATCCAGAACTGATAGAGTGTCTGAAAGGCGTTGATCGTGGCAAACGCGATCGGGTTGAATCCGATCAGTGCCAATGGCAGATAGAAGATCATACTGAAAAACCCCTGAAACGATGATTGCCGGAGTGCCACCGAGAGGTTGTACTCCTCGCTTTGATGATGTACGATATGGGCGCCCCACAACAAGTTGACCTCATGTGACATGCGATGAAACCAGTAGTAGAAAAAGTCGACCCCGACAAACAGCAAAACCCAGGTCCACCAGGTCTCGTGGATCTCAAACAGGCGGTAGTGGTCATACAGATAAACGTACGCCACAACCAGGACCGTTTTGCTCAGGGCGATGGTGATCTGCTGCGCGATCCCGCAACTGATATTACTCAGGGCATCATTGAGCCGGTAGAGCCGGGTCTTGCGCAGTTTGCCGATAAGCAACTCGATGCCGATCAGTAGAAAGAAAACCGGGATGGAAAGGACGATATAATCCAATGGCCATGTTGCTTGGTCCGTAGGTTTGAAGATCGCGAAAAATTGATTGGTTAATGGCTGTCAACACATGTCGCGGAGGGCTTAAAGGGATCGAAACAGCAGAATGACTGAATGTCAGTTCGAAACCGGGCAACCAAAGGGAAGATTTCGAATTTCGTCGAAATTAGACATAACGCACCCTATCCGTTGTAAACGTGAGGATTGCGAGGATTATCTAAACCATTACTTCACTGACATTTCGAAGATCTTCGAAATGTTTCTGGATATCCCGTGCCTATCCCAGCGCGTCCAGAATGAATGAGCGGAATGTGCGGTATGAATTGTCCATGGGAACGGAGAGCAAATCTGCATCACGGTAGCGCGCGAGCCGTTCAGGGATCCTGACATCCAGTCCAAGGGGCTTGATCGTATCCAGAAACTTGGCGGGATGTGCTGTTGCCAGAAACAAACCGGTCTCGTTCGATCTGAGGTGTGCACGTAATGCGGCATAGCCAGTGGCTCCGTGGGGATCGAGCAGGTGGCCGGTCTCGTCATGGACCGAGCGGATCGTGTGCAACGTTTTCTCATCACTGGTGGCATGGCCGGCGATGGTCTGGCGCAAGGCGTTTGCATCTCCATCAAACAGTGTGAGGAGACGGTCGAAATTGCTTGGCGCACCGACATCCATGGCATTGGAAAGGGTT
>JAWWBX010000306.1:0-5354 GCA_033720735.1 Saprospiraceae bacterium
AACCCCAGCGTCTGCCAGAACGCGGGCTTGACATAGATCGGCAGAACAGCCCCTTCTTCGTTCCAGTACCCCATGCTGTTGGCGGCTTTCACGCGCAGCAGGTACCGGCCGGGATCCAGATTGTTGTAGGACGTAAACTGACGGGAGCCGGCCAGGTTGAATTGGTCGTCTGCCCCTTCCAACAGGTAGGCGTATTGCTGCTGTTCGGGCTCCGTAAACCCCACGGCAGCGTAGGTGACCATAAAACTGTTGAGCGGATACTCCAGTGTGAATCCATCTTGCAGATCGCCGGTGATCAGTTCGGATTCACGGACGCCATTCACACTGAAATCCTTGAAATAGATCCGAGGAGGTACTTTGGACAATCGGCGCGCAAGAGTGTCTATGTGTGCGAAGGATACCCCGGTGCGTGTGCCGATATACAAACGCCTGTCGGCACCGACGTGCAAACCGTGGATCTCGGAATGTTTCAGGCCATGGGCATCGGTAAAGAGCTGAAAATTGTTGCGCCGCGGATCGAGCCTTCCCAATCCTCCATTCATGCCCAGCCAGACGATGCTGTCCTGCACTGCGACAGCCCGGATGTTGTGCAACTGTAGTCCGTGCATCTCAATGATCTGGCTACTTTGCCATATGTCCGCGATGGGAATGCGGAACAGGCCGTTGTAGCGTGTCCCGATCCATACCACCCCTTGATCGTCGATCGCCAGTCCCTGCGCTTGGTGGATCGCTGACAGGATGCCGGGAGGAAGCTCGGGCTGACGCATCCGCAGGACATCGTTGACTTCCTCGAAAATTCTGACGCCCTCATAGCAAGTCAGCCAAACGCGCTGTTGCGGATCTTCTGCCATATACCAGGTGTCCGTGGTCTTCAGGTCGGGATCAATAAAGAGGACCAGGGTATCCGGTGTCATCATCACCGAGCCGTCCCGGTCACTGCCGATCCAAAGTCTGCGACGTGAGTCCTGCAGAATGGTACGCAGATTGCGCAAGGGGAAGTCGACGCCTGACGTGCGCAACAGTACACCTGTGCCGGCATTCAGATCGAGATGGAAGAGTCCCGACACACCCGACCGGATTTCTTCGCTGGTGACAAACCAGATGTTCCCGTTATGCAGGATCTCGAAGTCCGTCACACCAGCGAGTTTCACGAGGTCGCCGGACTGATCAACACCGCTCGCCTTGAGGACGGTGTCCTGGTCCGCCCCCAGCCAGTACATGCCGGTGGGCTTGCACCCTAAAAGTGTTTGGCGGCTGGTGTCATACCGGAGCACGGAGAAGAATGGCCATTGACCAAAGCCGGTGGGATGGGTCTGAAACAGGTTGAGCGCAGGATCGTAAATACTGATCCCGAATTCCCCGCCGATCCACCAGCGTCCTTCGCGGTCATGATGTAGCGCGATTTGCCGGCCAGGCATTAGCGATTTCGCGTCCCCGGGTTCATGGACGATGCGTTGAAACTGCTCCAAAATCTTGTCAAACAGCACCAGCCCGGAGTAGCGCGTAGCGAGGAGCAAATGATGTTCGTCGAGGTGGCGTATCTCAAGCAGATGGTTTTCATTGCGGTCGAATGACAGGATATCGTCAAGCGCATTAAACATGTATTGCGTCCAGGTACCAGTTTGGGGATCGAGGCGTGTGAGCCCGCGGCCGGCCCGGGCCGCCCAGACAAACCCGTCGGGGTCGGTCGTAAAATCGATGATCTGATCCATCTCGAGCGGCCACTCTTCCGTGTATTGCGGACCCGGGTACAACGAAAAGCGCCGGGTACGCTTGTCAAAAGCGACGATCGACGTGAAATTGGAGAACCACAATACGTTGTGATCACTGACGTCGGGTCTGACGTAGATCGTGCGATTGAACCGTCGTTCGCGAATGTCAGCGGGTTCGGAAATCGGGACAAAGAGCTCGGTGGTGCCCGCTGTCAGGTCCAATACGTATACCCCACTATCTGAGGTCATCCAGATCAAGCCTTCCGCGTCCACATACGCATCGTAGACCAGTTGCGGGAGGTCGACTCCGTCAAAGGTCCTTGCGGACAGTTGCCCAAACGTCTCATTGCGGGCATTCACCAGCACCAGACCGCCCGGCCCACAGGCCAACAGCGAGTCACCTTGCAGAACAGTGATGGAAGGGATGCGATTGCCCGGCAATGATGTTGAGTCGGAAGGATTATGGGAAAAGGTACGGCAGGTATAGCCATCGTAGCACACCAGGCCGGCGAACGTGCTGATCCACATCCGGCCGAGGCGGTCCTGTGCCATGTCGGTGACGATCGCCGGCGGCAGACCATCTTCCGTGGTGAGATGGGTAAACCTCCAGTCACTGATCTGGCCCGCCATCAGGCCTGACAGCAGGCAAAACATCAAGGTAGTCAGCGGGCGCATCGTCACAGTAAGTTACATGACCCGGTGCAAATGGGCCGAGCGTTGAGACCCGGAGATGCCATTGCAGTTTTTACCCCAGATTCTTTCATCATCGCTCCGAATCAGTGCAGCATCATCCCAATCTTGCAATCGCATCCCAGTCCTGGATCCCTTAAGGAGGGCCACATTTCTTCCAGTAATCGTGAATTTAAAGAAGTGCGAATGGATTCGCGTCTGCGTATCCCATGTTTATCCGCGTCATCATTCTTGATCTTTTCCAATCTTTTCCAATCTTTCATTCATCATGCTATCCACACCTGCATTATCCGTGGTCATCCCTGTGCTCAATGAAGCGCGCTGTATCGGCGCGACCCTCGAAACGATCATACAGCACGCCGAAACATGCGAGATCATCGTCGTCGATGGGGGATCTACGGATGACACCTGTACGATCGTGTCGGAGTACCCCGAGGTCCGCCTGCTGCAGGCCGGCATGCGGGGCCGTGCGGCCCAGATGAATGCGGGGGCTGATGCGGCCCATGGGAAGTACCTGCTTTTCCTGCATGCTGATACCCACCCGCCGGTGGAATTTGACACATTGATTGATGCATGCCTGAACCAACCCGGCGTGGTGGCCGGAGGGTTCGGACTCACCTTTGATACCCGGCACTGGTTGCTTGATGTCATCGCCCGGGTAACCCAAATGAACTTTCCGTGGCTGACATTTGGCGATCACGGGATGTTTGTGCGCAAAAGAACGTTCGAAGAAGTCGGTGGATATGCACACTTGCCCATCCTGGAAGATCTCGACCTCCAGCGACGCCTGCGCAAACGCGGACGGCTGGCGAGGCCGCCGGCCACAGTGCGGACTTCAGCACGGCGCTTCGTCAACAACGGGGTGGTGCGGCAAACGGCCCGCAACGTGGCAATCCTCATGGGTTACTTCATCGGGATCTCACCAGAGCGGCTCGCACGTTGGTACCCGCAGACAGCAAGCGCAGCGCGGTAGACGACGGGAATGGGAATCAGTATTGACTCAGGCGGAAAATGAACTGCCACAACCGCAGGTGTCGGCTGCATTCGGATTGTTAAAGATGAATCCGCGATTGTTGAGGCCTTCATGCCAGTCGATCTCCATGCCGATCAGGTACATGGCGTGGGCACGGTCAAGGAGCACCGTGATCCCGTCGACTTCGTACACCTGGTCTTTCTCTTTCCGAACGTCAAATCCCAGGAGATACGAGAATCCCGAGCATCCGCCACCCTTCACCCCGACGCGCAGGCCATGGGTCTCGGGGATGTTCTGCTCAGCCATGATCCGCTTGAGCTGCGTCACGGCACCGGCAGACAACGTGACCGGATGCACTGTCGTTTGTTGCTGAGTATCAGACATTTGATCTGGCATATTTCGCAAAGTTACAATCTAATTCATAACACGGCAGGCATCCTGCAAGTTCAACGGTCGGAAGGACGTTGAATTTGTATTTTGCAGGCGCATTCTACCGCTTGATGAAGTACTACGAAGTTATAATCCTGCTCGTACCGGCCCTCATCGTCTTCGTGGCGATCTTCCTCATCCTGAAACAGTTCCTCAGCAACCAGCTCAAAATGCAAATGCTGAAGCAAAAGGAAGAGCATGCCCAGAACGTCGTTCAGCTCAAATTGCAGGCGTACGAACGGCTAATGCTGTTCTGCGAACGCGTATCGATCCAGGGGCTCTTGCTGCGCATCCAGTCGCCGAATATGTCCAGAACCGATCTCAAGTCGGCGCTCGTGCTGGCCATTCAGCAGGAATTCGAACACAATCTTTCGCAGCAGTTGTACGTGTCCGAAAAGCTCTGGCGGATCATCAAGCTCGCCAAAGACCAACTGATCGAGATTATCACCCATATCAGCTCCAAGGTGCCGTCGAGCGCTCCCTCCGAGGAGTTCTCCAAGCAGCTGATCCTTTTTATCGAGTCACAGAAAACTAATCCGATTGAGACCGCCAAATCAGCGATCAAGCGGGAAGCCAGTCTTCTCCTTCAGTAAGGGCGTCCTGCTGGCATTGGGCCTGTTGCTGCTGACCACGTCGTGCAGCCGGGTGCAGCATCTTGCCAAGGTAGACTACACCCACTACGAACTGGCATCGGACACGTCCAATCAGGCGCAGGTTGAGGCGCTGATCGCCCCGTACAAACAACAACTTGATGCCGAGATGCATGAGGTGATCGGACACTGTGCCGAGACGCTCACCAAACGCAAACCGGAGAGCACACTCGGCAACTGGATCTGCGACCTGATCGAAAGACACGCTGCCGAGCATCTGGGCGGACCAGTGGATTTTGCCGTACAGAATTACGGCGGGATCCGGGTCGGATCACTTCCCGCGGGTCCCGTGCGCATGGTACAGATGTATGATCTGATGCCCTTTGAAAACCGCATCGTGGTGCTTCATATGACCGGGGCGGACCTGCAGGAGTTCCTTGATCATATGGCGGCGTCCGACGGATGGCCGGTCAGCAAGAGCCTGCGCTACGTGGTCGAGAACGATAAAGCCATCAACGTGGAAATTGGTGGCGCGCCCCTGGATCCTGACCGGGTCTACCACTTCGCCCTGCCCGATTACATTGCGAATGGCGGGGACAGCTGTTTTTTCCTGATGGATCAACCGCGCGACGAACTGCCGTATCTCGTCCGCGATGCGATCACCGACGAGGTGCGCCGCCTCTCAAAGCAGGGTTTGCCGATCACCGCAGCGCTGGATGGGCGTATCACGCTGGCAAATCAGGACCAACAATGAGGCGCCGGACGTTCATACAACGCGCAGGGATGGCGGGGGCACTGGTGTCGACCGGTCAGTTTCCTTTGGCTGCGCTGGACAAGGCGTCGTTGACACGCCTCACGATCTTGCATACCAACGATGTACACAGCCGGATCGAACCGTTCCCGATGGACGGGTCGCGGCGACAAGGGCTGGGTGGTGCGGCACGGCGGGCGGCATTGATC
>JAWWBX010000307.1:0-5351 GCA_033720735.1 Saprospiraceae bacterium
GCACCGCGCTCGGCATCCCGCAGAAGATCCTTGGGCGTCATCCGTTTCCCGGGCCGGGGCTTGGCATCCGCATCCTCGGTGAGATCACGCCTGACAAGGTGGCCATGCTGCAGGAAGCCGACGCCATCTACATCGGAAAACTCCGCGAAGCCGGTTGGTACGACAAGATCTGGCAGGCCGGAGCCATCCTGCTGCCGGTGCAGTCGGTCGGCGTCATGGGCGACGAGCGGACCTACGAACAGACCATTGCCCTGCGTGCCGTCAATTCCATGGACGGCATGACCGCGGAATGGAGCCGCATACCATATGATCTTCTCGCCGACATATCAAGTGAGATCATCAATCGCGTTAAAGGGATAAACCGGGTCGTGTATGACATCAGTACCAAACCTCCGGCGACCATTGAGTGGGAGTAGTGCGTGGGCGGTCATCGTCGCACTGGCATTGACCTGCGCGTGCAATCCGTCCCGAAAGCTCCCCACCGATACCGGCACGGATCGGCAGCAAGAGGAAGTGACCCGGGTGTACAATCCGGTGACCGGTCAATATGAGGCGGTCAAAGATCCGTTGTCCCTGGTCGATACCATCGATTGGCAGGAGGTCATTGATCAACCCGTCATTTCGTCTGCGGAGTCGGCCACTTCCGGTAAGAAAGACCGCTACGCACTGGCGTTCATGCTGCCGCTGCAGGCCAATCTGCACCGCGGATTTGGCGACGAGATCCCGGCCCGGACCAGGCGTTTCCTGAATTACTACGCCGGTATGCGCCTGGCGCTTGCTGACCTGACCCGGCGCGGCATTGATCTGGACGTGCGCGTTCTGGACACGGAGGAATCTACGGACGTGGTGCGCCAGCAACTCAGGGAACTGCGCGATGTCGACCTCATCGTCGGTCCCTATGATCGCGATGCGATCCGCGAAGCAGCGGAGTTTGGCGCGCGCTATCGCATCCCGGTCGTATCACCGTGGACGCCCAGCATCACCCTGGAATATCCCAATCAGCAACTAGTCCAGATGGTGCCCGGCCTGCGTACCCATGCCGCAGCCGCCATCGAATTCATCGGGCAGCGCTTTCTCAATCCCCGGATCTATATCGTCGCGAGGGATGACCGCGAACGCAGCCGCTTTGCCGGCTACCACGCTGCGCAGGCGCAGTACAACCCCGGTCTCGAAAGGGTAGAGGAACTGATGATCTACGACGCCACCGTCGATCTCGCCAAAACGAATCTGGATACCTTGATCCACGACACACGCCCCACCGTCTTCATTTTGCCGTATTTCTCGCGTAACGACGAGGAATTTGTCGGGGCCCTGCTCAGAAAGCTCCATGCTGAGAAGCTGGAGCGGAATGTGACCGTATTCGGCCTTCCGCAATGGATCAACTTTTCCCGGCTCAACCCCGATTATCTTGAAAGTCTGCAAACACACATCACGGCAGCCCAGCACGTCGATTGGGCGAATGAGGCCACGCGCAGATTTTCCAAGGATTTCTATGATGCCTATGCCGGCATTCCCGAGCCATCCGGCAAGCAGGGCTATGATCTCGTCATGTTTCTCGGCGAGTCACTCAAGGCGCACGGGGTGCCATTCATGGAGCCCGTCGCCGGACAGCCATCGCCGCACGGCGACATTCTGCTGCGGCCCGTGCGCGATGAAAGCGCGCGTCCCGATGGTGATTTTCCGGTCCTGTATTATGAAAACCAGGGGATCCAGGTCCTGCAGTTTACCGACCAGGCCTATCAGATCGTACATTAAAGGCCCCAAACGTGAATTCTGATGATGACGCCTGAACGCGAGGCAAGGATCAGGGAGGTGTGTGCACGCCGTCAGCCGGACCTTTGCGTCATCCTGGAGAATGTGCATGATCCGCACAATATCTCGGCAGTGTTACGCTCCTGTGATGCCGTAGGTGTGCAGTCCGTGCATGTCGTGTATACCGATCCCGACCTCACCGAAGAGCGCCTGCTGTTGGGCCGCAAGAGTTCGGCGAGCGCATGGAAATGGGTGGATGTCTACTATCACGAGGACCTTGCCACCTGCGTGGAGACGGTGCGCGGACAGTGCGACCGCATTCTGGCTGCCCATGTCGGTGAGGCAGCGCAGTCACTGTACGAAACGGACCTGACCGTGCCCACTGCGCTGCTCTTTGGCAATGAACGTGACGGCGTGTCCGCGGAGGCACTTGCCTGTGCCGACGGCCAAATCTTCATCCCGCAGATGGGCATGATCCGCAGCCTCAATATTTCGGTGGCCTGCGCCGTGTGCCTCTATGAAGCGTGCCGCCAGCGTGGTGAAAAGGGTTTTTACCAGCAGCATCCGACCCGCACAGCGACAGAACTTGAGGTGCTCGTCACCGATTTCATCGAACGTCATGAAACCCGCGCACGACGCAAGGTGATCAGGAAGAAATCATGAGTTTCAACACTCTTAATCTCTTCGCAATCTCTCCCTCATCTTTCTGAATGAGGAATACGGCGAATGGATATTTGCTCTGTGCACCCGCTGCCACTGCATCTCTCCGAAATCTCTCTCCCCAATCTCTCCCTCATCTCTCCTCACTTCACTTCACTGCTGTTCACCCAGCGGATGGTGCTGCCCACCGAATTCACGATATAGGGATCGGAGTTGTTCTCAATCATAACCGCATCCAGTCTCAGCACGCTGCTGTTGCCATGCGCAAAGATGGCACTGCCATTGAGGATCGATCCGCATTGCCTGATCACACAATTGGCCAGGGTGGCCGAGCCGAGGTTAAAGACGCCGGCGCCGATCTGCTGGTTGCCGACCGGGCCGTTGGCCGTCCCCCCTCGGATTGTGACGCCATCCAGTAAGGCGGTGTCCACAGCCGCGGGAATGGTGATGATGTGGTAGATATTGTCAGTGCTGTCACCGGCGATGCCAATGTCACCGTCGAGGATGACGGGATTGGTCATAATGTCGCGTTCGGAAAGCATGGTCTCCGTGCCAGCAAATCCCCCGTACAGCGCTGTGCTGTCGACGACCTCAAAGGTAGAGGTGCGTTCGCTTCCCGGCTGGTACGTGCCGCGCGCGATCCAGATCTCCCCGATCTGCGGGTACTGGCTGGCAATATCCAGCGCGGAACTCAGCTCCTTGAAGGCATTGGCCCAGGTATTTCCCAGCTCAGACCCGGTGGCTGCCGAATCGACGTACGCCCGTTGGCCACCGATCCAGGTGAACAGCCCCTCACCGGACAGCACCACCTTGGTCTGCGGTGCATTGGCACCGGTATGCTGAATGTACAAGGTGTCTTCAAGCATGCCTACACTCTCCGGATTGAATTGCAGGCGTAGCAAGAGACTGTCTGACGGCTTCACCAACCGCGGAAAGTTGAGATTGGTATCAATGCTGTACGCCGTCCCGTCAAACAGGCTGACCGACTGGATCAGGATGGCCTGTGAGCCTCCCGTGTTGTCGATGCGCAGATCCGCCTCCGCGCTGTCAAGAATATCAACCTGCCCGAAATTCAGGTTGCTTGCGGACAGGCTGCTCTGTGTATGCGGGACCAGGATCGGCTCGGTCGGCCCGAAGAAGTAAAAGGCTTCCGTGGTCCTGGTGTTGGTCAGATCACTGCCTCCCCGGATCAGCGACCCGCTGGCGACGTAAATGCCACCGTTGTTGACGATCGCCTGGGTGCCATGGCGCCCGGTGTTGAGGGCGTCGAGTGTGCGCCACGTCTCGCTGCCGATGTCGAGCGCCTCCGTTTCGCTGTTGGCCAGCCCGGAGAGCCGTTCCCCGCCAATGACCAGCAACTCACCGTTCAGGACGGCAACCGTATTGCCGGCACGCTCCGTCGGGATGGGTGCCGCAATGGTGTCCCACGACTGATTCGTGATGTCAAAGATGTCTACCGTGGCCTCAGTGGCCAGCCAGGTGCTGCCACCTTCGCCCGTGCGGCGCCCTGCTGCTGCCACCACTTGGTTGTCAATGACGGCGGCATGGAAATGATCCCGGCGGTTGGGAGCATTCGGCAGAGGTGTCCAGGTATGGTTGCGCACATCGTATTTGTCAAACCAGTTGACGGACCCGTCCTGGTGTCCCATGGTGTTGCCGCCGGCGAGAAACAGCGTGTCATTGTGCAGCACCGCTGCCGCCGACCCGCGACGACGACCCGGCGGGATCTCCGGACCGGCATACCACGCATCCGCCACGGGATCGTAGACCATGATGGAATCCACGCTCGGTTCATTGGGAAAGGTGCCGGTAAAGGCGCCGGCCGCCAGGATCAGTCCGTGGTAGTCCACCGCCTGGAAGTGGTGCATCAGGAAGGGCGGGGTGGCTCCCACGGTCCAGGTGTCCGTTGCGGGATCGTAAATGTTGACATTGCTGCCGTGCTCGCGCCCCCCCATCAGATAGAACTTGTCGCCGGACTGTACGTAGGCTGCTTCGTGCCGCGGCTCGCAACAACTCCCGGGGCTGCCCATGGGATTGCAATTGAATCCGTCTTGAAGGGTAAACCATTCACCATTCGTGACGGGGTTGTACTGGAGGCTGATATCAGACCAGGTCGCCTCAAATTGATTGGTGGATCCGCGTGCTGTCGAGATGACACCCACGCCCATCGCAACATCGTGTTTCAAGGCAGTGAGCAACGCACCATCGACGAAGAAACCGTCGCCAAGGTGCACCCGCGCACCGCCATTCATGGCGTACTGCGCCTTGACATACCCGTTGGCCGGGTTGATCACCAGTACCAATTCAATGAGTGCCGTCGAGCCGATCCCCGGAGCGGCAAATGGCGTAGAGGTCGCCACGCCAGCCGACTCGTGTACCAGCAGCAGATTCGGCGTGCCGCCATTCGCATTGACCACCAGTTTGACATAGTTGTCCTGGTCTCCGGTGCCCGCATACATACCGGCCGACTGGAAATCCTGGATGGTGTCCGGGAACACCGGGCCCACCATCGTCACTTTGACCTCGAACGGAGCGGTCGTGCTGTCGACGGCAACGCCAAATTGAAAACCATTGCTCTGGTCGTTGAACCCGCCGAGCGCATCACCTTCATCAATGTTGACGTACGTGAGCAATCCTGATGCGCCACCCGCGATGATGTCGGTGTTGCTGTTGTCTTCGTTCTGCCACAGGTCCAGGTAGTCGTCGGTCAAATTTGCCATCAACCCGGTAAAGCCCAGCCCGTAAAACCCGGTGCCCGGGTTCGAATTGAGGAGGGGATAGTTCAGTGGAAGGGTCGTTGTCGTTCCGTTGTCCGGATCCCAGACAAAGAGGTCGAGCGTATCATTGATCCCGTCGTCGTCATCGTCCGGGTCATTGAGGTCCGAGACCTTGAATCCACCGATCAGGGTGCCGTCATGATCCGGGGGCCGGTCCGCGGC
>JAWWBX010000308.1:0-5349 GCA_033720735.1 Saprospiraceae bacterium
CAAACATTAAACCATAGACTGGATTAAACGGAGCCGGACTTCGGTCGTCTCATACCCAAACGGAAACCACTCAGTGTTATGAATACTTCATTATTAACCATCCTGGCAATTTGCTGCACCCTCACCACCACGGCGTTCACCACATCATCTGATCCCTGGGTCAAGCTGGGATCGCGCAAAGCCAACATGAAGGCCGATCAGGACGAGATCCTGGTGACCGGGGCCAAAGGCACCTTTAACGCCCTCAAGCTCACAGTCGAGGAAACCGGGGTCATGTTTCACCGGGTCGTGGTCCATTACCGCAATGGGACCCGCGAGGTTCTGGACATCCGACATCGCATTGAAGCGGGCGGTGAAACCCGTGTGCTCAATCTCAAAGGTCGGAATCGCATTATTCGGCGGGTGGTCTTCCATTATCAAAGCAATCCGCTGGCCGACAAGAAGGCGAAGATCACCTTGTACGGCAGGCACTAGCTCGCCTGAGAGCGGCGGACGATGCGACGGACAAACGATTCGGGCCAGCGCAGTACGCAGAGGACCAGAACACAGACCAGCAGCACGGCCGGAAAGACAGGTGATCCGATCCCGGTCGACACATGCGTATAGATCGCACCGCCCATGAGCACGGTCAGCAGCAGCGCTCCCAGGCTCGTGGTGGGCGGAAACAGCAACAGCAGACCGCCAAGCATTTCGGCGATCCCGACCTGCAAGGCAAATTCGGGTTCATACCCCCATTCCATGAACTGCGCCTGGGACTCGGCAGTGTCTGACGAGACCTTGCGCCACCCATAGAGAATAAACACCCAGGCGAGGATAACGGAGGCACCCAGGGAGACAAGTTTACGGACGCTGGCTTCCTTCATGATCCTAATTTAGGGAAATCACCCGGACCACGCTAAACGCCAACCGCCAGATTTTTGCAGACCCGGCTCACGACCGCTCGATCAGCTTGAGCCGCCGTCCGGAATCCACGCGCTGCTTGAGGTCGATCCCGTTCAGAATCGAAACCTCCTCCAGTCGGTCATTGGGCACACGCATGGCACTGAGCACATCGCGGGCCTGACCACTAAACGGGGCAGTTCGTATCACGATCCGCTCGGGCTTCCGTTCGATCTTCTCGCGGTCTGTCAACCTGCGGTAACCCTCCATCGTGCTGACGAACGTCCCGGCATACTTCTGGTAGTCCGTCTTCTTGGTCAGACCATGAAATTCGTAGATGTAGTTGCCGTCCTGCAGGTAGTAGCTGAGAACCCGCGTGATCTGTTGCGGATTTTGCGGATTGAGCAGGTCTGACAGGGTCACCAGTGCCTCGAAGCCATTTACCATTGTCGTCTTCTGGTCGATCAGCGTCAGGTTGTTGTCGCGAATGGTCGCTTCAGCTGCGGCCACCAGGCTGTTTTCCTGTGCCAACTGGAAGATGATCAGCGCATCCCCACTGCGTGGAGCCATCCGTACCTGGCTTGGTGAGTTGGCGGTTTGCCAGTTGCCCGGAACCGGGAATTGGAACAGCAGCTCAGGATGAAAAAAGTAGCCCTCCTCAAAAAAGCCCTGTGCAGGATCTTCACCGTAGATCATGCCGTCGATCATCTGCAGATAGCTGTCACGTCCCACTTTGAAACTGGCGGCATCCTGCCCCTGCTGCGCCTGACTTGCCAACTGATGGACCGTGTTGTAGCGATCACGCGGATCCGGGTGCGTCGACATGAAAGTCGGGATGGACGCGCTTTCGTCATCGCGCATGCGCTGCAGGGTCTGGAAAAAGTCTGCCATCTGGTGGGCGTCATAACCGATCTCCGTGGAGTACGCCACGCCAAGCTGATCCGACTCACTCTCATTGTCGCGGCTAAACTTCAGGAAGAGGAGTTGGAGACCCTCCTGGGCAGCGTCCGCAAAGGAGGCAAACTCCGGTGAGATGACCACTCCTGCAATGAATCCCACCTGGAAAAGGATATTGTTGGAGTATTGTTTTGCCGAATGACGTGCCGCGATATGGCCGATCTCGTGTCCGAGTACACCGGCAAACTCCGCCTCGTTATTGAAATGCGCCAGGATTCCCCGCGTGAAATAGACATACCCCCCGGGCACGGCAAATGCATTGACGACCGGTGAGTCCAGGATCTTGAATTCGTAGTCAAGTTGGGGGCGGTGCGAAATCGCAGCCATCTGCTGACCCTTTTCATTGATGAACCGCTGCAGGGCCTCATCCTGATACAGGCCGTAGGCCGCCACGATCGAGGGGTCCGATTGCCGTCCAAGATTGATCTCGGCCTGTTCAGATAGCAACATGAAGTCTTTCTTGCCTGTCACCGGATTAACGGCACAGGCGGAAACCAGCAAGAGCGCAAGGGTGAGTATCGGTGTGAACAGTCGTTTAACCATGTGCAGGTATTTGTTGACTTGCAGGGGTCAAGACCATTAAGGTAACGAATCCACAATCCGTCACCAATATGTACGCATGCCATGTCCTCAACTCTCCTGATATGCCGGCTATTGTGTGGTGACACCTCATATCTGCTTTCCCTTTAACCCGGTATTAACGAATCCATAATCTTCTTTAACACGCCAGGTGCGTCATACCAGTGATCTCCAAAGGGGATGATTTGATTACAAAAACGCGATAACATGAAAAGGGTTTTGCACTGGACAAGCCTGGTGATACTGGCGATGCTGATTCAGACGGGCACCAGCCTGGCCTCGCAAGTGGAGGGGCTCTGGCACAACGAGCGTACCGGGATCTCCATCGAGGTTCAGGATACCTACGACGGGATCAAGGTCAAGCGAACCGATGCGTCGCGATGGCGCTATTACGACACACGGAGCAACGACATTTACTCCGACCAACGCGGCAACTACTACGAGCTGCGACGCAGAAATCAACTGCGCTGGGTAAGCCGCAACGGTCGTGACGTACTGGTATTCACCCGGGCCTCGTCAGGGTGGTATGACGATGATGAGGAAACCTGGTACGGCGGAGCGTTTTATGATAATTATGACGACGGTCTGGGTGGGTTCCATGCAGACGGATCGTACTGCCCCGGCGGCTACCTGCCGCACCAGGCACATCAGGCACTGACGCGTTCGCAGGTACGCAAGCTCAGAGGCCTTGAAGGCCGGTGGAGCGGATGGCGCGGCCAGGGGATCATGGAAATCCGGGTCAATCGCAAAGCGGTGCATGTCGACTACAACGGACGCCACTTCCACTTCTACCCCACCGGCAACGGACGACTCGCCGGGGACAATGGTATGAGTATCCTGACAACCGGGCGCAACCGTCTGATCCTGCGGGGCCATCGCGGGAGACCCCTGGCGTTTACCAGGGGCCGTTACAACGACTACTGCTATTGAGCAGAGCTTCCATTTTGATCCATGGGTTCGGTTCGGAAAGGACCGAACCCTTTTTTGATTCGGCTTTTGCATACAGAGGGCGGATCGTGCTAATTCATGATCTTTACCCTGATGCAACGCAGTGGACATGCAGATCTCCCCTTGCACGGCGGCCGTGTACCGCAATGGCTGGCGTCACGTATGTCACTGCTGGGTACCGCCATCATTGAGAGTATCCTCAGCGAATACGGCCGTGACGAAGTGCTGCGACGCCTGAGTGATCCGCTTTGGTTTCAGTCTCTGGGATGCGTGATGGGTATGGACTGGCATTCATCCGGTATCACCACTTCGGTGATGGGTGCGCTCAAGCGCGGGATCAACCAGCGCTCCAGGGATTATGGGCTCTACATCTGTGGCGGACGCGGGCGCCATTCGCGCAAGACGCCGGATGAGCTGATGGGCATCGCTGACAGGACCGGGATGGACGGTCACCAGCTGGTGCGGGCCAGCAAATTGACAGCCAAAGTGGACAATACCGCCGTACAGGATGGTTTCCAGTTGTATCTGCACAGCTTCGTGCTCAGCAGCGACGGCAACTGGGCCGTCGTACAGCAGGGAATGAATCCTGCGGCCGGGCAAGCCAGGCGGTATCACTGGCACTCTCCACGTATTACGAGCTTCGTCAACAATCCTCATACTGCCGTCTGCGGCGAGTCACAAGGTCAGATCCTCAATCTCGTGCACCAGCAAGCGGCTGCCACCCGTAGGGGCATCCTGGACCTTTCTGCCCTGCATCCGGATCAATTCGGCCGCGAGGTGCGCAAGATCGTTATGCCGGACCACCATGATGTCCGGGCCGCCGATGTGGATCTGAAGCGGATGGCGAGTATCATCGCCCTCGCGCATGAAGCCCGTCCGGAGGATTTCGAATCGCTGTTGCTGTTGCGCGGCCTCGGACCACGCACTCTCCAATCGCTCACCCTGGTCAGCGAGGTCATCCACGGCACGCCATCGCGCTTTGATGATCCCGCACGCTTTTCACTCGCGCACGGCGGAAAAGACGGGCACCCCTTCCCGGTTCCACTTGCGGTATACGACGAGACCATTGAGTTTCTCAATAGCATGCTCGTGCGTGCCAAACTCGGCGAGACAGACAAGAGACATGCCTTCAAGCGACTCTCAAAGCTGGCAGCGCGGCAGGAAGAGCGGTTTGATCCGGATCCGGAGCGCTTCAATGCCTGGATGGAAAAAGAACGGGCGTGGTCACCGGAATATGGCGGCAGAACCGTGTTTGATGATCGCCGCGGCAATCAACGCAGGCATAAAGGAGGTCAGCTTTCACTGTTTTGATCCAAGACTGAATGGCGACCATATGCGGAGGTTCCCGCCACTTGCTCAGCGCTTGAGACTGGCCATCCGTTGCTCCAGGTAGTGGATCAGATCCGCACACTGTTGCCTCGCCATCCCGCCCTGCAATAGTTCCGGAAGCGCCGCCAGCAAAGCCCCGGCCTGCACCACGGATTCCCGGATCTCCCGGAGTGTCTCAATGTTGGCGGACTGCGGCGTGAGCGCACCGAGCCTGACCTGCCCCGCATTGAGCAGGGTGAATGCCCACGCTTGCTCCTGCCAGTCGAACCATTCTGATCGCAATTGACGCGCTTGATCGAACAGGGAAAGCGCCTCGCCATAGAGAACGACGGCGGTTTTTGACGCGGAGGTATCAGCGACTTCCTTCACTTCGATCGCGCGATCGATAAGGGTTTGCAGAAACTCTGTGCGATTTGCTTCAGTTGGATGGAAACCAAAGGCCATCCTCGCCTCTTCCAGTTTGCGCTGTGCCGGTGGCAGAGCCAGGAATTGCTGCAGGGTGTCGTGGTAGCCACACGGAAGCGACGGCTGCCACTGCCGGTCGACCGGGCAATCCACGAGTTGCCATACCGGTTGCGCCGGCAAATGCGAACTCAAAAATTCCTCCGGCGCGACAAAGAGCCATGCCTGTTGCGACTTCTGGCGCTTGCCCGTTTG
>JAWWBX010000309.1:0-5342 GCA_033720735.1 Saprospiraceae bacterium
GACCATGACCCGCAGGTAGTTGTGCACGTGGAGGAGCCCGTCGAGGTAGACCATGTCCTTGGTGAAGGGTGCGCCACCGCTGGCCACACCGCCGCGCACGACACGGCGGGCGTTGTCAAACGCCTGCTCAGGGTTGTCCGTCCTCTGCAGGAAATAGCGGTACAATTCGACAAAATCAGCACCATCGAGGGACATCTGGATAGCAATGATGCGGTCCGACAATCGCCGTAGCCGGTCCAGATCGAGTGAGCCGGTGATGAACTCGGCAAAGACGGCCAGCCCCTCCTGGGTCCGCGTGGTGCCGGGATGGCCGGCCCGCAGGATCTTGAGGTGTGGCTGGGCATAGGCGTTGATCGAGGTTGCTACATGGATATAAGCCTCGTGATGGATCAGCTGGTCGTAGTCGTTGTCAGAAAAACAAGCCGTTCTGCGGATCCGGATGCGCCTTCGGCCCGCGATCGCATTGGACGCCATGTCGTCATCCAGCACCACCTCCGGAGCATCGTCGCCAAACATCTCGTTGACCGCCTCCCGCATCTGATCGGCGATCGTCCAGGCAAGGTGGCAGGCTTCGGGCGGCGCCCCCAGATCGAAATTGCCCACGCGTGCGTACAACTCATCAAACTGGCGAGCCAGCGCAAGCGAAGTGCTGGTCCCGTCGGCGAGAGGCTCTCCGGGTGTGCCGTAGAGCCGTGCTGAGTATTTGTAAAAATCCGGAGTGCCCATCCCTGCCAGCATCCGAGCGCTGTGTTCCAGTACATCGGCAACACGCAGGGCCCACCGCTCGACGAGGCCAGTTCCGCGGGCCAGCTGCCTCGCGTGCTCCGTATGCTGCAGACTTTCAGTGGGGTCGAATTGCGGGTAGCTGACTTGCGGCAAGCGCTCGGCCCCGGACGCAAAGAACTGGTCACGCACCTGTCGGGGCCAGCTGATATTGCGCAGGATCCGGATGGGGCGCGAAGCGTTGTACAAGGCATCACTGATCTCGACGATCCGCTTGGCGTCTGCTGAAAGCATAGACTTCAAAAGTCCTAAAGACTTTTGAAGTCTCATGAAAAAAATCAGGCGGTCTGGGAAATGGCGCAAGATGCCGATCTCCCAAACCACCTGATCTCTGACTGCGCGACCGGGTCACCAGGTCGCAAAGCTGTTGACTATTGAAAGACAGCAAACTGGATATCGGCACATTCACCGACGGCCATTGGCACCGCTGCAAAGGGTGGTAATTCGACCTGGCAGCCTCCGCCGTAGGTGCTGATCTGCGCACCCGTCTGGCCGGGGATCTGGGGGCCGTGACTGCGCAAGACCAGGTGCACTTCGGCAGTTTCCGCGTCGTTGAGACCGCCAAAGTTGGGCAGCTCAAACAGGCCGTTGATCGACCCCGAGATGTCGTTCTCACTGAGGTGTCCGGACATGGCGATACTCCCGTCGGCCAGGGCAATGCCCCCGCTGGCAAACATGACTTCCACCTTTACCTGGTCGGCAATCCCGAAATCGGCATCATCACAGGGCTGAGGGTAGTTCTGGCATTTGGCCGGGTCATTCCACACCACCCACCAGAGGGTATAGGTGTGTCCGGGAATCGCCGCTGTACTTTCAAACAAGGCGATGACACCGTCGTCAGTACGGGTGAGCCGGGCAGAGCCGACCTCTGCACCTCCCTGGGTCGGGTCGATCACTTTCGTGGTTTGCTCGGACGGCCGTGGCGCGTTGTCCACGGGGCCGGCGTTGTCGTCGTCGTTGCAGGCCGAGATCAGTCCGGCCAGCAACAACATGGAAACAAAAAATCGTGTTTTCATCGGTCAGGTTTTGATTAAGAAAAATGATGAATCAGAAAGGGTACGCGTACTATCTGAAGGCAATATGCGGGCAGAGCGACCGATGATGCCCGGGGAATTGAGCGGTTGGTATGGATTCTGAGTGGAGGGTGTCCTCTCTTGAGTGCGTCAATGGGCGACAGTGCCAAATCTCACGGTGCGGGATGCTAGCGCCGCAACCGTGCCAGCAGGGCTTTATTCAATTTGGTGTATTCGATCTTCAATTCATCGCCAGCCTCTTGCGCCCCGGCAAGGGACGCTTCTGCGGCGGCGATGGCACCCTTGATATCGCCCTTGCGCTCCAGAATGAGCGCCTGCCGGTAAAGGATGCCAATATGACCGGGAGATTGCTCCAGCGCCAGCGCGATCAGCTCGGCAGCACGGTCGATGTCCAGATCATTCTCGAAAAAAAACATCGCCGCCCGGAAGTAGGGTCGCCGACCCTCTGACTGCAACGCCGCCTCAAGCCCTGGAAGGACCGTTGCGGCCAGGTCAATCTCGATCCGCACGGGAACGCGCACGCCGGCCCAGGCGATATTGAGCGTGGCAAAACTTGGACCGACCACATCCAAGCTGATCGTAAAGGTTTCGACATGAGGGGTGGCAACCGGCGTGACATCCACCCGGAGGGCATCGTGCTCGGGATCAAAACCGTACGATCCCCATTGACCGGTTGCGAATTGCAGGATCACGGTCCATCTGTCTTCGCGCGGGATCGTAAACAGCTCGTAGGTGCCGGCATCGACCGGCTTCCCCTCGATGATGACCGGTGTCGAAAAAGCGATCGTGGTGGCAGCGTCAGCCCCGGTGCGCCAGACACGGCCGTAGGGGACCAGGTCGCCAAAGATGACGCGGCCCTTCACGTTGGGGCGATGATAGGTGATCTCGATATCTGTTGCGGCAACGCGCTGGTGGATGACAGCCCGTGAGTTGGTGGTGGGCAGTTCGAAGTCGGTTTGGGCAGACAGTGTGCTCCCGGCGATCAGCAGAGCAGTGGTAAGACCCAGGCATCGAAACAGCATGATCCTATTTTTTGTAATTCGGCAAAAACGATAACGAAAGTGCACAATATGCATTACAACGCAGGAAGACCGGGATATGTGCATGTCAGGGCACGTCTCTGCCTGGCAATCTGCGCAACCTCCGGCTTGCCGATATCGAAGTCATTCATCGTCATCATGTCATGCCTGTGCCTGGATCTCTTCAAGCAACGCGTCCAGATTATCATGTGCCATGGTGGTGCCTTCCTTGACACCCATTGCGATCAACTGGCGCATCGCTTCCACAGAATCGAATTTGGTATGGACGTCGACCCTGGTCCCGTTTTCAAGAGGTGTAAAGGTCACGTGCCACCTGGTCCCGGGGAGCTCCGTGTTGACGTTGCCTTCCTCATCACAGAAGACATCTTCAGCATCGAAGTAATCATGTACGACGATCTTGTGGTAGTTGGCCCGGCCCCAGTGCTGCTCGCCGTCAGGGCCTTGCATGCAATAGAGCCAGTGGCCGCCCTCCCGGAAATCCATGTGTTTAGTGACCGCTTTCCATGGCCTGGGTGCCCACCAGCGGGCCAGCAGCTCGGGTTCGGTCCATGCCCGCCAGACCAGTTCCACGGGCCCGTTGAAAGCGCGTGACACGATCATTTCCTGGCGTTCGGGATGTTCGGTAATCAGAGTTTTGTTCATCACGGTTCAGATTTGGTTTGTGTTTGAAGTGCATTGAGAAGGTCGTCGAGATGCGAGAAGCGGCTCTCCCACAACTTGCGGAATGGCTCGATCCATTCGGCGATTCTGCTGAGTGTTTCAGCGTTAGGGGTGCAGTAACGCTCGCGGCCATGCTGATGGATCCGGACCAGATCGCACTCGGCGAGGATCTTGATGTGTTGAGACACGGCAGGCCGGCTGATCTCGAAGTGCTCGGCAATGGTATTCAGGTTGAGAGGTTCCTTTGCGACCAGCGTCAGGATCTGACGCCGGGTCGGGTCGGCAATCCCGTGAAAGACATCACGTCTGGTGGTCGCTGGCATGAATATGTAAGTATTTGCTTACAAATATATGTGTAAGTATTTACTTACGCAAATGATGGATAATGATGATCCCGGAGGTGAACGTTGCGATCCGGGTCTTGTGAGGCGCATTAAAGTATTTCGTAGAAATACTACCACATTAAAGCATTCTAACATATTTCCTGCTTCGGATTCGGCATTCGGTTTTCTGTGTGAGACCGTATGACGATTGAACTCTTTGCTACCTTGTTCCCATGTCCCTGCCTTTCAAACGGATCGACGGCTACCGCGTGCCGGGCAACTTTCTCAACCTCCGGGTAGCCATCGCCCTCCTGTTGGGCGAAGTGGCGGCAGGGATCATCGGGTTTGCCTACCTCGAGGGCTATTCGTTCCAGGAAGGGCTCTACATGACCATCATCACGATTTCCACTGTTGGGTACACAGAAGTGCGACCATTGTCCGACTCCGGCCAGCTGTTTGCCACCATCCTGATTTTGGTCAACATTGGTATTTTCGCCTATCTGCTGGCAGCGTTTTCGTACTATGTCGTACAGGGAGAAGTCTTCCGTAAATGGCACCTCCGCCTCATCACCAAGGAGATCAACAAATTGAAAGATCACGTCATCATTTGCGGGTACGGTCGCCACGGTCGCGAGATTGTGGACCATTTCATGATCCATAACACGCCGTGCGTGGTCATTGAAAATGAGCATGACCGGATCGAGCAGGTGCAGAACAGCGAGAAAAAGATCCTGTACATTGAAGGCGATGCAACCTACGACGACACGTTAAGGGAAGCTGGCGTGCAGCATGCCCGGGCGCTGATCACCGCATTACCGGATGATGCCGACAATGTCCTCATCACCCTTTCTGCCAAGCAACTGAATCCCGATATCAAGGTCATCAGCAGAGCGTCGGATCCGGCGACTGAAGCGAAATTACAACGCGCCGGGGCCAACCACGTGGTGCTTCCGGAGCAGATCGGCGGTTTCTTTATGGCCACTCTGGTCAACAAGCCGGGAGCGATCGAGTTTCTCTCATTTGTCACCAACGAAAAGAACATGATCGACATCGCCTTTGAAGAATTGCGCTATGAAGATCTGCCCCAATCCTGTCGCGATATCACTATTGGTGACCTGAATATCGGGCCCACCACCGGCACCCATATCATTGGATTCATTCGTCCAGACGGAAGCTTTATCGTCAACCCTGACGGCTCTGAAACCGTTGTGCCTGGCTCAAGCATGATCACGCTCGGCACGCGCAAGCAGCTCAATCAACTGAAGACATACCTCGAGGCGTTCAGACATGATGCAGGCCAGGGTTCCGAAGGAAAAGCCCGGTGATCCAGGCCGGGCTGGCATGCACCGCGCAACCCTTCTATTTATTGATTGCCGATCAGGCAATGTCCCCCGCTTTGCACCATGAGTTGTGCCAGTGGATGGATCTCCAATGATCCGCAACGGGCTGTATCTCCGGCTGCCACCTGGGGCTGACTCGTTACCAACGGGATGAGCACCGCA
>JAWWBX010000310.1:0-5334 GCA_033720735.1 Saprospiraceae bacterium
ATATAATCCCCGGGGCCCATGATACCATCTGTACTGATATGGATAGGCACTTCATTGCCGAGATGGTAGAGCCGCACGGCAGGTGCATCTACCTCCGTCAGTCCCGCGGCGGCCAACGTGGCGTGATCGATCCGGTAGATCCCGTCATCCGTGATCTGGAACTTGTAATACGTTTGGCCGTAGTCGATCCATTCATTGCCGATCTGGGCCATCAGGACGCAGGACATGGACATCAACAGGCATGAAGCGAGAAATCTGCGCGTCATAAGGCTTAAGCAGTTGAAGGTGCGTTTATGATCGGAAATAAAGGTACGCCTTTTTGCACCCACCGTGACCGGACAAAACGTCGCATGTTGGACGGATCGTGGAGTGTTCATCGCCAAAGATATTTGAGCCGGGCCAGTCCTGTATAGCGATAAATGAAGAGGTAAGGCTGCATGTAGGCACCAAACGACTGAAAGAACGCATGGACACCCTGGATCATGCTCCCTTCGAAATCGAAGACATGGCCACGCTGCCCCGCATCCTGAATGGCTCTCCAAAGCAAGAGATTGCTGGAGCTCCTGGTGTTTGAACCACTGCGTCCCCCCAGGAGATAGTAAGTGGTATGTGCATCCCAGACGACCAGGATGGCGCTGTTGACACCACGTTCGTCAGAGGCCCGGTAAATCGCACACTGGCCGCGCTCCGACATGACCTGCCAGACGTGCTGCAATTGCTCGAGTGTGAATGGAACAGGCTGTTTGCGCAGTCGGAATACTTCGGCGATCAACCCAAACAATTCCGGAATGTCTGTCGACAAAGCAGTGTCGAATTTGCGCTCGGCCGCGCGGATGTTGCGTCGGAAGCTGTCGCTAAACTGCGCATAGATCTCATCGACCTGCCTGCAATCAAACCGAAAGGTATAGCGTGTTTCCTGGCGATACCCTTTCCAGTAGAATGGCATCCAGTCCTGGAGAGAAGGATGCAGCTTTTGCTCGAAGATGGCCACGACCGGTAGTTGGTCCTCGAGTGCTGCGACCAACGTCTGCCGTTGCGCCGACTGTTTCTGGGCGCTGAGGGTTTGGTCCAGGTCGAGCCAGATCCCGGTATAGGGTGTGAGCGGTGGTGCCACAATCGCTTTCATCCGCCGTTGCCGGGACAGGTTGATCGACCAGGCAGCCCGCATGCGATCTTCATTGGCTCGTGCCACCACACCAGACCAGCTTCGGTCGGGGATGACCGCATCCAGCCAGTACGGTTGCATAAAAAGCGGGATGCCGGAAGTCCCGGCACACCACTGTCGGTATGTCTCCTGGTTGTGTTTCACAAAACTCAAGTTAATGACTGCAAGAGTCATGCCTTGAGTGAACGTACGAGACTTCAAATGTCTCCCAGACTTTTGAAGTCTCTCCCGTCAGACCTACCTTCCCGATATGCCAGCGATTGACGCATGGGGATTCGTGTGCAGCATCTGGGTGCTGTGCGGGTTGGTACAGCTGTATTTCTGGTTGCGGGTCTTTGCACCGCTCATCTGGCATCGCTCTGCACATGACCCGGACGCGCCGCCCGTCAGCGTGATCATTTGCGCGCACCGTCTGACTGCTCAGCTTCCCGAATTGCTCGGCACTTTACGCAACCAGGACTACCCGCAATATGAGGTGATCCTTGTCAACGACGGGGGAATCGCCGGGCTCAGCACCCTGGTCAGCCAGTCCGGGTATCCGGTCCGGGAAGTGGTCCTGCACCGCGAAGAGAAACACGCACCGGGCAAGAAAGGGGCGCTGGCCCGCGGCATTGCGGCGGCCACCTATGACTGGTTGCTCCTGACCGATGCTGATTGCCAGGTGTCCCAAGCCTGGATCGGCCGGATGGTGTCCTGTGCGGGAGGCGGGCACCAACTGGTGCTGGGATTCGGACCCTTGATGCGGGCTCCGGGTCTGGCAGTCCTTTTGGCCAGGTTCGACAATCTGATGATCGGCATGCAGTACCTCGGCCTGGCACTGGCTGGCCGACCGTATATGGGTGTCGGCCGCAACCTTTTGTACCACCGATCGCTGTACGACCAGGCCGGCGGATTCTCAGATCATGCCGATGTGGCCTCCGGCGATGACGATCTGTTTGTCCAGGCGGTAGCCAATAGACACAACACGGCCATCTGCCTCCATCGTGACAGTGTTGTGTGGTCGCCGGCAGAGCAAACCCTGGTCGATTTGCTTTACCAGAAACGGCGGCATTTAAGTACGGCATCGCGCTACCGCGGCGGGGTGAAACGCGGGCTGGCGTTGTTTGGAGCGACCTTGATCGTCTGGTGGCTGGGCGCGCTGCTGCTCGCCGGCTTCGATCCGTCGCAGACCTTCATCGTGATCGCGGCGGCGGGAGGGCTGATCCAGTGGGCGGTCTTTGCAGGGGTCGCGAACAAACTCAAGGTCCCGGGCCTGTCGCTTTGGTTCGTTCCCGTATCATTGCTGTATGCGGTGTTCCTGTTGGTCCAGGGCATACTGGTCCTGCTGGGTCCGCCACGCACATGGAGACGCTCCTGAAATATTTTCCTGATCTCCCCACCGGGCAGGTCGCGCAGCTCGAACAGCTGGCTGAGCTGGTCCGTGACTGGAACGCCCGGGTCAACCTGGTATCGCGCAAAGACATCGACGCCCTGGAGGTGCACCACATCCTGCACTCCCTGGTCATCGCCAGGTGGATCCGCTTTGTGCCGGGCACGCAGGTTCTGGACCTTGGCACCGGCGGAGGATTTCCGGGACTCCCCCTTGCCGTTGTGTTTCCGGAGTGCCGCTTTCATCTTGTGGATGCGCGCGGAAAGAAGGTCAAGGCCGTCCAGGACATGATCTCACAGCTTGGCCTGATCAACGCTACCGCAGAGCATGTGCGTGTTGAGGACATGTCAGAGCAATGCGAGTTTGTCGTCACCCGCGCCGTGGCGCCCCTGGATCAGCTCATCCGCTGGACCCGCAAACGTATCAACCCGCGTGACCGGAATGCCCTGCCCAACGGGATCATCGCGCTCAAGGGCGGCAACCTGAATGCGGAACTCGAGCAAGCCCGCAAAAACGCCTATGTCGAGGTGCAGCCCGTGCAGCAGCTGATCGATCATCCGTATTTCGAGGGGAAGGTGGTGGTGTATGTGCAGCGGTGAGGGGAGCGAGCGAGTGTAACTCTCCACTTGAAGTGAGATACATATTGATATTTCGATCATCAACTTTAATCTGAGGAAGGGGGTGAAAGAGACATGCTATTGGGGGAGATTTCACGCACAGATCGCCGAGAATTATGTTCTGAGAGAACGCGAAGAGATTGGTCCATAGAAATCTGTGCAAGTCCGTGCAATCAGTGGCTCATACCACCCGTTACGATCTTACCGGTAACTCGGCGTCTCTGCGGTGGCCCTCCTCAGTCGCCCGACTGCCCGATATATGCTCGCACTTCCACCATTTCCGGACGGTCGGTAGGTGCGTTTTGTGTGAGCTGGACCAACGCTCGGGCATACGCTTGGGCATCGGCGCTTTGGCCGGCGACAACTGCTGATGAGAAAGCACCGTACAGTGCGTTGAAACGTCCGGGCCGCAATTGAAGATCGAGCTGATACGCCTCGAGCGCTTCCACGGGATGGCCGGTCGCCAGCAAGAGGTCGCCCAGAAGTTCCTGTGCCGGAAGTACCTCACCAGGTGTCAGAGGCTGTTTCTCTGTGGCATTTTCAAGCGCCGCGGATTCCGTCATGAGTTCGAGTGCCAGGGACGATTCTCCCCGGGCGTGGGCAATCCAGGCTTCTGCAGCTTTGAGCATGATCAGCACCTGGTTGGCCAAATACGGGTCATCCCGCTGCACCAGCGACGCATGACATTGCCTGAGTCGATCAAGATCATCATTTGCCGCGTCAAGATCATTCGTGTGTACTGCCCCCAGAACACGTGCAAACCGGATGACACCATTGGACCACGGAAACTGATCCTCGGGATAATCGGATGATGCCATCTCAAGCGCCGCCGCGCGATCCCAGAGGCGTAGTTCGAGAGCGTACCTGGCTGGGATGGCGGCTGTCGGGTAAGCCCCCTTGACACCGACAGGTACGATTTTCTCCAGGGTGTCTGACATATAGTCGACCAGTGCTTTGGCCCGACCTGATTGGCCGGTTTGCAAGTAAGCGTACACAAGGTAATCGGTGCAGTGAATGCCTTCGTCCCAGTCGCCGGACATACCGGATTGTTCTGCATAACACCTGGCTGCCGCGGTGGCCTGAAGATTTGAGGCAATCGACTCTTGCCAGAGTCCCAACCTTGTGAAGATGTGCGATGGCATGTGCTGGGCGTGTGCCGATGAAGGTGCGATCTGAGCATATCGCCGGGCAGCGTCCAGCGCATTTTCAGCCATGACCGGGTTATCACAATTGTGGATCAGGTAATGGGCGATGCCAGGATGGTTGGGCTGGTCCGGGAACAGAGATTCCAGTATCGCGACGGCCTTCCGTTGATTCCGGTAGTTCTTGTCTTCAGGTGCGGCTGTAGCATTGAGCGACAATGCATAGAATACCGCCGCCTCTTTGTCCTCGGGAAATCTTTCGTAAATCGCTGCCATCGCGTCCTCATATCGCTTGATCCTGGTCTGGTGATCCGTGGTACGCCAATCTTTATAGAATGCGGCCATCGCCTCGATGTACAACCGCTCCTTGCGATAGTCCCCCATATTTTTGCGAGCTGCCTCAATGGCACGTTCGCCCTTGATCAGACTCGCCTCTGTGGGCGGACGCCAAAGCATGTGTAAATTTGACATTGCCACACCCCAATATGCCATTGCACAATCAGGATCCTTCCTGATCACTTTGGCAAAAGCTTTTTCCGCCTCATCATATTCAAAAGAGTGCAGGAGTGCCATCGCCAGTTCGAACGTATCTGATACCTCTTCCGAGCATGAAGAAACAAACGAAACCTCGCCAAACTCGCCTGTGCCGCAGTTGACAATATCACCTACGAGCAGGAGCTCCGTGAGTTCATCATTTGAACCGGCTCCATTGCCTCCATTGCAGGCACTGATCACCAGCCCGGAAAACAAGATCGTGATGAGACAGAACAAGGGGATTTTCGCGTGCATTTGAGTGTTTCCCTTAAGTTAACCCATTTCCTTGGCGATCAGCGGGGATTTTTCAGGTGGTGGTTCTGACATGAGAGATGGGTCGTGTGACCTGACTAGCGGCGTGGTGCTTTGTGGGGTGATGGTTTGTGGCGGGAGGTCTGTCCAGAAACAATAAAAGCCCTCGGCATCTGCCGAAGGCTTCCTCACTCCTGTGGGCGGTCCGCCTTCGCTGCGCTACGGACGGAGAAGCTGAGAGACTCTCCGCTGGTC
>JAWWBX010000311.1:0-5301 GCA_033720735.1 Saprospiraceae bacterium
CCTCCTCCTGTCCCAGCAACCGCGAGCTGTAGACGCGCAGGGCCAGCGGATCGTCGCCATAACTGTGGGCTACCTCGTCATTCCAGCGGTTCTTCATGCGATCGGTTGTTTTTCGGGGTATAAAGCCATGATCGATGCCCGGTCGGGTGGGCAGATCCCGCGCGGGGTGATCAGGCCGGTGATCAGCCTGGAGGGCGTGATATCAAATCCAAAATTGGCAGCTGTAGCGCCGTCCGGGGTAATTTGCACCGAGGTGAGCCTTTCACCATCCCTGCCCATGACAAACCTGACCTCATCGGGGTCGCGCTCCTCGATCGGGATTTGGCCGGCAGTGATGTGCCAGTCGAAGGTCGCGTCCGGAACTGCGACATAGAATGGAACCCCATTGTCATGGGCAGCCAGCGCTTTGAGGTAGGTGCCGATCTTGTTGGCCACGTCCCCGTCGGCGGTCACGCGGTCGGCCCCGGTGATGACCAGGTCGACCTTGCCCTGCTGCATCAGGTGCCCACCGGCGTTGTCTGTGATCACGGTGTGGGGGATACCCTGTTGCTGCAGTTCCCATGCAGTGAGGCGTGCACCCTGGTTGCGCGGACGGGTTTCATCCACCCAGACATGCATGGGGATGTCCTCCTCCTGGGCCACATAGATCGGTGCAGTTGCCGAGCCTACGTCGACAAACGCCAGCCATCCGGCATTGCAATGGGTCAGGATCTGTACCTGCCGCTCGTGGGCTTGCGCCAGTTCATTGATAAGGGCTACGCCATGCACCCCGATGGCGGCACAATGGGCGGCATCCTCATCGGCGATGTTACCGGCGGTATTGCGTGCGATCTGCACTGCCCGGGCAGGATTTGTTGCCTGTGCGATGGCATCAAGTTGTCGTTCGACGGCCCAGGCCAGGTTTACGGCTGTAGGCCTGGTTGACAGGAGCAAGCTGGCGGCAGCTTCCATCTGTTCTGCGAACTTCCGGGTACGCTGTGCTTCCAGCGTTGCGAGATACATCCCATAGCCAGCGGCCGCTCCGATCAGCCCTGCGCCGCGTACATGCATGTCCCGGATGGCCGTCGCCATTTGTGACACAGCGTGGATCTCCTCGATGACGAAGCGGTGCGGCAAATGCCGCTGGTCAATGATCCGGACTGTCGCCGGGTCATCCTCATCGAGCCAGATGGTGCGGTAGTGTCGATCTCCCACTTTCATGATCCTGGGCAAGATAGGGATTGAGGTGTGATCGAATGATTCATCCTAACTTTAGACATGATCCATCATCCAAATTCCCCATCATGGCGACAGATCCACACCTTCTCGAACGGACGCGTAACATTCTCGCCGCCCGCAAGACCGAATGGTCGGAAAAGAAAATGTTTGGCGGTGACTGTTTTATGGTCGACGGTAAAATGTTGATCGGGACGTACAAGGGTGGGATCATGGCGCGCATTGAACCGGAAGAGGCTGAAACCCTGACCAAACGCCCTGGCGCTGAACAAATGGTCCACGGAGGTCGTCCCATGACCGGCTACCTGTTTATCACCGAGGATGGGTTTGATGCCGATGACGACCTGGCGTTCTGGATCGACAAATGCCTCGAGTTCAATCCGAAGGCCAGGTCGAGCAAAAAGAAGAAAAAGTAATTCGACCGGGTAGATGGATTACAATGCACTCTGCTCTGCCCGAACCAGCTTTTCCAGGTGTGCATCCATGATCTCGGCAACCCGGATCGCATTGGCCGCGATCGTAAGACTGGGGTTGGCGCCGGTGCTGCTGGGAAAGAAGGATGCATCCACCACGTAGAGATTGTCGACATCGTGAGCCCGGCAGTCAGCATTGAGTGCACTGTGCGCCGGATCGTCACCAAACCGGCACGTGCCACTCGGATGGCCGAAGTTGAGCCGGGGCTGGCCGGCGAGGAAGCGCGGCTTGTGCCTGCGGAAGTGCCTCACCAGCAGCTTCCTGAACTTCCGGTTGCGCCGTTTCAGTTCGCGGCGCATGTGATAGACCACCCGCATGTCCCCAGGCTCGTTCGGGTCCAACTCGATGCGGTTATCGGCATAGGGGAAATCCTCAAGGATCGTCGCGAAGATCGAACACGTGGCAAACATCTTCGTGGAGATCTTTGCGATCCGCTGCAGCACCCAAAATGCCGGTTTGCGAGGCCAGGGGAACCACGACAGCTCCATCGACGTCACCAGGAAATACAGGATATGATCATAGCTGGGATCGAGCCCGGTCGACTGGAACGACCCCATGTGCATCCCGTCGTGGCGGTAGAAATCACGCAGGCTGATGGTCTTGTTGGCACCTGCCTTCGAGCACGGCTGAGTCGGCCACAGGGCCACGAAATCCGAAATGTGGAACATCAGGTTGCGCCCGATGAGTCCGTTGCGGTTGAGCAAGCCATCCGGCCAATGGGTATTCTTTGAATTGAGCAGGATGACCGGGGTGAAATAGGCACTCGCCGCCAACACATACAGCCGGGCTTTCAACTGATAGGTGGTTCCCTGGTGGTGGCAGACGACATGCTGGACGCTATCAGGTCCAGCTTCGATACGAGACACCTCGCATTCATCGAGGATGAAGGCCTGTTGACGCTGCAGGACAGGCTGGATACACAGGCGATTGGAATCGCTCTTGCAATTCTGTTCGCAGATGCGGCCCAGACATTCCGAACAATTCTCGACGTATTCAATGCCAACATGGATGCGGTACGGATGCATGCCCGCCTGCTCGAATGAGTCCATGAAATGCCCCTCCTGCTCACTCAGCTGTGGCGGATCGAGCAACTTGTGTGAATCATCCGGGTCGAGCGGGTCGGGTGTCCCTCGTACCCGAAAGAGCGCTTCGGCCTTTTCGTAGTAGGGGAGGAAGCTGTCATAATCGATCGGCCATCCATCATATGCGGAACCCCGCTGCGCACGCGCCGAAGCATCGGATGGTGCAAAGTCGACGCGACTGAACCGCTCGAGTGCGGCGGCATACAGCAGAGAGGTGCCACCGGTCCCGCAGCCCAGCGGAGGATGGACCCGGCTGACATTGCCGTCGACGTCGACGGTCATGCGCAAGGGCCAGTTGCCGGTGCTGATCCGCTGTGAGGGTTCGTCGCTGACCTGGTAGGTGTGACGGCGGGCAATGTTGACGCCTTTTTCGAGAAAAAGGACCCGCCAGCCTTTGGCCGCCAGCTGACTGCCCAGGGTGCCGCCACCCATCCCGGCACCAACGACAATGACGTCCCAGGTGACATCGGAAAAGTGTGTGGATTGTTGTGCGGCCATGCGTGCCGGGGCGTCGGTTTAAGCGGGGGCAATATCAGACAATTTTCCGGGTTTGAGTGCGCGCCTGTGCCTATTCACCGCGTTGGCGGAGGCGCGTGCGTGCGGCGATCCCTGAAGCGATCAGCCAGACTGCCACGTACACAAAGTAGACGCGCTGGATCAGGCCCTTGTTTTCCGGTCCCAGCCACGACTCGGCGGCGGCTTTGTTGACCAACCACCCGGCGATAAACATCAGGATCGCGAAGAATGTGAATGCACTCCGTCGGCCGGTAAAGGTCTTGATCCCGGTCAGGAGCTGGCTGATCCAGATGCAGACAAACGTTGCTGCTGCAGCATTGGCATGCAAACGGGCTTGTCGCGACATATCTGGCAACCCGCAGGTTTCATCGCAAGGATAGATGCCCACCGTAATAAAGCTCACCCCGGTCAGGAAGATGGCAATGAAGCTGAGGATGCCCAGTATATCGCCTCTATAGGACAGAATGCCACCCACCGCATGCGCCATGATCATCAAGCCAAAAGGGATGAGGCCAAACCAGGTGACCAGAAAGCCGACTGGCGAGTCCGGTACGGCCAGCTCGCTCACGTGCTGCCGGATGTGGGAGTAGCCGGGATAGAAAAGACCTCCCAGCAGGATGACTGTGAAGAACACCAGAGGTGCGATCCATGAGAACCTCAAAAGCTTGCGTACGTTCATCTCAGTAAGTTAGTGGATGACCATTGGTTTTGGTCCGAACCGGCACTAAAACGTCAGATCGCACTGGCTAGTTGCAGGAAAATCGACCAACCGGGCCGTACACTCCATGTGCGTAGGCATTGGTCCTGCACAATATAAACCGGTGTCCACACCATTCAGATGCTGTTCCGGCTCAATGCATCACCCAAATCCCCTACATTTGGCGACTGCTATTCGTTTTATCCGTGGAATTCAAGTGTCTGAACATGCGTGTGATTCATTTCCTGACCTGCACACTCTTCCTGACCCTTTGCGTCGCCTGCGGCAAAGACGATACCCAGCGCCAGATCGATGCCATGCTCATTGAAGATTATCTTACCCAGCGCGGGTTGGAGGCGCAATCGACGGCGTCGGGGTTGCACTACATCATCGATGATCCGGGTAATGGCGAGCACCCGGACGTCAGTCACAAGATCCATATCACCTACGTGGGCCGTCTCCTGAATGGTTTTCAGTTCGATGCTTCCAACGGGGTGGTCATGTTTGAGCTGGCTGGCCTGATCAAGGGATGGCAGGAGGGGATCCCACTCTTCGGGAAAGGCGGAAGTGGCACCTTGATCATCCCGTCTCACCTCGGCTATGGGTCCACACCGCGCACCGGCATTCCGGCCAACTCCATTCTGGTGTTTGATATCGAACTGGTCGATTTCGAATAGACATCGGTTGGGTGAAGGCCGGTGGCGCTAATGGCGTGTCTTGGCCCCCTCAAAATACTCTGCGAAGAACAACACCTGGTACTTGATCGCGTTGCTCCAGTACGCCCAGTCGTGACCGCCAGGTCGCTGGACAAATGTGTGCGGAAATGCCATTTCTTTCAATACCTGGTGAGCAGCGAGATTCACTTCGAAGAAGAAATCCCCGTAGCCGCAATCGATCATTAAGGCCGTATTGCGGCCTTTCAGCTGTGGAAGCAGGTTGATGACGGTATGCGCATCCCACCGCTCGGGAAACTGCGCGATTGGTCCGAGATGCCGATCCAGATTCCAGTAAGGATGGAAAGGGCGGATATCCAGCCCGCCGCTCATACTGCCGGCCGCACCCCAGATATCCGGGTGCCGGATGGCGAGAAACAACGCGCCATGCCCGCCCATGCTCAGACCGGTGATGGCGCGTCCGGCAGGCGAGGGGAGCGTCCGGTAGGAATGGTCTACCGCCGGCACGAGTTCAGCCGTGAAGTGCGTCTCATAACGGGACGCCGGGTCCCCGGGGCTGTCAAAGTACCAACTTACCGTTCCTCCGTCCGGGCACACAATGATCATGTCATGCCGATCTGCGAGGTCCAGGACATGGGGCACA
>JAWWBX010000312.1:0-5296 GCA_033720735.1 Saprospiraceae bacterium
ATTACCATTGCCCCGGGCCTCGATTACCTGGAGCGGGCCTATGACACGGCCAAATACGGGGCATTTTCTGAGCATCCGTTCATCGATATCGTCATCCCGACGCTGACCGATCCGACGCTGGCGCCGCCCGGCAAACACATCATGTCGTGTTTTGTACAATACGCCCCGTACCACCTGCGTGAGGGAGCAGAAGACTGGCCAAATCAGCGAGAGGCATTTGGCGACGCGGTGGTCAACAAGATCGAAGAATACGCCCCGGGGTTCAAGGACTCAATCCTGTTCCGGCAGGTGCTGACCCCGTGGGATATCGAGCAGAAGATCGGGCTCTCTGAAGGCAATATTTTTCAAGGCGAGCTGTCACTTGAACAACTTCTTTTCCAACGACCGGTAGCGGGATATGCTGACTACCGGACACCGATCCACGGCTTGTTCCTCTGTGGATCCGGTACGCACCCGGGCGGTGGAATCATCGGATCGGGCGGTGAACTGGCAGCAAAGACCATTCTCAAACAAGCGAAACCATGAGTTGGGATGTGATCGTGATCGGTGGTGGGCACAATGGGCTGACAGCGGCAACAGCTCTGGCGATCAAAGGCAGAAAGGTGCTCCTGCTCGAGGCGCGCGACAGCCTTGGCGGATTGGCTGAAGAGGTCACCTTCCATGAAGGGCACCGTGCAAGCGTTCTGCATGACACCTCTTCGGTGAGCCTTGCCGTTGTTCAGAAACTGGGGCTGGCACAGCATGGCCTGCAGATCGATGACCTGCCTGCACCGATCGCCTTGCTCGGCTCTGAAGGCAGGGCAATCGTGATCCATCCGGCAGATGTCCGGGCCACAGTGGCCTCTATTGCCCGCTATTCGGAAAAGGACGCCAGGGCCTATCTGGATTTCCACGCATTTCTCGAAAAGATCAAACCATTTGTGACCGGGCTCATGCATGCTGCGCCTCCCGATATCACAGATCCCGGTCTCAGAGGACTCCGCCAGCTGGGCCGCAAGGCATGGCAACTTAGACGGCTGGGCAATGCCACAATGCTCCGGTTTCTGCGGGAAGCCCCGATGTGTGTCGCGGATGTGATGCAGGAACAGTTCGAGACCGGTTTTCTGCAGACCGGGCTCTGCGCTCCCGCTGTTTACGGCAATTTTACCGGGCCCTGGTCCGCCGGTACGATGCTCAACCTGCTCATCCACGCATGTACACCCAAAGTTGCGGTGGCAGGCGGGGCAGATGCGCTGGTGAAGGCATTGCAATCAGCTGCTAGTGCAGCCGGCGTGTCGATCCGGACGAACGCTGCTGTAGAGAGGATTGTGATCACGCATGAGCAGGTGAGCGGTGTAGTAGTGGATGGCAAGGAAATACCGGCACCGGTCATTGCGGCATCCTGCGCGCCCCGGGAGACAGTTCTCAATCTGATCCATCCGAGGTATCTCCCACGCAGCGTAGAGCAGGATATCCTGCACTTCAGATGCAGGGGCGTGACCGCCAAGCTGCACCTGGCACTCGACAGGCCGGCAGCATTCAGCGGACTTGATCCCGATATCCGCCACATACGCATCGCGAGCGATGCCATTGACGACATGGAGCGCGCATTCGATGCGGTGAAGTATCGCACGTATTCAACAGCACCCATCCTGGATGTGTATATCAATGGACCGGACCGCAACACCCTCTCGATCATGGTGCATTTCGTCCCATATGAACCTGACGGTGGCTGGAATGCGCAATCCAGATCCCGGTTGGTGCGCAACATTGTGCATGTGCTTGCGCATTACCATCCAGACATTGAGAAATACATCATTGGAAATGAGCTACTTACACCCCGCGACCTTGAGCGTCGATACAGATTGCCGGGTGGTAATATCTGGCATGGAGAGTACGCGATCGACCAGTTGATCACCCGGCCGGCGCCGGCCTTCATGCAGTACACGACGCCATTGAAAGGCCTTTATCTGTGTGGTAGTGGATCGCATCCTGGCGGTGGACTCACATGTCTGCCCGGGTATCTGGGAGTACAGAGATTGCTGGAAGGGTAGGGGTTGCTCAGCCCTTGCGCATGGCCCCCGGCGGCTTGCCAAACCTGGCCTTGAAGCACTTTCCGAAGTTGACAGGATCCTGGAAGCCCACCTGCCCGGCAATATCAGTGACCGCGTCCCCCGACGATTGCAGCAGTCGCGCAGCATGTTCCATTTTGATCTGCAACGCGTATTGGTACGGAGAAATGCCGTATACGATCTTGAACTGCCGTGACATATGATAGACGCTCATGCCGGCTGCGGACGCAATCTTTTGCAACGTGAACGGCTGCCCCAGGTGCCCATGAATGAAGTCACGTGCCAGCTCGACACGCCTGAGTGCTTCCAATCGCGTGCTGAGTTTGCGACCAGGAATGCGCACCACCCGCTGCCACCGATCTCGTTGGGAGTCGAACATGTGCTCTGCCAGCACGTAGAAGTAATCAGGGTCCCCGATCTCCTGATGCGGGTGGGACCACAATTTCGTGACAAATTGCCCAAGAGGGTCGGCATGGAGTGGCGTGATCCGCTCTGTAAACCACGGCAGTGGGACGTCCTGCAGGGATCCTGTTCTGAGCCCGTCATGTCGGCCCATCCAGTAAGCAAACACTTCTCTGAGCAGATCGTGCGAAACGAAAATGCTGATCGCATCGGCGTACTGATCAAAATGCAGCTCGCTGATCAGCCTCTCTTTCGGATTGATGATGCAGTAATGCCCGGCGGGGATATGATACGCCCGCTGTGGAGTATAGTAGAACTCCGGGAGATTCAGTGCGACTTTGACAGACAGCAGGGTGTCCTTGCCTTCGTACTCGAAATCCTTCAGATGTGAGCGAAAAATGCGGTTGTCGAATACACCGTCAAAATCCTCGAAATAAGAGGCAGAGTTGAGTTGAACGATCGGAATGGACATGGTGCCGGCTGGTACGCACTATATCAACGTCCACATGGCGTGCTTTGCCTGTCGTGCAAACGGCAGATCGAGACAACGTACTATTCCGTGACGATCAGTTTGCGGGTCAGGACAGGACGTTTATCCGAGTAGATCTGTAAAAAATAGGTAGCCGAGGACAGTGTGGCCAGTGGACCTGCCAGATCGATCCTGCAAGTACCTGCATCCAGGTGCCAGGCTGGTGCGCGGTAGACGACGCGACCGCGGATGTCCACGATCTCAAACCGCGCGGAGACCGCTTCTTCGGTCGTGATCGATAGCACGCCCTGATCATGAAGCGGATTGGGAATGACTTCAGCGTCGAAGTGAAAGGGTAGGGGGTTGATCGCTGCACTCACCTCGCTGTTCTCGAGATCGCGTTCGAAAATACCACGGCCGTGCGTGACGGCTCGCAGCATTCTGGCTGACGGCGCGATCGAAAGATCCGTCACCAGGATTGCCCGTGGCAGCCCTTCCATCCAGGGACGCCAGGTGGCACCGCCGTTATCAGAATAGTAAATACCAACGTCATTACCTACATAGATATCGGTCGTCACCAGCGGATCGAGCGCGATGGTATTGGTGGGAACGTCAGGCAGTCCCGAATCCTGCTCATACCAGCTCATCCCGCCATCATCGGATCTGAACACATGCGCACTCCCAAATCCGGAGACCGCCGCATAGAGAATGTCGGTGTTGTCAGGATCAATAGCGACCTCTTTGATCAGCCGCCTGGGCAATCCCGCGTCAGCCGCCACCCATGAAATACCACCATCGACACTCTTGAATACGCCTGAGTTGGGAAGACCTGGAGCAAAGGGATTGGAAGCTGTGCTCGCATAAATCACTGCAGGATCATGCGGGTCCACTGCGAGGTGAATGACCGGGTTTGAGCCGTCGATGACATCGAGTGATCGTCTTGTCCAGTTGTCCCCGCGGTCGGTGGAGCGGTACAGATGTTGACCAGCCGCGTAGATCGTGGAAGGAGCTGATGGCGCCAACACATACGGCGCATTGAAGGTCACCGACTCGCCCTGTTGCAGGGGCGGGGAAATCACCGTCAGGGTATCAGCCAGCAGGTCCAGGCGGGCAATCACCAGTCCCTGGGCTGATCCGTACATGACGTTGTTGTCAGTAGGATCGATATAGGCCGACATGCCATCACCACCGATCACGCGCCACCAGGTATCCTTCGCCCTTCTGATATAGGACGCATTGTCCTGGGTGCCTCCGATAAACAAGATCGGATCAGTCGCAGAGCTGCCTGCCTGGGCATAGAACTGTGTGGTGTGCAACCCGCCGTTACGGCTCTCATAAGTGAGGCCGCCGTCCTCGGACACAAACACGCCACCGTCGGTTGCCAGATAGACATGATCCGGGTGCAACGGATGGTAGTAAGCCGCATGAATATCGCCGTGCACATAGTCGGCGGGCCCGTCCGGGCCGCTGTTGGGGAGCAGCCCAAACGTCCAGAGCCTCCAGTCTGATACCTGGTCGACAGTTTCACCGCCATCAGTGGAGCGCCAGCTGTCGACACCCACGTACATGAGTTGTTGCGGGTCTTCGGGATGCACTGCCACATCATGTGAAAACCAACCTTGCCACCGCGCCACATTGGTATTGTTGATACGCTGCCAGTTGCTCCCGCGATCCGTCGATTTGAACAGGCCAAGTGACGTGGTCGAATCCTGAAAGGACGTGCTCCAATGTTGAACCGAGGCAAACATGACATCAGGGTCGGACGGACTCGCAGCCAGCATGGCTTTTCCCGAGTAGGCCGCCGGCAGTCCGTTGGTCACTTTCTGAAACGACGTGCCGTGATCAACAGACACGAAGATCCCTGACGGGATGGTGTTGTTGTTAAAATTGAGATCCCCAAAGGTGACAAAGATCTTGTGTGGATCGCCGGGCAAAATCTCCACATCCATCGCCATCGGCATCGAGACGATCAGTTCCCAGTTGATGCCTCCATCTGAAGTGCGCATCAGACCACCGGTAGTGGCAGCATACACCAGATTGCTGTCGAGCGGGTCAATGGCGAGATCCTGCACGCCTTTGAGGTCATCCAGGGCCCAGTTCAGAACGTGGGTCCAGCTGGCGCCTCCGTCAGTGGTCTTGAAGATGCCCAAGCCGTAGAATCCGCGTGTGACGCGGGAAACAATACCAGGTTCAGTATTGTCAAATGAACCATATACTTCGCCCGTTCCGATAAACATGGTTTGAGGGTTTTCCTGATTGATCACGATGCAACTGACTGCCTGAACCGGAAAGCCCGTTTCTACTTCCTGCCATGCACCCGGGCCTTCACCTGCGGTTTCTGTCATCCACAGGCCACCGCTGGCAGAACCGGCAA
>JAWWBX010000313.1:0-5288 GCA_033720735.1 Saprospiraceae bacterium
GTGTTCATGTGTTCACGTGTTCATGTGTTCATGTGTTCGAGTGTTCACGTGTTCGAGTGTTCACGTAAGTTCTGATCAATTCTCCAATGATCGACGTAATCAATCATGCATGGAACTGGACAGGGATTACAGCCAAAACCGTCATAGACTCCAATGATTTTGGCAATGTTATCATCATGACAACGAATGCGATTACTGGCGAATTTGTCGAAGAATTAAGTTGTCAATTGATAGCTTCGGACCAATTGACCTATAAACGATTGTTGACTGACTCGGAATTCCTTGCTGATTGGAACATGAAGTCCATGGTGCGCGATGCACAACATTATCTTGGGCCTTTACAAAAGACAAAAAGTATTGCTTGAAAATTCCCGCCGTGATAGGAGGCCCTTACCACCCCTCGAACTACTGTATAATCTCTTTCGAAGAGCTTCTTAAGGCAAGTGGAGACTTAGCAGAACAGATTAAAGACCTTCCCGACGGTCAGAAGGTAAAATTAAAGATCGTCCTCTGATCACAACATCCACCCAGAGCCAAGAATCCGCCTTTTAGTTGTGACAATTCTCTGTCACTTTCCCACATCTCTCCTCAACCTTCCCGAAGGTCATCCAGCCTACTCGGTCCCTGCAGGGATGCCCGCTCGCTTCTTTCTTCAGTTATCACTCTTAATCTCTCGTAAGCCCAATCTTTAACAATCCTTCCTCCAAGAAACCTGAATACTTGAGCACTTGAACACCTGAACACATCTTTCCCATCTGTTAAAACGGCATCCGTACAGCGGGAGCTACATCCAGGTTTGCAAACTCACCGGCCAGATATTTGTAATGGGCAGCCATGGCGATCATGCCTGCGTTGTCCGTGCAATAGGCCAGTCTGGGGATGTAGGTCTGCCAGCCAAGTCGCTCCGCAGTCGCATCCAACGCGTCGCGCAGACCTGAATTGGCCGAAACGCCTCCGGCGATGGCAACTTCCCGGATGCCTGTCTGTTCAACGGCAGTTTCCAGCTTGTCAATCAGGATGTCAACGACCGCATGCTGAACGCTGGCACAGATGTTCTGCAGCTCGCGTTGTACAAAGCCTGGCGCAGCATCTTCCTGATCGCGCAGGAAATAACGGATGGCCGTTTTAAGACCACTGAAACTGAAGTCCAGTCCTTCAATCCGGGGTTTGGGGAATGCAAAGACAGGCTCTCCCTCGCGTGCCAGCTTGTCAATAACCGGACCGGAAGGGTAGGGTAGCCCCAGCATTTTGCCCGTCTTGTCAAACGCTTCCCCGGCAGCATCGTCACGCGTGGTCCCCAGGATCTCCATGTCGAGGTAGTCGCGCACGAGGACAATCTGGGTGTGCCCGCCCGAAACTGTCAGACACAGAAAGGGAAAGGGCGGGCGCGGGGGTTCAATATAATGCGCCAACACGTGGGCCTGCATATGGTGGACATCGATGAGGGGTACGTCCAGACTCAACGCCAGCCCCTTCGCAAAGCTGGTGCCTACGATCAGCGACCCCAGCAGCCCGGGACCACGCGTAAACGCCACCGCGTCGACGGCCTCGATCCGGATGCCTGCCTTCCGTAATGCTGCCTGGACCACGGGCAAGATGTGTACCTGATGTTGGCGGGAAGCCAATTCAGGAACAACACCGCCGTAATCCTCATGCTCCACCTGCCGGGCGGTCAGATTGCTCAAGAGCTCACCACCGCGCATCACCGCCGCCGACGTATCATCGCACGATGACTCGATCGCCAGGATGATGGGATTTTTCTTTATCTGCATACGCCAAAATTGCCTCAATTTGCATCCAAAGCTACGGATTGACCGTGCAATCCGGGGAGCTTGGTGCCCCGGTCATTATTACGGAAAAACTCGTATACTTGTGAGCATCCATCCAGAAACGAAACGTCGGTTATGAGAATCGTTATCAACCTCCTCCTCTTTGCCCTGATCATTGGTCTGGGCTATCTGATGTATGCCAATATCAAGGAGCCGATTGCCTTCAAGGCCGAGAAGGAAAAGCGGGAGCGTGCCGTCGTTGACAAGCTCAAAAAGATCCGCACCGCGCAAGAGCATTACCGCTCGATCACCGGCAGCTTCGCCAACAGCTTCGATTCTCTCGCACATGTTCTGAAAACCGGGCAGTTTATGGTGATCAATGTCCAGGGAGACCCGGATGATCCCAACTTTGACCCAAGCATGATCACCTACGATACCGTCTATTTTCCGGCGTTCGACTCGATCCGGTCGCTGGGCATCAATGTAGACTCGCTGCCGTACGTGCCTTACGGAGAAGGGGCGACCTTCGACATCCAGGCCGATACGCTGACCTACCAGAAGACGCTGGTGAATGTCGTGGAGGTAGGTGTCCTGCGCAAGGTATTTATGGGTGACTATGCCGATGCGAGATTCAGTAAGTATGACAACGGTTATAACCCCAATTCAAGGATCAAGTTTGGAGACATGAATACACCTAATACGGCCGGTAATTGGGAGAGGTAGTCTTTCATGAAGAAGTTGACAGCCAACACCTAGATTTTTCTGCACTCACCTTGTCTGCCGTTTGCAGTGCAGACACCTTCTCTTATCTGGTTGCCGATTCAGGGCAAAAACATTTCACATCGCGCAGGTTGCATTTTGACCAGCGGTATCACCATTTTGACCGTCCTCTCGCCTATCTGCCGGAAGTGATGACGTCGGAGCAGTTGCTGTATGAGGACTTCCGCAGGGCGCGGTTCGCGTTGCGCGGTATTCCGTTTGTCAGCTGCACAGCGTCAACCCTGCGTCACGCTGACCCGCGCACCTTGTTGCGTCAATCAGCACAAGTCGCCCCGTCTGACGAGGTCCGTGTTGATGAGGTCGCCGGAACCGATATCCGCATTGTATACGCCTGTACCCGGTCATTTCTCGACGAGTTGGCCCTCTTTTTTGAGGACTCGGAGATCTGCCATGTGATCACACCCCTGATCTGGTCGGCCCTGAAGCGTTCGCGACGTGAGCGCATGTTGATGCATATCGTGGCCAACCGTGGCTGGCTCGAAGTGGTGATAGTGAGCGACCTTGCACTCAGGTTTGCCAATCATTTTCCATGGCACGTCCCGGACGATATCCTGTATTACACCACAGCGGTACTGCAGGAGTTTGCCGTGGCACCCGACCAGCTCGATCTTGAGGTATTCGGCGCGGGCGTGACCGCCGATCTCCACAGTTACCTCTCGCGGCAGATACTGCAAGCGTCTGTGGCCCCCGATGTACACCAGCCCGCCGTTCAGGACCGGTTGTTTGACCTGCTCAGTGTTGCCCGATGCGGATTATAGGCGGGAGATTCAAGGGGCGCAAATTCTATCCTCCCGCCGATCGCTGGCCCACCCGGCCCACAACGGACTATGCCAAGGAGGCGCTGTTCAATATTCTGCATAACCGTTTCGACTTTGCATCGGTACGTTTCCTCGATCTGTTTGGCGGAACAGGAAGCCACTGCTTTGAAATGATCTCCAGGGGTTGCCAGGACGCAACATACGTTGATCAGTTTGGCCCATGCGTGCGATTCGTCCGCGAGTTGGCGACGGAGCTTGATGTTACCGACTATCTTACCATCGTAAGGTCAGACGTGTTCCGATTCCTGAACAAGACCCGGGGCGCCTGGGACTACATCTTTGCCGGCCCACCGTATGCGCTGCAAAATATCGGCGAGATCCCCGAGCGTGTGCTGCAGGGCGAGCTGCTCAAACCGGGTGGCTTGTTGATTCTCGAGCATAATCATCGCATTGCGTTCACGGATCACCCGTGCTTCGACGAGTTGCGCACCTACGGCCAGTGCCACTTTTCGCTCTTCAAAAATGCGGGCGAATGATCTACCTTTGCTCGCAATTTTGACGGTACCATGGACATCTTCACTCTGCTGCAGCAGCGTACGGCCGGGATCATTCAATCTGAGTTCAATTACCAGATCGCGCAGGACGACATCCTGATCCAACCAACACGGAAGGAGTTCGATGGCGAATACACGATTGTGACATTCCCGCTGGCTGGCCCGTTGCGCCAGGCGCCTCCTGCGATCGCGGCGGCTCTCGGAGAGGCCCTCGTGCGTGAAGAGCCGCTGGTCAAGGGATACAACGTGGTGAAGGGGTTTCTCAACCTGTCACTTTCTGACACGTACTGGCACCGGGCCCTTGGCGCAGTGACGAGCGCGATTGACACTCCCGGGCGCGCCGGGCAGAAGGTGCTGGTGGAGTTTGCTTCGCCCAACACTAACAAACCCCTGCACCTGGGCCATGTGCGCAACATTCTGCTTGGTTGGTCGATGAGCCGCATTTTCGAGACACTGGGCCACCAGGTGGTCCGCGTCCAGATCATCAACGACCGGGGGATCGCAATCTGCAAAAGTATGCTGGCCTGGCAGATGTGGGCCGACGGGGCGACACCGGCAAGCACGGGAACCAAGCCGGATCACTTCGTGGGCGAATGGTACGTGCGATTTGAACGGGAGTTCCAGGACGAGTACCAGCAATGGCAGAAAAGCGAAACCGCTCGCGATCTGCTTGCGGCTTCTGCCCAAAAGGACGATCCCGGGGCCTTTTTCAAGCAATACAAGAACACCTATTTCAACGAAATCAGCCCCCTCGGTATCGCTGCCAGGGAGATGCTCCGCAAATGGGAGGCCGGTGACCAGGAGGTCCGGGCACTCTGGCAGCAGATGAATCAATGGGTGTATCAGGGATTTGAGAGCACCTATCAACGGCTTGGGGTCCGTTTTGATAAACTGTACTACGAGTCAGAGACCTACCTCCTGGGCAAAGACCTCGTTGAGCAAGGGCTCGCACGGGGCATCTTTTATCAGAAAGAAGATGGCTCAGTGTGGGTAGACCTGGAAGATGCCGGTCTCGACCACAAGATCCTGCTGCGCAGTGATGGTACCTCTGTGTATATCACGCAAGACCTGGGCACGGCGCAGCTGAGATACGAGGACTTCGGGACCGACCGCATGATCTACGTGGTGGCAGATGAGCAGAACTACCATTTCAAAGCGCTTTTTGAAACCCTGAAATTGCTCGGAACGCCCTATGCCAACGGGTTACATCATCTCGCATACGGGATGGTCGACCTGCCTACCGGCAGGATGAAGACGCGTGAGGGCACGGTCGTGGACGCGGATGACCTGATGGACGAAGTCCTTGAGGAGGCACGACTGGCCGCCGCCGAACGCGGTGAGATCTCGGAGCTCAGCAATGAAGAGCAAGAGGACATCTTACACCGGATCAGCCTCGCAGCACTGAAGTACTTTATCATCAGAGTAGA
>JAWWBX010000314.1:0-5281 GCA_033720735.1 Saprospiraceae bacterium
GCGTTCTTTGCGCGGCTCCTTGCGGCCTTTGCGTGAGATTCCCCCATAGTCTGCCAATGAGCGTCTGCAGACCCAGGCCCCATTTGCGGAATCTGCGGAATCTGCGAGAAAATGATCATCACATATCCGCTGAAAAAATCCAACCTCCCTAATCCTTTGCGGCCTTTGCGTGAAATCCCCCCACAATCTACCAATGAGCGTCTACGGTCTTTAGGCAGCCCCACTAGATAGACGCCAGATACCAGATGCCAGATGCCGAGTTGCTATGGCGATCTCTGCGTTCTTTGCGCGGCTCCTTGCGGCCTTTGCGTGAGATTCCCCCATAGTCTGCCAATGAGCGTCTGCAGACCCAGGCCTCATTTGCGGAATCTGCGGAATCTGCGAGAAAATGATCATCACATAACCGCTGAAAAAATCCAACCTCCCTCCAATCCCGTAGGTACAGGTAATATTCTTCATCAAAATCCTGTATCATGAAAATCATCCTTACCCGCGTCATCAAACGTACCGGAGCCCTGCTGCTCCCGGTATTTCTCCTGATGACTGCTTTCGATGCCAGTGCTTCCAGCCACCGGGAAGCACCCTACATCGCCGACGACCCACTGGCCGATAATGTGGACGTCTATGCGTTTCGCAGCCCCGACAACCCGGACATGGTGACCATTATTGCCACCTACGTCCCCGGTCAACTGCCGCACGGCGGGCCCAATTACTATCATTTCGGCGAGGATGTCCTCTACGAGATCCACATCGACAACAACATCAACACGAATGGTGATGACATCATCTATCGCCTGACCTTCGATCGAGAGATCCAGGATCCGACGACCTTTTTCAATGTGCGCCTGGGCGCCGAGAATCTCAAGACGACCTACATTTTGCGCCGGAGTACCGACGGCGGCAAGAGTTTCCAGACCATCATTGATGGCGGGGTCGTACCGCCCTACAACATTGGTCCCCGTTCTATCGAGGGTGGTGCCGGTCTTGGGACGACCTATGACATGTTGTTTGAAGGTGCGATCACGCAAGCCAACACTGGTGAATGGGCGTTTTGCGGACCAGTCGACGATCCATTTTTTGTCGACCTGGGTGGGATCTTTGATCTCGGTGACGCACCACGTCAGAACGGCCAAGCACGTGACGGTCTGGCCTGTTTCAATACCAGTGCGATCGCATTGCAGATCCCCATTTCCACCTTGCAGAAGGACGGTAAGCGCGCCGACGAGGCCGCAAACATCCTGGATAGTGACTTTGTGATCGGCGTATGGGCATCGGCCAGCCGCCAACGCATCCGTTTGCTCACTTCACCCAATCAGATCGAACGCTATGGAGTCGAACGTGCTTTTGGTGGATGGCAGCAGATCTCACGTCTCGGCATGCCGCTCACGAATGAGGCCGTCATCCCGATCGGCTCGAAAGACGCGTGGAATGCCAACAATCCGTACAACGAGAACCCTGACCACTACCAGTATTTCTACAATCCGGAGCTCGCCCTGTACATGGACGACAGCCAGTTTGGCGCGGCAGTACCTGCCTTTGCGCCGCTGCGCATCCAGTCGGCATCACTGGGCGCCTTCGATTTCCGGAATGGGGCCGACGGCCTGTACATTTTGAAAGGTGACCCTGCACTCTCTGGTACGGCACTTGACGATGCGATCTTCGGGACGGTCCTGCTGCCCGGACCGGGGCTGCCGCGCTCCGTTGACATTTGGCCGGCCTTTCACACAGGCGTGCCCAACCTGGCACCTTATCACCTGGCGACCGGTAAAGGCGGCAACCCGCTTGCCGACGGGAAACCATTTGTCAACAACTTCCTGCCCAATGGCGGGGATATGTTGCGCCTCAACATGGCCGTGCCACCGACACCGCGTGACGACGAGAACTTCAGCACGCTCGGTCTGGTCTGGGCAGCTGTCCTGGGATTGACAGATCCGACGTACAACGGATCAACGGATATCGAGTTCATCCCGAATATGGATGGTTTCCCCAATGGTCGCCGTCTGGAAGATGACGTTACGCGGATCGAATTGCAGGCGGTCAGTGGTATCGTGCTTGCAGCGATCGGGCTGTGGTACGATGATTTCGATGCCAACGACCCGGATGCCAGTCCGTTGACAGATCAGCTGATGGGCGTCCTGGGGTATACCACCGGTGTCGAAGCGAATGATACCACCTTCCGCGACGCCTTCCCGTACGTGCAGCAGCCGTGGAGCGGTACCAGCAAGTGCAGCGGCAGTCCGGTCGACCAGATGACCGACAACGCACAGGAGCTTCCTTCAGATGTCGTGAACACCCGCGCGGTGCAGGAGTTCTCCGGGCTGGGTGTTGGCCGTGCTGAGACTGCCGATGTGTCCGTTTATCCAAACCCGTTCACGGCCTCTGCCACGATCTCATATCGTCTGAAAGAGAGGTCAGATGTCAAGGTCCTCGTGCATGATGTCGCCGGCAATTTGGTCAACACCCTGGTGTTGGGATCCCAGGATGCTGGCGCGTATTCCTACGAATGGCAGGCAGCCGGTGTGCCTGATGGCACCTACACTACCAGCCTGTACACGGACGGACAGTTGGTCCAATCACTGCGCACCGTAAAGGTGAGCCGATAAATCAAGTTTCAGAATGGTTGCCTGGTCACGGGCAGCCATTCTTTTCAACTCCTTACAATTCAAGATCATGAAGACTTCACACATCCTTGTTTTTTACTGCCTTGCGATCATCCTGGTCCTTTTCGGTTGTGCCGGCGTCGATAGCCAGCCACCCGGAGAGAAGGATGAAACAATGGCAACTGATACAGATCCATGGCCGCAGCTGCTGGTGCGGAATGACGCACTTTCCGGAGCACCCGAGTGGGAGGCTACCGTGGCGGCAGTCAACCAGGCCAGCAGTGCCTTGATCAGCAATCCTGAAGACGCTGCCGCCCTGCTGAAACTGGCGAAGATCTACACCAACGAAGCCCGGGTGACCGGTGAGCATGGTTACTACTATCCCGCCATCCTCGACCTGATCGACCGGGCACTGGCTTGCCGCACGATCAGTGGGGAGCAGCGGTTGGATGCCTACGGATTGCGTGCCAACACGCTGCTTTCGCAACACCGCTTTGCCGATGCCCTGGAGGCCGCGGAATACGCTGTTTCTCTCAATCCGGACAAGCCCTCTGCATACGCCGCACTTGTCGACGCCTGTGTCGAAATGGGACATTACGAGGCTGCCCTTGAGCACGCCCAGACGTTGCTCAACATGCGCCCGGACCTTGTCTCGTATGCACGGGCTTCTTACCTGCGGGAGATCCACGGTGACATCGACGGTGCGATCGAAGCCATGAAAATGGCCGTCAACGCCGGTTACCCGGGGCGTGAGAATGCCGAATGGGCGCGGATCACCCTGGCCGAAATGCTGGCCAGGTATGATGACCCGGTCCTGGCAGAGCGATTGTACCGCGAAGCACTTGAAGTACGGGACAACTACCCGTTTGCCCTCGCTGGTCTTGCCGCCTTGCATCTCGATGCAGGCCGGTATGCGGACGCGGAATCCTACTATCTGCGTGCTATCGAGGTGATCCCCGAGTTCAGTTTTCAGGAAGGACTTCTACAGGTGTACCTGGCGACGGGACGCACCAGTGAAGCGCAGGAAGCCTATGCTGAGCTCCTTGCCATGCTTGAAGATGACATGGATCATGGACATATCATGAACATGGAATACGCCGAGGTCCTGTTGACCTATGGCGATGCACCGGAAAAGGCGCTGCCGTTCGTACTCAAGGAGTATCAGGAGCGGCCTGAGAATATCGACGTCAATCTCCTGCTGGCAGAGATCTACGCAGCACTTGATCAACCGGCTAAGGCACGCGCGCATCTTGAAGCTGCACAGGTTACCGGTTCGCAAAACCCAGAGCTACTGACTCTCTCACAAACACTTGCCATGCTGCAATAGACTCCTGTTGACACCACAAATGGGACGCGCGACCTCATGCCTTTGGTATGGGGTCGTCTGCGTATTAGAGATGAGGGAAAGATTGGGGAGAGATTTGGAGAGATGAGGGAAAGATTGTGGAGAGATTTCGAGAGATGATGATAGCGTGAGAAAGATTGCAGGCGGCTTCCCCTGCAGGGGTCAGGGGCGCGGGAGGCGGATAAGATGATGGAGAGATTGTATCAAGGAACCGACAGAGGCGAATATCCGTTCGCCGACCTGCTGGGCTGGAAAGATGAAACCGAAAAACCGAGAAACCGAGAAACCGAGAAACCGAGGAACCGAAAAACCGAGGAACCGAAAAACCGAGGAACCGAGAAACCGAGAAACCGAAAAACTGACGCACCGTCAGACAGCTCACAAACCCAACCTGACCATTCATATACCTCAGTTTCATCTGTGCACGACGGCGGATACATTGTTGGCATGATCCGAAAATCTAAAACCGCACAGATGAAACGATTGACATTTCCAATCCTCGCAATCCTCGTGTTGGCAGGGTGTTCGAAAGAGGACGTAGCAGGTCCTGATCCAAATATTCAGGGTCAGTACAATATTTACTTGAGCGGCGATCGCAATGAAACCTACGAGAATGGTAAGGTGACCCTCTGGAATCCCGGCCCGAATGGCGATATCATCACGCTGGGACCTGAAGAGGCTGGACAAGGTATTGACCCGGATGATCCGACTGCTCAATTGACGATCATTTTCCTCAACGACGGCCAGAACGGCGACCAACAAGACATTGTCCAGGTCACACTTCGCACCAAAGAGATGGCGCAGGGTTCCTATACGCACCAGTTTGAATACGAAGGCCAGACCAGCCCAGCGAATTGCCCGGTTCAATCAGGTCTGCTGATCCAGGAGAGTGGGGACAACTTTATCAGAGGTGCCTACTGCTTCGAGCTGGAGTTGTTTGCCGGAGGGGCGGATGAAACGATTACCGTTCAGGGTAACTTCATCGCGATCTCGCCATTCTGATTCCCTTGATCCCAAAGCCGTTCAACGATGTTACGCATTGCTACCACCTTGTTTGTTCTTTTCCTCGCATCAGCCATGTACAGTCAGTCCGTTGGCATCAACAGCGACGGCTCCATGCCCGATGCCAGTGCCATCCTCGACGTCAAGAGCACGTCGAAAGGCCTGCTCATTCCCCGCATGACGGCCGCCCAGAGAGGAGCAGTCGCTGCGCCAGCCACGGGGCTCCTTGTGTACCAGACCGACGGGAATCAGGGCTTGTGGGTCTATGACGGCTCGATCTGGAAGCAAACTGCTGTCGATCCGATCTTTACACTGGATGGCGATACGATTTCCA
>JAWWBX010000315.1:0-5259 GCA_033720735.1 Saprospiraceae bacterium
CCGTTGTTTGTCTATCCGAATCCCGCGGACGAGCAGCTCAACGTTGAATGGGCCGGGACGGGTGAGGTACTGTTCGTTCTGTTTAGCACTGACGGACAAATGATTGACATGATAGCAATCGAAGAGAAAGAAGTTGGCCAAATTTCAACAAAAGACCTTTCTCCAGGGCCTTATTACTACAAAGTATCGGCTGATAGCGGCTTTGTCAAGTCTGGTCGGATCGTAATTGTCCGATGACACTTTTTGGCCCGCAGTGACATTATCTTGCGGGCCAAAACCCCTAACTTCCAGACCCATGATAACAAACATTCACAGAATTGTGATCATCGTACTGTCTGCGGTGTGTATAATGCCCCTATCTATCTTCAGTCAATCATTGTCCCGGGATTATGGCTTCGGGAACAATAGTTCCCGCATGAGAGCATCGCTCGTCAACAATGACACAATATTGGTGCGAGGATACGTTCGCGACACACTTCCCCCATTTCCACAAACCATCGTGTTCGCGAGAATTGACACTTTTGGAGAGGTTATCGATCAAGAAAACTTCGTTGATCCTAATGGTCGGACCCTCTCGATTACACCTTTGTCTAAGATCACGACGACTCAGTCTGGAGGTTACCTGGCAACCGGAATGACATTTCAGGATAACGCACAATTGATCATTAGGCTTGATCACCATTTCAAAGTCGATACCGTCTACGAATTCTTGAGCAACGACACGACAGTCCTCATAAACTTCTCAAGTGCCGTTTATGAGATTACCGATGGGTACCTGGTATTTGGGTATGCACAAGAAACATATTTTGACATTAGTCCTCAAGTTGTGAAGCTGTCTACCGAAGGCAACATCTTATGGAGGCGGAGATACGGCCTCGATAACGTTGACGAATTCCCTAACGACTTCATTCGCTACAACGACAGCACTTTTTTGGTTGGTTGTGGACGAGGTGAAGCGACTGACCCTGATGGTCCAATCCAGGATTGGTTGTTCGCCGTTGATCTTGAGGGCAATCTCGTCGATGAGTACTTTGATGACAGACCTTATTCAGGCGCCATTGGTGGGCTTGACCTTGATGAAAGCGGTGCAATCTATTTTGCAGGACTCGAGAGTTTTATAGATATGTTCGGGTTTCGCGTGAATCTTGGCAAGGTTACAAAGTTAAATTCTGACCTAGAAAAACAGTGGACAAGACTTTGGAATGGCGGTAACCGTGAGGCCACTACCCTTACCGGCATAGTCTTAGATAACGACAACGTATTTGCGGTCGGAATGCACATAGACACATTCACGAACATGGACGGATTCTCGCGCTACTTTGGTGCCGGTTGGACTGTCACCGCAAGTGTATCTGGGGATAGCGTCTGTTCGCGCGTTGACACCTCCTACTGGCACGAGTTCAACGGACCATTCGGCAGATTCTATCAAGTACATCGCTTGTCCGGTGGAACGATAATTGCCCTTGGAGAAGGTAATTTCGCTTCTGGTTCCGAGACTGCACTTAGGGCCTGGTTGGTGAAAATGCCCAAACCTCCATGCATAGGCATAACAACTTCAATCGATCAGCCTTCAAATCATGAAAGATCAATAGTCGTTGCGCCAAATCCTTTTTCTGACTACGTTGATGTCTCAATACCCAAACATTGGCGATCAGGCACGCTCCATGTCACAAGTGTAAGTGGTAAAACATATTACACATCCCAACTTAGTTCTTTGGATAACCAGTATCGGATAAGCACCGCTGATTTCCCTCCTGGGGTTTTCGTTTGCACAGTCACGAGTAGCGATGGTAAGAATGTGTCTAGTGCCAAAGTGGTGAAGATGCGATGATGCGACTTTCGAGGCGATTAGGCAGAATCCCTGCTACTTCCATGTACAATTATGCAACACAACCACAGGGGTTCAGCTTTCGCAAAACCATGAATCATTTCCTGCCTCCCGTACCGGTAACCTCACCCAAACACCCGGCTTGCCTTACCTCAGGATTTTCGGTAACTTCAGTAGCAAGCACACCAGATGCTGCAGTCACTGAGATGATCCGCACACGCCATACCCTGCTTCTCCTGGCCATCGTGCCTGTCCTGTGCTCCCAGTGCACGGCCACCCGGCAGCTGCAACAGGCCGAGCGCAACAAGGAGACCGTCAGGCTGTGGTGGGAGGAAGGCTGGAACAACAACCGCAACGAGGAACTGCTGTACCGCTGCTTCACACCCGACTGGCAGGACGGCAACCCGCTGGTGGCCAGCCAGCAGGAAGGCATCGAAGGGATCCGGCGTACGGTCAGGGCCTATCGCGAAGCGTTTCCCGACAGCAAATTCACCATCACCCACCTGTTTGCCGACCACAAGCATGTGGCCATCCGCTACGAGGTGATCGCCACCCACCAGGGTGAGATGTTTGGCCTCGCACCGACGGGCCGGGAGTTCACCTCCACCGGCCTGGTGCTCTACGAGATGCGCGACGGCAAGATCGCGGTGACCTGGCAGGAGCTGGATCTGACGGGGATCATCAACCAGTTGAAGAATTAGCCTCCTCACAACCATCGCTGCAGACACATGCACAAACTGCGCACCATCATCGTCGACGACGAGCCCAAGAGCCTTGAAGTGCTGGAACACATGGTGCAGGAATATCTGCCGCACATACACCTGGTGAAGACATTCACCAGTCCCGTCGAAGCGCTCGGCTACCTGAGAATGCATACTGTCGATCTGGTCTTCCTCGACATTCAGATGCCTGAAATGGACGGCTTTGAAATGCTCGACCACCTCAGCGAAATCGACTTCGATCTCATTTTTACCACCGCGCACAACGATTACGCCATCAAGGCCTTTCGCTACTATGCCATCGCTTATCTGCTCAAACCGGTTGAAGTGGAAGACCTGCAGCAGGCCATGGAACTGGTTGGAAAAAAGCACAGGCATCGCTACCGCAAACCGGACCTGATCCGTATACTTCGCGAGATCGAGGCCGGCAAAGATGCAACTACGCGCCTGGCCGTTCCCACCCAGGAGGGCGTCGAATTTGTGCAGATCAATCACATTACGCGCCTCCAGGCCGATGGCAACTACACCTACATTTATCTGAAGGATGGAGACCGGATCTATACCTCTAAAACGCTCAAGTATTTTGAACAACTGCTCCCCGGCAACAAGTTTTACCGGTCTCATCAATCTCACATTATCAACATCAGTGCCATGAAGCGATATGTCAAGGCGGACGGGGGGTACATCGAGATGCACGACGGTGCGATTGTCGCCATCTCGCGGTCGAAGCGACAGGAATTTGTGCGTCGCTTTTACAGTTGATCCGGTCAGTTACCCGCTCACGACCACTATCAGGAATAATAACCTGTCCGTACCATTTGATCACCAGGATCACCGTTTGGTAATTCTTGCCGACCGGAGAGGGAGCGAAAGATCATCTTCTCTGTGGACATCACTCCTCAACGCACAAGATCGGACATGAAGCAGCTCATCAATCTCACCATCCTCTTTGCACTTTTCATCGGAAACTTCAATCTGACGGCACAGGGTGTGGCTGTCAACAACGACGGCAGTCCACCGGATGCCAGTGCCATGCTGGATGTCAAAAGCACCTCGCTGGGACTGCTCATGCCGCGGATGAGTACCGCCCAGCGCAACAGTATCCCGGCTCCCGCTGCTGGCTTGTTGGTCTATGACACCGACACCGCGAGTTTCTGGTGCTACACTGGCAGTACCTGGCTCGAGCTCATGGCCGGAAAGTTTGCTGTACTCGAGGACGGCGATGCCGACACGAAGATCCAGGTAGAGGCCAGCCCGGATGAGGATCTCATCCGCTTTGAGATTGCTGGCAGCGAATTCTTTCGCATGGATTCAGGTCGTATGCAGGTGCTCAACACCGCGGGAAGCGTCCTGATCGGTGAGGATGCCGGCGCGAATGACGATCTGACCGGGGACGCCAATATCGCCATTGGCAAATGGGCATTGTGGAACAACACCGATCGCGGGCGCAATATTGCCATCGGTGAGGAAGCGTTGTTCTCGAACGGGATCGGGGCTACCGTTACTGCACACGCCGGGCAGAATGTGGCGATCGGACAAAAGACGCTCTATGACAATACCACGGGATGGGGAAACATCGCCATCGGTCCCCGTGCATTGCAATCGAACTCAACTGGCCAGTACAATATTGCGGTGGGATTGATCGCCCTGAACAATAACACGACCGGTACCCGTAACAGCGCACTCGGGACAACCTCCCTGTTCTCAAATACCACTGGTGCCCGCAATGCCGCTATGGGATATGAGGCGATGAAGGAGAACGAAACAGGCGACGAAAACGTGGCCGTCGGATACTGGGCCATGAACAAACATATCAGTGGTAATCACAATGTGGCAGTGGGCAGCCATGCACTTTACAAGGATCAAGGTGGCTGGGGTAACATCGCAATTGGCAGCCGCGCCTTGTACAACACATTCGGTATCAATCACCTGGTCGCAATCGGCGACAGCGCTCTTTTCAACAATGTCACGGGGTGGCAGCATACAGCCCTCGGTAAAAAGGCATTGTTCGCTTCAGTTGGGGACTTCGGCAATACCGCAGTCGGCTATCAGGCATTGATGCACAATAACCTGGCTGATGCCAACACCGCATTCGGGCATTCCGCATTGCATCATAACACCAGCGGGGAGCTGAACACCGCCGCAGGGCAGAGTGCCATGTTGAACAACACCACCGGAGGACGGAACACCACCGTAGGGCAGAGTGCCCTGCTGAATAACACCACCGGGAGCGAGAATACTGCTGTCGGCGTAGAGGCACTGCGTGATAACACCACGCAGGACGGGAATACCGGGATCGGATACCGGGCGCTTCGCCTGAACTGGAACGGTGAAGGCAATACAGCACTGGGACATCAGGCACTCCGTTTCAACACTTCCGGAGATCAGAACACGGCAACCGGCTACGGAGCACTGACCGCCAACACGACTGGTAGCAGCAATACTGCCAGCGGTTATCAAGCCCTGGAGGACAATACGGTTGGGGGCGGCAATACGGCCTTTGGTTCAGCGGCGCTGCGCAATAACACCAATGGTCTGGAAAATGTCGCAATTGGATCTGGCAGCCTCATTGCAAACAATACAGGAGACTGGAACACCGCCGTGGGCGCGAATAGCCTGATCACAAATAATTCCGGCAATGGAAACTCGGCACTCGGAGCACTCGCCTATTTCGCCGGGTCTGTGACCAACAGCACCTGTCTTGGTTTCTCC
>JAWWBX010000316.1:0-5204 GCA_033720735.1 Saprospiraceae bacterium
CCCTGGTGGCGATCCTTTTTCTCACGCGGCTGATCCCTCACTATCGCTCGAAGCCACAAGCCCGGTATTTGCTCTGGTGGACGATCGGTGTTGCAACGTATGGCCTCGGTACTCTGGCCGAAAGTATCAATACGGTGTTTGGCTGGTCAGAACTGAACACGCGTCTCTGGTACATTGTCGGTGCGCTGCTCGGTGGCTGGCCTTTGGCACAGGGTACGGTGTATCTGCTGATGAGGCGCAAAGTGGCAGATGTGCTCACGGTCATTTTCCTGGTGGTGATCGCCGTGGCGGCCACCTGCGTGATGCTGACCCCGGTCGATGTCGGAGCGGATTTTGACGGGCGGCTGACCGGGCGTGTGTTTGTTTGGGAATGGGTGCGCTGGTTCTCTCCATTCATTAATCTGTACGCCTTCATCTTTCTGTTTGGTGGTGCGATCTACTCCGCCTTGCGCTATGCGAAATTGGGGCGCGACCACCCACGGTTCCTGGGCAACGTGTTCATCTCCATCGGCGCCTTGCTTCCGGGCATTGGCGGGTCTTTTACACGAGCCGGGTATGTGGAGGTCTTGTTTGTTACCGAGCTGATCGGGTTGCTTTGCATCTACTACGGGTATACGGTCATCCGCCGCGACCGGCAGGTCTCGGTCTATCCGGCCCAGGCGGTCTGACCCGGTATTTTTAGCTCTGGAAGGGGCATTTTTTCTTGCGGGTCCGTCCGTTCTTTGTGGCCCAATGATTATCAAGCAATAAATCGACAGCCATGACAAAACATGTCAAGTTCTTCAATCTGGCCGTGATCGCCATTCTGTTCAGTGCGATCACCTTTACCGGATGTGATAAAGATGACCCGCCCACGACAGCCACGCTGTTTGGGACGATTACCATCGACAACGTTGAGCTTTGGGAGACCTGGCAGGATAGCGGTGAGGTTCAGCTGACGCTTTTTCCTGAATTCAGTCTTGACCCGCCGGCGGGCTGGGGCCCGATACCTGATGGGTACTTTGGTCCGGGCACACTGGGCGGAACGTTTGCGCTGGGAGCTCCCGTGAATGCGCAAAATCCTATCGTGCTCGAATACGCACCAGGGGTGACACAATGGGAGTTCGAAATCACCGTTGACCCCGGCACATATTCAGCGCTCGCGTTGGGATTCCGGCACGATTTTATCAACGACCCGAGCCTGCGGTCTGCCACCCTTGGTGTGCACTGGAACAATCCGAGCCAGGTAAGCCACGGGATTGTGATTCGTGTGCCCGGTCCGGGTGGGCAGGTGATCCCTGTCTACAACGAGCCCGCTCCAGCCACTTTCACAGTCAACGCAGGGGACAAACTGGACGTCAGCTTCCGGGCTGACTTCGGATTTGTTGAAGACTGGTATTGATCACGAGCATGCTCCGCATTGGCCTCGTTTGCACAGGCCTTTTGCTGAGCGTTTTGACGCTGAGCAGTCAGGTCGGCACGCTTACCGGTCAGGTGACCGACCGGGAGACAGATCAACCTGTTTCGTTTGCGCAGATCCTTCTGGATTCGGCACGCTTTGAAACGATGTCGGATGCCTACGGGAGGTTCCAGTTTACCGGGCTTCCTGCAGGTCCGCATCGGGTGCTGGTCTCCCGGATCGGGTACCGGGCAGTTGATACGCTGCAGGTCGTCTTAACTCCGGGCGACACGTTCCATCTCCAGGTTGCGTTGCAGCCTATCTCCATTTTCTCGGGAGAAATCGTTGTGACTGCGGCACGCAAAACTCAATCGATCCATCTGGCGCCCGCAAGCGCGTCTGTCGTCACGCGGGACTTGCTGGCGCGGCGACCGGTCACCACCTTCGACCAGGCCCTGGACTACGTGCCCGGGGTAACGGTGAGCCGCAGCAGTGGCAGCAATGTGCAATCATTGTCGATTCGCGGAGCATCGGAAACCGCCGGTGGTGGCACTGGCAATCGCGTACTGCTGCTGATCGATGGTCGACCTTCACTGAGCCCGGAATCCGGCGGTGCCCTCTGGAACCTGGTGCCCCTCAACTCTCTGGAACGCATCGAAGTCGTAAAGGGGGCTTACTCGGCGTTGTTCGGATCTTCTGCGATGGGTGGCGTTGTGCATGCCATCACCCGGCAGCCATCCGAAGAACCTGATACCCGGGTCGATCTGTCTTACGGGTTCTATGACCGGTCTCCTGCGTTTCAGGAATCCCTGCCAGACGGACATCGTCATTTCTACGGTCTCGGTTTGAGTCAAAGCAGGAAGCTCGGCAAATGGTCATACCTGATCGATCTCGCTCGCAAGTTCAACAGCGGTCACCGGGAAAAGTCTTCCTTCACGCTGAACAATGTGTTTGGCAAGGTGAACTACGACTTCACGCCCAATCGCCAGCTTTCTGTCACCGCCAATCTCAACACCCTGTTTAATGACACTCCCGCCACCTGGCTGAGTACACAAATGCCGCTGAGTGTCGCCGAGCACCGCAAGGATGATACACAGGACAAGAATGAACGCAGCGTCGACGTGCATTACCGGGCGATCACCCATAGTGAAGTACAATACGCGTCGCGATTTTACTACTATCACAACGGGTCCGTGTTCAACTTTAACGACGACCCGGCAAACGACAGCACCAATGTCAACATCGGTAAGCAGTTTGTTGACCGTTCGACGATCCGCACGCGGCGTTGGGGTAATGTGTCGCAAGTCGATGCCGTACTGGGAGACCACTACGCCATTCTGGGCGTGGACGTTAAACTGGACCGGACTGTCGCCTTGCCGGATACTGTGCTGTACGGCCGGCATGACGCGTTTGAATTTGGCGCTTATGTCCAGGACGAGTGGTCGCCTTCAGACCGCCTGACCATCACCGGCGGGGTCCGGTTTGACTACTATGCCATTGACGATGCGTTTTCGGAGATCAACTGGAGCCCCAAGATTGCTGCGGTCTACGCCTGGTCTCCCTCCATCTCTGTGCGCGGACTGTTGGCCCGGGCATTTCGGAACCCCTCTATCGCTGAACGCTTCATCAAATTTGAGCAGGGCGGTGGGTTGATCTTCGATCCGAATCCCGACCTGGTTTCTGAAAAGCTTCATTTTTCAGCCGAAACGGGGATCAACATCAAACAAGGCGATGCCCTGTCTTTCGACCTTGCGCTCTATCACAACCGCTACCGCGATCTGATCTCCTTTATCCAGGTCTCAGCGCCTTTGGAGCCTCTGGTCTTCCGTGTCATCAACCTTAAAAAGGCCGTCATGCAGGGTGTGGACCTTGAGCTCACCTACCGGCCGGTCTCCTGGTTGTCGGCACGCGCCACCTACAGCTTCCTGGATGCCCGGGATATCTCGGCCGGACGCTTCAATGACGAACTGGCGTACAAACCCCGGCACACGTATTCTCTCAGCACCGAGGCTACCGTCGGTCGTGCTTCTCTCGCTGTCACCGGCCGGGGGCGCAGCCGCATTGAAGAGGTCTTCATCTACCCGGACAGCAAGCCCGACGGGTACATCCTGTGGAATTTGCGCACAACATTTCAGATTGCCGACGACATTTCGGTCTACATATCAGCGAATAATGTGTTCAACACCCAGTACGAAGAGCTGGAGCGCTACCGCATGCCCGGGCGTAATTTCTCCACAGGCCTGCGGGCACGTCTCTGATCATTGACATCCGTTCGTTTTGATCTCAAGCTTGCACCCCTGCGGAGCATGGAACCCTGGTGACAGGGTGGTCACATTCTCGGCATCATAAACGATATGCGTATCCCCGACGATCGTCGCAGTCGATGAAATGGTGTTGCTCGCTTCGTAATAGCGGTCGACAGTATGCGGGAAAAGAAAAATGTAGTTGACTGCGCAGTCGCCTGTCACCCAAAACTCCTGCTCATAGGACAACAGGCCGTAGGTTGTGGTGTAATAATCTGCTTCGAACGTCCACTTCCCGATTTCCGGATTGGCAGGGATGTTCCGTGTCCAGAGTGCCGCGGGGTTGGTGGAATGAAATGCACCAGCACGCTGATAGGTGAGGTCCAGTATCGTTGACACGTCACCATCCGGCTCTACGGCCCGCACCTGGGTGCTGTCGGTGTTCAAATCATGCCGGTAATGCACGGAAAAAACGATCTGTTCGCCAGCGTCGAAAACATCCTGTTCGAAGATCTGTGCCTGCTGAGGGCAGGGAGGGCTGGTCCATTGCTGCGTTGCAGTGATCAGCCTGTTGATCCCGGAATCATAGTACGGGAGCTGGTTGAGCCACCACGTATCATTGTTCAGGCTGTTGCACGGCCCCTGAAACGGATCGACGAGGTTGCCCAGGGGGTCGTACACTTCGAAGTGCAGGTGGGCTCCGGTCGAATTACCCGAGCTGCCAACAATACCGAGGTACTCACCTGCTGCGACGACATCACCTGAATCCTTGGGGGTGGTCGATCCATTCTTCATATGTCCGTACCACGTGACTGTGCCATCGGCATGCTCCACAAACACGGCATTCCATGGTATCCCGCTGCCCCAGGCACAACTCATGTCAAAATTGCCATCCTGCTTCAATATGATCGTGCCTGCAGCGGCAGCGATGATCTCGACCTCATCATTGGCCATCTTGTTCCAACGGAACGGAACGATGCGCACATCGGTGCCATTGTGCCCGTTGTAGGTGCGGGTGCCGCAATTGTAATCAAGCGTACCTGACGTTGGATCCTGATCCAAATAGTTCGATATGGCATAGTACCCGGGATCATCAAATCCCTGAGCCTGCTGAAGCGGCCAGATGAACATCGGAGGCTGGCGGCTTGCGGCCGGTTTTAGTTTTCCTGATTTGATCAGTGCCCGGCGGTTGATGGCGATCTGGCGCTTGATCTGCTGCCTTACCTCGTCAGGTATACACTTTGTGCTGGTCGTCTCGCCGGCATATTGATGTGTGCGTTCCGATGCTTCTTGTGATACCCCCTTGGTCACCTGCAGGCCGAGGCACAACACCACAGCAGCCGTCAGACGTACTACGATGTACAGCTTATTCATGATTGCCTGCATTTTGCGCGCCTTCGAGTTTCAGTATGCGCTGTACGAGATGGGAATTCTCCGTCTGCAGTCTGTTGATCTGGCGGTCGGTTTCGATCAGATACAGTGTCAACTCTTCGATCTTTTCCAACAGGCGGCGTTGCATATCCCCCAATTCGAATCCTTCTTTCTCGACGATGTCCGCTGCCGGGATGCCTGGCAAATGTCCA
>JAWWBX010000317.1:0-5203 GCA_033720735.1 Saprospiraceae bacterium
ATCTACATGAGCAATGATCAAGGGGCCACGTGGGAAGAGGTCTATGTGTTTCCGCAGATCACACGTGCGCGAAGGATGAAGCAGCATCCGTCCGACGCAGATGTGTTGTTTGCCCTTACGGATATTGGCGTGTATCGCACAACGGACGGCGGGATGTGGTGGGACACGGTGATCACCGGCGATTTTGTAGACATCGAATTTCACCCGACAGATCACGATACCCTGTACATCTCGGGTTATGCAGATTTCCGTTACTCCCAGGATGCCGGTACCACGTGGGACACCACCCTGCTGGCAGGAACCGATCCGCTCCGGGCACCCAATTTCTGTGGCGGACGGATAGAGATTGCTGTCTCACCTGCCGCACCGGACAACGTGTGGCTGCTCGCCGGTCCGGGAATGCCTCCTAATCAATATTGCGGCCTGTATGTCTCTGCGAGTTCGGCTGACACGTTTACACTCATCGATACAGGACCATTCAATGTACTGGGCAATCCGGGCTCAACGTCAGATCAGAGTACTTACGATATCGCGATAGCGGTTTCACCGAACAACGGCAACACCATTCTTGCCGGGGGGCTGGTGGTCTGGAGAACAGGTAATGGGGCAGCAAACTGGACCGTGACTGCGCCGTACTGGGAAACCACTGGGGGGCAGCAGTCCACCCTGCCGACCAACTATGTGCACCCGGATATTCATGACCTTGCCTACAACCTCCTCGATAACAAGGTCTACTGCGCAAGTGACGGTGGGATCTACGTTTCCGTGAACGGTGGCTTCTCCTGGACGAATATCAGCCAGGGGATCATCACTTCCCAGATCTATCACATTAATGGCTCGCTGCTGAGCACCGGTCGACTCCCCATCGGACTACAGGACAATGGGGTCAAAATGCGTGTATCCGGTACTAGTGGTGACTTCCAGCACATCAATAGCGGCGATGGCTACGAAGTGGTGACCGATCCCACCAATTCCGACATCGTCGCCGCCACACTCAACGACACCTGCTTCATCTACAATACGTATTCAACCACGAGCAGGACGGGCGCACCTACCGGCCCGGGCTTCTTCAAGCCGCTCAGGTACAAGCCTGGCGACGGCAACACACTTTACTTCGGTGACCCGGCCCTGACCGTATATACCATTTCGACGAATAGCACCTCCACCCTGAATGATGGAAGCTCTGCCAGTTGGACCATTGAAACGTGTGAAGATGTTGCCGCCCGGATTTACTTTGCCGGGGGTGCCAATGGCTTCCAGAATGATCCGAATGGGAGTTTTTATACGTCCTTCGACAGTGGTGCCTCATCCTTCGACCGGTCTGGCGTAGCGGGCTTCCCATCCGAGCTGCAGATCATTACCGACATTGCAGTCTATCCTGGTCAGTGCCACAAAGTCGCGTTCTCAATGGGCGGCTTTTTTGCGGGAAGCAAGGTGTATTACTCCGAAAATAGCGGTGCGACGCTGTGGCAAAACATCTCCTACAACCTTCCCAACGTGCCTGTTTTCAGCCTGGCCATCGATGCAGACGGCAGCTTCTATGCCGGGACCGAGATCGGCGTCTTTGTCAAGTCGGAGACGGGCACAGAATGGGCACCATACTACAACGGACTGCCCCGTGTCCCCATCAGCGGACTGGTCGTCCAGCAAAGCGTCAATAAACTCATCGCCTCCACATTCGGCCGTGGCGTCTGGGAGACCTTCCTGGCATCCGGGTGCCCTGTCAATAGCCTGGTGACCAACCCGCTCAAAGGGCAATGGGTCCAAAGCGCGGACATCCAGGTGACCTCCACCTCAACCGTGACGGGTGGCGCAGGTACGGATGTCCGCTTTACTGCGGGCGAACGCGTCATCCTGATGCCGGGGTTTCAGGTGGCCACCGGCAACAGGTTCATTGCTGACCTCGACGGATGCGTCGAATGATCAGGGGTATTGTCGGATGCATCGGGGGTAGTGTGCTCCCGTTGATCAGAACATGCCAAAATATACTTGTACCACAGCGGCGGTCGGGGCGCGCCGAAGCCTGTAGATCGCGGGTCGGACATAGTATGGCGGCTTATGTGAATCAACAACGCCCAACAAACACAACTTGCATTTGTCGGGCGTACGCGGTCCGGACCCGTCTTCGTCCTGAAGACTTCGTCAGGCAGGCGGGACTCCCCGACACTCCAACCATAATGACTTCAGGAAACAATCCAGAATGGGTGAATAGGAAAGAATGGTATCGCTTTATGAACGGGTTCCGGTCGGGATAAACTTTCCTCACCGAGTTCGGAACATGCCTCGTCCCGTCGTCCCTTGAAATACAAAAAGCCCTCACTGCGTGAGAGCTTTTCGATTTCTGCGGTCCGGACGGGACTCGAACCCGTCTCGGCTGAGCCGAGATGACAGGCCGGCTAGTTTCGCATGAGGTTGGTCGGTTGATCAATGAGCCACCTGAGATATCTATGATTCTGTCTTTTCAGCATGCGTTCAAACCTCATTGCTTCCGCTTTCGATGCAAATTGTGCTACAAACACAAGTTGCCAGGGTCCCCGCTTACTTGTGTATATACTCTGTCCAGCGTTATGCTCATTCAACCGCTTTATAGGATTGGTCGAGTACCCCTTGTAGAGTACATTGGAGCTCGCGCTTTCGATGATATACACGTAATGGTTCATACGCCAAAAACAAAAGGCCCTTGCACTTGCAAGAGCCTTCTTTCTGTTTGCGGTCCGGACGGGACTCGAACCCGCGACCTCCGGCGTGACAGGCCGGCATTCTAACCAACTGAACTACCGGACCACAATTTTTTTCCTTCTCCGGACTTCCATCTGCAGGAAATCCTCCGATCCGACCTTTCTCGTCCGCCGAAGCCTTGGCGTAGGTGGACTGAACTACCGGACCACATTGTATATCCCAAACGTAGGTGCCTGAGACAGTTTTCCTTGATCCACTTGTCCTCCGAAGCTTCATGCGTAGGAGGACCGGACCACAATGGTTTCCAACTTAACGTCTGAGACGCTCTGCTTTTGATCCCTGATGTCACCTTCGCAACACATTAGTCCGCTGAAGCTGAAAGCGTAGGCGGACCGGACCACAAGGGGACGCAAAGCTAAAAAAGGTCGCGGGATTTTACACAACTTTTTAGGCATCAAAACCACCGGCTTGCCAGGTCGCCATGGAGATTCAGACAATGGATAGGTCGACACCGAAATGCCCTGCCGCCATCAAAAAAAGCACTCCAGGTGTCTCAGAGCCAATTCTCCATGTCGCACTTGGATGATGCGCATGACTAGCAGAAATAGGAGATGCTGGCGCGCTATGGTCGGCACGATTGATGCAAATCGGTGCACGACCGCGGATTGCGGGATACGGCTGAAAATGGGCGTGCAGGAAAGCGGATTATTCGATAAATTAGGCAGCGAATGATCCATCAGCCGGGGTCCCTTGCACTCAGAGGGCAAAGCACCCACCTGGCCACTCCAGCTCCTGCCTCATTCCATTGATCGACACCAGGGATAAGTGCTGCGTGCGTATGGCAACAATCATGATTACCTAACCTATCTACCATATCACCATGAGTTCACATAACGTTCTGAACACCCGCCAGGAACCCGTCTCCATCCCGGGGGACCGGATCAATGCCTTTGCCGACAGCCTGCGTGGCAGGTTGCTGCTGCCGGGGCATGACGATTACGAAACGGCCCGGACCATCTGGAACGCCATGATCGACAAGCGTCCCGCTCTCATCGTGGAATGTGCCGGCGTCGCCGATGTGATGCTGGCCGTGCGGTTTGGCCGCGAGTTTGATCTGCTGACGGCCGTCAAAGGTGCCGGTCATAATATCGCCGGGAATGCCGTTTGTGAAGGCGGCCTGATGATCGACCTGTCCGGGTTGAATGCGGTCCATGTCGATCCGCGTGCTCGGCGTGCGCATGCCGAACCCGGTGCCACGCTGGGAGACGTCGACCATGAGACACAGGCCTTTGGCCTGGCCGTTCCCACCGGCATCAATTCGACCACAGGCATTGCCGGATTGACCCTGGGAGGTGGCTTTGGCTGGCTGACCCGGAAGCACGGCGTCACGGTCGACAACCTCCTTTCGGCAGACGTTGTGACAGCAGAAGGGCAACTGGTCCGCGCCAGCGTGGACGAGAACCCTGACCTCTTTTGGGGGATTCGCGGAGGCGGCGGCAACTTCGGCATTGTCACCTCTTTTGAGTTTGCCCTGCATCCGGTGGGCCCCGAGATCTTCGCCGGGCTCATCGTGTTCCCCTTCTCGCAAGCCAAATCGGTATTGCAACAATACCGGGCGTACGCGCCCACCTTACCTGAGGAAGCCAACACCTGGGCGGTGCTGAGAAAGGCACCACCGCTGCCCTTCCTGCCCGAGTCGGTACACGGTACTGAGGTGGTCGTCTTCGCCAATTTTTGTGCAGGGCCTGCGGAGGAAGGAGAAAAACTGGTGGCACCGATCCGGGCCTTCGGGACGCCTGTCGGTGAGCACCTGGGCGTGATGCCTTACACGGCCTGGCAGCAGGCCTTTGACCCCCTGCTGACACCAGGGATGCGGAATTACTGGAAATCGCACAATTTCACGGAGCTAGCCGACGGGCTGTTTGATACCGTCATCGACACGGTGTTGCAAGCCCCTTCACCACACTGCGAGATCTTTATCGGGATGATGGGCGGTGCTTACGGTCGCGTGGCCATGGATGCCACCGCGTACACCCAACGGGATGCTGAGTATGTCATCAATGTACACGGTCGCTGGGAAACGCCTGCCGGAGATGAGGCGGGGGTCAACTGGGCGCGTGCCTTTTACCGGAATGCGGCACCGTTTGCCACCGGCGGCGTCTATGTCAATTTCATGCCTGCCGATGAGGCCGACCGTGTAGCGGGGGGCGCGTATAAACCCGAAGTGCTGGATCGCCTCCGCAACCTGAAAACAACGTGGGATCCGACGAATTTCTTCCGGCTCAACCAGAACATTCAGCCGGCCTGAATCAGGTCACTGCTGTACGATGACGTCAAGAACGAGTCGGGGATGCTGATGCGGGCCCTTCACAGCATTCAGTACCTCAAACGTGAGCTCCAGCCGATCCACCTCATCTCCGGTCATCAGCTGCACTTTCGTATCGGCCATTGGGTGCAGGGTCACGATCCCGGCACCGTCGTAGAACGTATGGTCAGATCGGTTGACCAGGATCAGGCCGGCATC
>JAWWBX010000318.1:0-5181 GCA_033720735.1 Saprospiraceae bacterium
AGGTCGCCGGGATTCTGGCTTCCCAGGAACTGCAAATACGATGCGTTGGAATAGGCACCGCCATTGTAGACTCCATAGCTCCCTGCGTTCTGTTCCGTCCCGCCCAGCAACGTCCCGCTGGGCAGCGGAAAGTAGATGAACTGCTCCTGGTTGCTCGGATTGCGAAATCCCGTCTGGAACGATGCCCTGAAGGCATGTTGGCGCTCCGGACCGGCCAGGTAGACGGCCGCGAGCCGCGGGCTCAACTGACCCTCGAAGTTCTCGTTCTTGTCGTAGCGCACAGAGCCGGTCAGCCGCAGGCGATCTCCGGCCAGTCGCCGGTGTGCCTGCAAGAAGACACCAAATTCGCGGTTGCCGATCCGTTCGTTGCTTCCCTCCCCCATTGGGTCTTCATTAAACACGGTGCCGTCAGAGAACAAGTCGTACTTCCTGAAATTGCCGCCGATCATCAGGTCCAGCCCGGAGGTCACATCGGCAAAATTGTAGGTGGCTTCGACATGATACAGCTTCGAATCGTCCACGAAACCGGCTCCCGGACTGGCGGACTGAAAGAGTCCTCTGCGCACGGCATCTGTGGTCGCGACGAATTCAGGTGAACCGGCTTGCGGGATCCCGGCATCGGCGGTGGCCCTTCCGGCGGCGTGTGCCGCCTCAAGCGTGCCTCCCGACAGCAGGGTGATCACGTAAGGTACCGCGTACTCCCCCACCCACTGCTGAGAGGGCTTGAAGGCCTCGTTGGCAAAGCCTCCCAACGCAGTGAGATTGTAGGAATCACCATCATCGGTATGGGTCAGGTAGGCACGCATGGTCAGGTGCTCCCCGATCAGTTCGATCTTTTGCATATCGAAAGTGAAATCCCGCAGAGCATAGCGCTCGCCACCCTGATACACTGCCGATCCGCGGCCAAAGCGATATGTGTATGACGCCTCCAGGTTGTCGGTCAGCCGGTAGTGGATCGCGCCGTCCAGTTTGAGGCTCTCGGCCCGTTGGTTATCCAGCAGCTGATGCTCCGGGATCCCGGTGCGCCGCAGGTCCAGGTCCGGCAACTGGGCGACAAATGGCTGCAGACTGTCGGGAAACAGCGGAGCGATAAAAGCCATCGGCACCTGGATCGGCGTTTCGTCACCGTACAGGTTCATGCCGTCAAAGTTCGGAGCGCCGGGAAGGACAGGTTCCGGGTTGTTTGCCGAGATCACACTTCCCGCATAATCATCCGCACGCCAATCGCTCGAACGCCCGTAGCTGGCATTGACCTTGAACGCCAGCCGGTCGTTCAGGATGCTTTTGGCATAGCGTATGCTCGCCTGGTACAGCGGCTCTCCACCGTCCAGCCCGTCGGAAGACATTATTCCTCCTTTGATCTGGGCGCTGAGGCCTTGAAAATCGAACGGGTTCTTGCTGCGCATCATCAATATCCCGTTGAAGGCATTGGGACCGTACAGCGCCGAGGCCGTTCCCGGGACGAGTTCCGCACTGAGCAGGTCGAGCTCCGAGATACCCACCACATTGCCCACTGAGAAGTTGAGCAGTGGCGCCGAGTTGTCCATGCCGTCGATCAGTTGCACAAACCGTCGGTTGTTGGGCTTGCCAAAGCCGCGTGTCATCACTGCGGGAAATGCGATACTGCTGGTGTGCATGGCGACTCCCTTCAGATTCCCGATACCGTCATAGAAGTCTGGTGCGGGCACCTTCTCGATATCGCCGGGCGTGAGTACCTCTGCCGACCACGGTGATTCCAGTATGGATACCGGGATCCGGGAGACGACCACCTCGACTTCGCGCAGGACGTGAACATCCCGATTGAGCCGGATGACCAGGTCCCCCATACTCCCTGCAATCCTCGTATCGAAGGCCACGTATCCCAGGTAGCTGACCACAATGCGCAGCGGTGGCTCCGCGTCAGTTTGCAGTGTGAACCTTCCGGATGCGTCGGTCACCGCGCCGGAAGTTGTGCCCGCTATGGCCACAGTCGCGCCGATCAGCGGTGAATTGTCGTCTTTGTCGAGCACAGTACCCTCGATCGTGACCTGTGCAGACAACACGGGGGCGGTCAGGAATGCGAACAGCAGAACGCAGAGCGCCGGACCCCCGATCCATCTTGAAAAATACATAGTTGTGGTTTTTGACGTCACGCACCGGAAGATCCCGGATGCACCTTCAAGATGTTCGATCCCGGCATCCCCATGATGGATTGACGTCCCGAACCCCAGCAACGATGTTCCATGCCGACCGCCCCATCTGGACAGATGTTCAACCAAGCCTTCAACAGAATGAACATCAACACGTTACGCGTTCACTTCGTGTCGATCGGCACCGGCAAGAGGGGGCACGCAGGCCGATCCGGGAAAAGGTGATGGTCGCACGCAATTGTCCAGAAAACCTCTGGTCTCGATGACAATGATCCAGTCTTTATGAACGTACCTGCAGCCCATTTTGCGGTAGAGACCGCAATTTGTTGATGTCAGTCTTTCATTCAGCATCACGAAATCAAAGGGTCATGAAATCACCTCGCTTCAAATTGAAACTGCAGGTTGCATTCGCGGTCCCCTCGCCGGACGCATAACAACCGATATGCTTATCTTATAACTGCACAAACACCAACACACCCAAAAAGTGCATCACACGAGACAGAGAACTCCTGTTAATACACACCCCGTTCCAAATGAACATCCTCAAGGCATTGCAAGTCCGGCACAAGGTGCCCCGGGAACTCAGGTCGGAGTTCATCGCTGAGCTGGATATCACCAGCATTGACCGGCAGATCATCCTCTCCTGGATCGCATTCATCTTCTATTGCCTCTTTCTGGTCATTGATCGCATCAGGTGGAAACAGGGTCTCTTTGCGGAATACGAGATCTATTGGTACTATTTCGTAGTGCATATCGCCGGTATTCTTCTGTTCCTCGGTGCGGCACTCTATATCACCCTGCGGCGTAAGAAGATCATCGCAAATCCCAGACACCGGGGTGTGGTGATCTACAGCATGGTGGGGATCATCTTTCTCGCCATGTTCTCCAACGGTGTGGTCCAGTATTACGAGCACGGGAGCCTGGTCCTCTACATCTGCTACATCTTTGTGGCGAATTGGGTGCTGGCCATGACACACGCGCAACGCATGATCTTTAACGCCATCAGTTGCGCGATGATCCTCGCCATCATTCTGGCGCCCCTGCCCGAGTGGTCGCGTTTTATCCGGGATCAGTATGCCGGAGCGACGGTCAGGACGATCTACGAAGCACTCGGATTTACCCTCATCGCTCAGGTCTTTCATTCATTTGATTTCAATCTGCGCTTGCAGGTGTTTCTCAATGGCAAACAGCTTGAAGCTGAGAAAATGCGGAGCGAAGAACTCGAACGATTCAAATCACGCATGTACGCCAATCTGACACACGAGTTCCGTGCACCTCTGACGATCATCACCGGGATGGCTGAGCAGCTTGCACGGGACCCCGGACAGTGGCTGAGGAAAGGCGTCGAGATGATCAAGCGCCATGCGGCCAATCTCCTCACCCTGGTCAACCAGATCCTTGACCTGAGCAAACTCGAAGCCGGAGGTGTGTCCGTAGCCCTGGTCCATGGCAATATCGTGCCTTACCTGGGCTACGTCACCGATTCGTTCACGTCTTTCGCAGCGGCCAAGAACATCTCCCTGGAGTTCAGGCCAGGTGAGAAAGAGATCTTCATGGACTACGACCCGGACAAGGCATTGAATATTCTCTCCAATCTCCTGTCAAACGCGATCAAGTATACCCCGGATGGTGGCCAGGTGATCGTAAGCGCGGCCAGGTTGCCTGGTGAGGGTCAGGATTTGCTGGAAGTGCGGGTAAAGGACAGTGGAAAAGGTATCCCGGCCGATCATCTGGAGCAGATCTTCACCCGTTTCTACCAGGTAGAGGAAGATCCGTTCCAGACGACCCAAGGCACCGGCATCGGACTGTCACTGGTGAAAGAGCTTACCGAACTGATGGACGGCACGATCCACGTGGAAAGCGCGGTCAACCAGGGAACGGAGTTTACCATGCACTTCCCGATCAGGGACGGTCTCGAAACCGATCCGGTGGAATTCCACCCGGCCTCGATCAACGAGCGGGCTTCGTCGTTCTTCAACCTGCAGATCCCCAAAGAGCAGTTGTCCCTCCTCACGGTCCCGACAGTTGAGGAAATGCCGCGGTTGCTGCTGATCGAGGACAATACGGACGTTCTCCAGCTGCTGAAATCGTGCCTGGAGGACGACTACGACTTGATGTTTGCCACGGACGGCGATGAAGGCATTCGCAAGGCGCGTGAGTGGGTCCCGGACATGATCGTAAGCGATGTGATGATGCCCGGCAAGGATGGATTTGCCGTGTGCGAGACGCTCAAGCAAGACATCATCACCAGCCATATCCCGATCATCCTGCTCACCGGGAGGGCGGATGTGGAATCGAAACTTGAAGGCCTGGAGCACGGCGCCGACATGTACATGGCCAAGCCATTCAACCAGGAGGAACTGCGCCTCCAACTGCGCAACCTGATCCGCCTGCGGCGGGTCATGCAGCAACGTTATGAGACCAATGAAGCCGATCTTTCGCGCCACGATTCGGCAAGTCCGGAAGACGCATTCGTCGCCCGTGTACACCGGGCGGTCGTCGACAACCTGGGAGATGCGGACTTCGGTATCCTGCAGCTCTGCCGGGCGATCGGTCTGAGCCGTACACAGTTGCACAACAAACTCAAGGCACTCACAGGCAAGTCGGCTTCGCATTTCATCCGTCACATCCGGCTCCTGCGTGGTTATGACCTGCTCCGTGTCGGGCATCTCAACGTATCGGAGGTCGCCTACGACGTCGGGTTCCGGGATCCGAATTATTTCACCAGGACCTTTACCGAGCAGTTTGGATTTTCGCCGAGCAAGGTGCGGGAGCAGGGGCGGTGATCTAGCCCGCGAGCATCTCCGCGCGCGTCAGCCACAGTTCCTCGATCCGGTACATGTGGAAATGGTCGTGCATCAGGGTGTGCCGCAGCAGGATATAGGGAGAATACTGTGTGTATTCCGGGTGCTCTGCCGAGCGTTCCCAGACATTTGACGAATAGCTATTGAGCAACTTCACCATGGCCGCCCGCGACACGGCAAATGATGCCATTTGCTCCTCCAGATCCAGGTCCATCAAATTGTCCTCGACGGTGGTGCCGGGCAGGTAC
>JAWWBX010000319.1:0-5171 GCA_033720735.1 Saprospiraceae bacterium
ACGTCAAGGGTGCCGGCGAGTGTTACCGGGCCGTCTACCGAGAGCAGATCGTTTCCGGTGCCGGGTCCATCGGTGCTTTCGATTTCGATCTCCAGGGTACTGTTGGTATTGTCGAATGCCGGCAAGAGGGTCAGGGTATCGACCGACAGACCCGGATGCATCGCACCATTGTTTACCAGGTTGAAGAAATCGACAGTGCCCCGGCCGTTGACAATCCCGTTGTTGGCAAACAGAAGATTGACATCCGTCACCCCATCATGGGCATTACTGAAGGTTCCATGATTGAGAAACTGCATCGTGCTGCTGGACATCAATACATCAGACTCAACCTGGAACAGACCGTCGTTCAGGATCACTTCATTGGTACCACCATTGATGCTTCCACCTTTCAGAAAATATGACCCTCCTGGTTCAACGTGCACCGTATCATTGCTGATAAAGCTTAGAGAGCCGGCCAAATGATACGCCTCTCCCGCAATACTCAACTTGCCGCCTGACGAAATTGACTTGGTTTGGCTGGTCATCAGCCAGATCTCCCCGGTCGGACTTACGTTGATCGTTGTGGTAATTGGATCATCTTTCCACAGATAAACGCCTGCCACGGTGACCGAGCCATTGCCACCAACGGTACTGCCGATCTGGTCGAGGGTATCCGTAAAGGTGAAATCCCGGTTGAACAGTACGGTGCCGGTCTCAAGGCTCAGGTACTTATCCTGGGGTATCACGGCGTCAATCGTGACGGTCGTGCCGTCAAAGCGATACCTGTCTCCACCTGTGATCGTCGCGAGTGAATCGAGTGTGGCCGGGTCGTCAAACAGGACGATGGCGGTGTCAAAGTCGGTGGTCGAGCCAGCGGCCAGCAGCACATTGTCAAGGATCACCATTTCACAATGCTGGGTGGTCAGCGTACCGTTCTGGGTCACCGTGCAATCCAGGTTCAACGTACCCGATCCAGCAGACTTCTCCAAGATCCCGTTGTTGATGAACTGCATATCACCCGATGAGATGGTAGCATCAAAGGCAACATCAAACAGGCCGTCATTCAAAATCACCTCCTGAAGTCCGCCCACGATCTGCCCTCCGTTAAAGTGATAGACACCCCCTGCTTCAATATGGATCGTATCGTTGCTGAAGAAGCTCAATGTGCCAGCCAGATGATGCGCCACACCTGCAATCCGCAACTTTCCGCCTGACGAAAGAGACTTGCCCTGGTTGGTCATCAGCCAGATTTGTCCGGTTGGACTCACGATCACCGTCGTGGAAATCGGGTCATCTTTCCACAGGTAAACGCCTGCCACGGTAACCGAGCCACTGCCGGCAACGAAACTGCTGATCTGGTCGACGGTATCCGTAAAGGTGAAATCCCGGTTGAACAGTACGGTGCCGGTCTCAAGGCTCAGGTACCTATCCTGGGGTATCATGGCGTCAATGGTGATGGTCGTGCCGTCAAACCGATACCTGTCCCCACCTGTGATCGTCGCAAACGAATCGAGCGTGGCCGGGTCGTCAAACAGCACAATGGCGGTGTCAAAGTCGGTGATCGATCCGGCGGCGAGGAGCACATTGTCCAGGATCACCATTTCACAATGCTGCGTGGTCAGGGTCCCGTTCTGGGTCAGGATGCAATCAAGGTTCAACGTGCCGGTGCCGGCGGATTTTTGCAAGGTTCCGTTGTTGATAAACTGCATGTTCCCAGACGAGATGGTGGCATCAAAGGCAATATCAAACAGGCCGTCATTCAAAATCACCTCCTGAAGTCCGCCCACGATCTGCCCTCCGTTGAAGGAATACGACCCACCCGGCATGATGTGCAGGGTATCATTGTTCGACAAACTCAGCGTTCCATTGGCGTGATGAAGGCTGCCGTATACATTGAGCCGCCCGCTTGACGACAGGGTTTTGCCATTTGAACTCAGGAGATGCATTTGACCAGCGGGCCCAATATCTACCTGCGCTCTGATCGCATTATCCTTCCAGAGGTACTGACCGTCGACGGTCAACGTACCTATGCCATCAATAGCACTTGCGATTTGATCGAACGTATCTGTTGAGGCGTAATTCCGGTTAAAGGTGACCGTACCTGATTCCAGGCTCAGGTATTTGTTTGGAGGCAGGACAGCATTGATCGTTACACTGGTACCATCAAAGCGATACCGTTCCCCACCCGTGATGACTGCGAAAGAATCGAGTGTCGCCGGATCGTCGAAAAGCACCACCGCCGTATCAAATTCGTTCACAGAACCATCAGACAAGACCACGTTGTCGAAAATAACCAGCTCGCACGATGGGGTCTCGAATACACCGTTTTGCTGCAACTGGCAGTTCAAATCCAGTGTGCCACTTCCACCCGTTTTTCGAAATGTCCCGTTGTTGATGAATTGCATGAGGCCGTTCGACAGAGCTCCATCAAAAGTCATTTCGAACAAGCCGTCATTGACAATGACTTCATTCGATCCTCCGATAATGAAACCACCCTGGTAGAAATAGGACGCCCCCGGGGCGATGTGGATGGTGTCATTGCTGCTAAAACTCAGAGTCCCTGACTCATGGTACAATTCCCCCGCAATGTCCAGGCGTCCGCCAGATGACAGGTTCTTCCCGTTGCCGGTGAGCAACCGCATTTGGCCGCCACTACTGACAAGGACCCGCGTTTCGATCGGGTCGTCTTTCCATAAATAGACGCCATTGACGGTCAGGGTGCCGGCTCCCCTGACAATACTGCCGATCTGGTCGAACGTATCTGTGGAGGCATAGTCCCGGTTGAAATAGACCGCACCGGTTTCCAGGCTCAGATACTTGTTGGGCGGCAGAACGGCATTGATGTTCACGGTGCCCCCGACAAACCGATACCGGTCGCCACCCGTGATCGTAGCAAAGGAGTCCAGGGTCGTATTGTCATCGAAGAAGACCACCGCCGTATCAAACTCATTGACGGACCCATTCGCCAGGATGAGATCGTCAAAGATCACCTGTTCGCAGGAGGGGACCTCAAATATGCCGTTCTGTGTGAAAATGCAATTGATGTTGAGCGTGCCGTTACCGCCCGTCTTGCGAAAGGTACCGTTGTTGATAAACTGCAAGACGGAGGTAGAAAGCGTCGCGTCAAAACTCACCTCAAACAAGCCGTCGTTGACAATGACTTCGGATGCCCCTCCGATCAAATTCCCGCCGGCATAGAAATAGGTGCCGGTAGCGCTGATCCTCAACGTATCATTCGAGGAGATGCTGAGGTTGCCCCCCTGGTGATAGATCACCCCGTGGTTGATAAGGCGCACTCCGGTCGACATTGACTTTTGCGCCGGGGATCCGAGATGTGCTCCGGCAGTCATGCCGATCACCAATTCGAGTCCTGAGGCCAGCGATCCATCCAGCCAGGACAGGGAGTCCGTGATTGTGAGCGTATTCGCACCGGTGACAGAGCCATCGTTAAAGTGGAGCACTGAAACACTGGTTGTCAGATCCAGTGTAATCGTACCCGTATTGATGATCGCAGTGTCTCCTGGCCCGGGAACAAGGCCACAATCCCAGTTGGCTGTGTTGTTCCAGTTGCCGGAGCCACCCAGCCAGGTGCAGGTGGCAGCGTGTCCAAGCACCGACAGGCCCATCAGCAGCAGAAAGAGACAAAAGCGATTGTGCGCCATATGCTGTGTTGTACCAGCAAAGTAGCCCTGGCGCGGGGTCGCTGAAACTGGAATTGGCGTACGGTAGGGCTGCCCTTGTCAAGTGCTGATTTCTCCGTATCAGCATTCCGGGATGGTTGGATCGTGTGTCAGACGCTTAGTTTCTGAGGTAGGCCTCCCGGTAAACCGCCGAGGTCTCACGCACCCTTCCGTGATATACGCGAAGGCGGCACGCACGTGGTCCAGCTCTTCAGGAGTGCAGACCTGCGGCCAGGCAGTAGGCCCTCGGCAGGAGTACTGATTGCCTCGCGTTGTGCCGTTGTCATTCTTGGCCCCAGAAATCCTTTTGAATCACTCTACACATCAAGGATGGCACCCGGATGAGCATCGGTTGCGTCGGTATTGATGCTCACCGACTGCGCCTCGAGGTGGGCCATAATTGTGCATGGCAGAATGAGTAAACAGATGCCTGTACGTCTGATCATGATGCGACGGTTACCTGAACAATGCGTCTGAGTTAGCAGTCTGCTATGACTATTCTGAGCCCGGCGGATCAGATTGAAGAACTTTCTGCAGGTCGTTGATCTGTGATTGCAGCGTGCTGATCTGCTGCTGTTGTTCCTTGACCGCCTCGAGCAGGACCGCGCTGAATTTCGCATAGTCTACTGCTTTATACCCCTCGTCGTCCTCAGAAATCAGCTCCGGGAAAACGGACTCCATCTCCTGCGCGATTACTCCGACATCGCGGGCTACTTTGAAATTCTTGTCGGGAAACTGGTCTGTATCCCAGTTGTAGTACACCCCATTAATGGACTGCAGCTTGTCCAATGCATTTTCAATTGGAACGATCGAATGTTTGTACCGGAGGTCGGAGCAGATGTTGGTCCCGTTGCAGCGCACTGCCCCCTGCGCGTTGATATCACCGTTGACGTCCAGCTTGTAACTCGGACTTGAGGTCCCGATACCCACTTCTCCATCGCGCAGAACGAGTGTGTTATTGTAAATCACACCGCCATTGAGTGTGCCGAAGTACAGGTAGCTGTTGGTTCGGTTGAACAACTGGAAAGCGCGGTCGTTATTGGATTCTCCGATGTTCAGTCCGGGAAAGCCTGTCGTATCTGCGATGGTGATTCGCGAGCCACTAAAGGAACCGATATCCACCCCCACGACAAGGTTCTCGCCCGGGTCGGTTGCACCGATACCTACATTCCCGTCACGCAGAACGAGTGTATTTTCATGTTCAGTGCCTCCGTTCACCGTCCCGAAATAGACATAGTTATCATTCGCATTAAAAATCGAATACGCGCGATTGAGTGAATCCTTGCCCATCAGGTAGCCGGATGAGCCGAAGGCGTCTCCGACGACGACAACTCGGCCGTCTTGGGCGTGCGCATCGTGCCGCCCGACACCGAGGGCGACGTCGGCCCGAACCACTACGTGCAGATGATCAACCTGGTCACGACCGTTTTCCAGAAGGACGGCACCTCCACCGGTGCGTTTCCGAGCAGCGTCTTCTGGAACGGCTTCTCCGATGCGTGCGGGACCACCAAC
>JAWWBX010000320.1:0-5164 GCA_033720735.1 Saprospiraceae bacterium
AGGGCGAAGTAATCGTCGGAGGGGAAGGAGCGGATCGGATCGAGGGATTCATTGGTTTCGTACACCGGAATGTAGTTGTCATTCTCGATGTCCTGATTGAGGTGACGCATGTCGTAGGTGCCGTCGCCAAACAACAGCAAGAAACGGAACTCAGGATCCCGGTTCTTGAGCATGACCGCCAGGTTGCGGATCGCAGTGGCATCGACGCTGCCACCCGAAAACTCATTGTACACCTGCTGGATCGGCACTGCCTGAACCCGGTAGCCGCTGTGTGTGCGGCGGTGCTCCGCCAGCCGCATCGCTGCTTCTTCAAAATCGGGATGATAGATGATCACCAGATCAGCGCCCGTGATGCCATGGAGGTTCTGATTGGGCACCTGGTCCACGTATTCCGGCCGTGCAAAGTTGCCGTTCGGGTTGAATGCCAGGTACTCGCGTACCCGTGCCCCGGTCAGGGCGGCGAAACTGATCGTGTTGCCGCCGCTGCCGGTGAGCCGCTGTACCGGAGTGAGGGGATCGGTGATATCCCAGACGACAGTTCCTGCACCTGCATTACTGATCGTATAGCGTGCCGACGTATGGTATTGTGATTCAATGTTCCGGAAGGTCACCGACGGGGCGCGGAAGATGAGCTGCCGCGGTGCTTCCACCTGAATGAAATCGAGCCAGCCCGAACTGGTCGACCCGGCGACGGCAGGGTAGCGGATGGTGATCGACTGGGCATCACCAGCGGCGAGGTAAGCACCAGAAATGCGACCGATGCGGGCATAGTCATCTTCGACGTTGCCGAGATTGACATGGCTGATAAATTGCGAGAAGACCTGACCACCGGCATCGGCGTACACGTTGGACTGTACGCCGCTCCGACCGGCAAAATCCACCTCGAGGCGAACTTCGCTCCCGGTCACGACATCTGGCACTTCGAGGGTATACGTCTTTTCGCGGGTCGCGGAGAATTCATCGCCAAACCACCTCTTGCCTGATCCGGGCGGCTGAAACTTGCCCAGCAGATTGACCCTGTCTATCTCACGGCGAACTCTTTCATCTGACGTGCTGACCTCCAGATCGGCTTGTGGCAGCGATGGTTCGGTAGCGATGGTCGCGGCATTGCCCCCGCCAATCCGGATGAAATAGTGATTGCGCTGATCATAGATGTTGCGCACCATAAAGTACCGGTCGTTATCATTGAGGTACCACCGGTCCGGGCCTTCAGCATAAAAAAGGATGAAATCGCCCTGGTTGAAGGTCCCGTCATCAAGGCCGGACCGCCACGCGTGGATCTCCTGGAGATCGGTCGTCAGGTTGGAGTCGATCTTTTGGGGCAAGGCACCACCGCGATTGCCGTAGATCCGGATTTGCCGGGCGTCGACACTGGCCGGACTGAGCCCCAGCTGCCCGGTGATAAAGGCATGGTCGATCTTGTAGACCCCTGCCTCGGCGACCGCAATCCGGTGCCACGTTCCACTGGCCAGGACCGACTCAGCCGGAAACTGCAGTTGGCTGTTGGCCGGCCATGACAGCGCGCAAAGCAATGAGAAAATACTGATCCCGCGTATGGTTCGTTTCATCTGGGCGAATGTTGCGATCGGAAAACTGTTATTGAAACGTTAAGAGGCCCGGGCTATTGCGAGGCAAATTAGCGTTTTCATGACAGTTGGCCTGATGGTGAAAAGACATTCAGATGCCTTTGTCATATCTTGGTCACAGATGAAGCTGATATCAGCGATCAGAGTCGCGTTGGCGACATGCGGACTGGCGCTCCTCACCACCACCATTCCGCAGCAGGCACGGGGCCAGGACCCCGTTCTCAGCCAGTTCTATTCGGCACCGCTCTTGCTCAACCCTGGTCTGGCGGGCATTACCTACGCACCCAATTTTGCCATCAATTACCGCAACCAGTGGCCGAATTTCAACAACGCATACCAGACCTACTCCGTGTCCTACGACCAGTTCTTTGAACCGATCAACAGCGGGATTGGCCTGTACATCCTGGCCGACGATGCCGGGGATGGCATCCTCAAGACCACCAAGATCGGGGGTGCCTATTCGTACAATATCCGCATCAATTACGACTGGCGGATCAAGTGGGGGATTGAAGTCGGCGTAGTCCAGACACGCCTCGACTGGAACAAGCTGGTCTTCCTCGATCAGATCGACGAGGTCCTCGGGCCGGTCAGTCCCGGAGGTACGCCGTTCCCAAGCACGGAGGATATCCCGGAAAATCTGAGGATCAGCTATCTGGACCTGGCCACCGGAGGGGTGCTTTACAACCGCAGCTTCTACTTCGGCGTGGCGCTCAAGCACCTGAATACGCCCAGCCAGAGCTTCACAGATGTCAACACCAACCTGCAGGGAGGATTGCCGATCCGCTGGAGCGTGCATGCCGGGAGTGAAATTCCGATTACCATAGGCAATAATCGGTTTTGGTCGCCGTTCATATCTCCGGGCATCATGTTTGTCGGCCAAGGGGCCAGCAGGCAGCTCAATGTTGGCACGTTTTTGGGATTTGGTGATTTCTATGGCGGTGTGTGGTATCGACATGCAAACAAGAATCCGGATGCAGTGATCGGTTCCTTCGGGTTCAGATCACAAAAGATCAGGATCACGTACAGCTACGATGCGACAATCTCCTCACTGTCATTGCGATCCGGAGGTGCTCATGAGGTGGGCATCGTCGTCAATCTGGACGATGGACGGCGCGAGTCGATCTACAATGACTGCTTCGGCATCTTTCGTTGAAATACAGGCGTTTATAAAAGTTTGTCAGTGTTGACAAAACACTATATTTGTGGGTCTTTTGAAAAAGGGTCAGTAAAATGAATAAGATTTTGTTGCTGTTTATCGGTGCCCTCGGGCTTCTCCTGGGTACCGCGTGTAAGCAGTCAGAGCGTTCGTCGACCACCGGATGGAAGTACAACGACCAGGAGTGGGGCGGCTTCGAGCGCCTCGATTACGAAGGGCAGGCCACTGGCCCGAATCTCGTCCCGATCGAAGGGGGAACCTTCAGCATGGGACAGACGGAAGAAGACGTCACCTATGAGTGGAACAACATCCCCCGCCGGGTGACCGTCGCCTCCTTCTACATGGACGAAACGGAAGTCTCCAATATCGACTACCGCGAGTTCCTGCACTGGACCAAGCGCGTGTATGGCGAAAGCTATCCGCAAGAGGTGCTCAGCATTCTGCCTGACACCCTCGTCTGGCGCGAAGAACTGGCATTCAACGAGCCGTTTGTCGAGACGTACTTCCGGCATCCGGGCTACGATGACTATCCCGTCGTGGGTGTCAGCTGGGATCAGGCCAACAAGTACACCAAATGGCGGACCAACCGGGTCAATGAGATGATCCTCATCGAACGGGGCATTCTCAATCCCAACACCCAGCAAAAAGATTCCGATCAGTTTGATACCGAAGCGTATCTCGCAGGTCAGTATCAGGGCAGCGTTGCCAAGAACCTGGAAGACAAGATGACCGGCGGTGAGCGCCAGGTGCGCTTTGAGGACGGCATCCTGCTTCCCGAGTATCGCCTGCCGACCGAGGCCGAGTGGGAATATGCCGCGCTGGCACTGATCGGCAACATTGTTTCTGAGAAAGACGAACTGATCACCGACCGCAGGCTCTACGCGTGGAACGACAATACGGCGCGCTACAAAAAGCGCGACAAGTACCAGGGAAGCCTGCTGGCCAACTTCAAACGCAGCCGCGGGGACTACATGGGTATCGCAGGGCATCTCAACGATAATGCCCCCATCCCGGCGCCGGTACGTTCTTTCATGCCCAACGATTTCGGCCTCTACAATATGGCCGGCAACGTGAGCGAATGGACAGCTGACGTATATCGCCCGATGACAAGTGTGACCCTGCGCGACGTCGAAACGCACGACCTCAACCCGTTTCGGGGTAATGTCTTCAAGACAAAAGTCCTTGATGAGAATGGCAAGCCGGTCGAGAAAGACAGTCTGGGACATCTCCGCTACCGCATTGTGACGGATGAAGAAGCTGCCGAGCGGACCAACTACCAGGTGGGTTCAGCCGTAGACTACCTCGACGGCGACTCGATCAGTTTTGTGACCTACGATTACGGCGAGCATACCCTGATCAGCGATGATTCACGCGTGATCAAGGGAGGTTCGTGGGCAGACCGCTTGTTCTGGCTCTCTCCGGGCACTCGCAGGTTTATGGATCGCGACCAGTCGTCAAACAAGGTCGGCTTCCGTTGTGCCATGACGCGGACCGGAGGCGCTTCCACGGATTCCTGGACCGGTGGTCTTGAATTCGGGAATCAGAAGAAGAAGAACGTCAAGCGCAGGTACAAGTAAGAATTGAAAAGCAGATAAGAAGGAGAAAAGTCCCCGTGTCACCGATGCGGGGATTTTTTTATTATGGCTCCCGTGTATCCGGACATCAACCACCTCTACAGCTTGTACCGGGCCCATCCCCGGGTCACCACCGACACCCGGCACATGGAACCGGGAGGTATCTTCTTTGCCCTGTCCGGTCCCAACTTTGACGGCAACGCCTTTGCCGGCCAGGCGATCGCCCGGGGAGCCGTCGCGGCGGTCGTGTCAGACCCCGGGCTCACAGGTTCCGCGTTTATCCACGTGGAGGATCCGTTGTCGGCGCTGCAGGCGCTCGCCCGGTATCATCGGGCACAGCTGGATATTCCGGTGATCGGGATCACCGGCTCCAATGGCAAGACCACGACCAAAGAACTGCTGCACCGTGTCCTCTCGGGCCGGTACCAGACCTTTGCCACGCGGGGCAACCTCAACAATCACATCGGGGTGCCGCTCTCATTGCTGGCCATCGACGACACGGTCGAGGTGGCAGTGATCGAAATGGGCGCGAATCATGTCGGTGAGATCCGGAGCCTGTGCAGCATGGCCCGGCCGACCCACGGGGTGATCACCAATATCGGTCAGGCACATCTGGAAGGGTTTGGCGGTATCGAAGGGATCAAACGCGGCAAGGCGGAGCTCTTTGACGCCCTGGCGGCGAATGGGGGAGTCGCCTTTGTCCATGCCGGTCAACCACACCTGGATGATCTGTCGCAGCGTGTCGCACGCAGGGTGCTCTACCGCTTTGGCGATGTGCCGCACTGTGCACAGGACAGTGTGGTGCTTGTACGCGAAAAGGGAGCGGAGCAGATTGCTCTCCAGGTGTG
>JAWWBX010000321.1:0-5142 GCA_033720735.1 Saprospiraceae bacterium
ACGGTCAATAATACCTGTGTCTCTAGAATTTCCTCATCCGAGCAATTGATCAGGTCATTGGACAGGATCACCAGGTCGCCATATTTGCCGGTTTCCAGGGAGCCCTTCTGATCTTCCTCAAAAGCCGCAAATGCATTGGCCATCGTGTAGGAGTAAATGGCTTCCTCGCGCGTCATCCGCTGCTCCGGGAAGAACTCCATGCCAGTGTCCGCACGCTTGCGGGTGACGGTCGCATAATACGAGGCGATCGGATCAACATCCTCCACTGGTGCATCGGTGCCGTTGGTCACCACCGCGCCACTCGCGAGCAGGGAGCGCCAGGCATAGGCCCCCTCGCGTGCACGCTGTTCGCCCAGGCGCTTGACAACGAAGGGTGCATCCGATGTACAATGGATACCCTGCATGGAGGCTATCACACCGAGTTCTCCAAAACGTGGAATGTCCTCCACGGCAAGATGTTGTGCATGCTCGATCCGCCAGCGCAGGTCGCTCTTGTCCGGATGATCTGTGAAGGTGGCCTGATATACGTCGAGAGCCTCACGGTTGGCCCGGTCACCAATGGCGTGTGTACAGAACTGCATCTCATTTTCGATACACAGCTCTGCCAGATTCTGCATTTCTTCGATCGAATTCACATTCTGGCCATAGAAGTCAGGATTGTCGTCGTAATCCTCGAGCAACCATGCCCCATATGAGCCGAGAGCGCCGTCAATCGTCAGTTTGACGGCCCGGCAGGTAAAAAAGCCGTCGCCCGCATCTACTACCGGGTACCCGTCGAGCCGGTCCTTCAGATATTCGTATTCATGACGGATCATTGCATAGAGGCGGACATCCAGTTCGCCATTTTCTGCCAGTTCTTCGAGACGTTCCATGGTGTGAATGCTGGAACCTGCATCCTGGAAGGAGGTGACGCCTTTGCGCAGGCACTCTTCTTCAGCAAGTGCGATGCCTTCATACCACTGTTGGGTGAGTTCCTCCTCTGAGAGGGTCGCCGTGTACTGCCGGTATGCCTCGCGGATGATCGACATGGCATTTTCCTCAAACACACCGATGGCCTCACCATTCTCATCCCGCACGATATTACCGCCTGACGGATTTGGGGTTTCAGTGGTGACCCCGGCGATCTCCATGGCTTTGGCGTTGGCCATCAGGCCGTGACCGCTCGCATGGCTCAGCATGACCGGGTTGTCCGGCGAAACGGCACTCAAGGCATTGTGATAGGGATAACCCAGCACGCTGCGGGCCAGTGTGTCGACCCATTTTTCCTGGTGCCAGCCGCGACCGATGATCCATTCGCCCGGGTCAGCCTCTGCCGCTTTCTCCGCCACAGCGGCCACGATATCCTGCCATGTCTTGGTGGTGAGGAAGTTCAGATTCTGCAGGCTGCTGCCCAGTCCCGTAAAATGACCGTGCCCTTCGATAAACCCGGTCATGACGAAGTTGCCTCCGGCATCAATGACCTCCGTGCCCGCATCCTGCAACGCCAGGATCTCACTGTCATCACCAAGCGCCAGGACACGTCCGTCAGCGATCGCAATGGCCTGAGCATCAGGTTGTAACGGGTCAACGGTGTAAATGTTTGCGTTGAAGATGATCAGTTCGGCTGTCTGTTGAGTCGAACACGCAGATACGACACAGCAGGCCAGAGCCAGCAACCACAGGCAGGCCCGGTAAGGTGATAAGGTAAGGATGTACATCACAGAAGTCTTTGATTGAACTAAATGTAGACCATTTTGGATCAATGCCTGCCGAATGTCATCGGTGCATTCGGGATGACTGACGGGTCCGATCAGCTGATATTTGCTCCAAATTCCTGATGATCAACTTATATGACATATAAATATATGTTAATATGATATCTGTGCGCGACTGGGCATTTTGCCCCGTTCGTCTTACTTTTCCGGTTGAATTCCTCGCCCGCAAGGGGCAATTACGCCACGACTTACACTTGAATCAAGGCTGGATCATCAGAACCGGAACCTTCGCGTGACCGAAGGCCCTTGGCACCATTTTTGGTATCACCTGATGAAAGAGTATCACATATAACTGTGATGGGAACAGCAGAGTACAGGTAACAGTAAGCAATATATATCGAGCAGGAAATCACAGAAATGACATTTCCTCAGCAGGTGCGGATCGAATGGAGGCCGGATCAACCTATAGTGTTGACCGGTCAGCCCTGTTTATGGTCGGCCCGCTCTACCAGTAATGATGAACACCAAGACGTCTCATCTGGCCGGTCACATCCGGCATGTAGATGAGATGCGATGAAGCAATTGACACATGCGAAACGTATCTACGAGTCTTAAACCCCGCGTACCATTCTCATTCCACCAACCGGTACGTGTACTGCTAGCCCTGATCATCTGTTTCGTGATCACACCCCAGGAAGGTACTGCCCAGTTGTGTGATTGCACCGACTACATCTACCTGGCAGATCAGCAGCCAGGCGGCGGCCTGGACACCATTGGCAAATACCGTATCGAGGCGGATGGTTCTCTGACGGAGATCGGGAGTCCATGGTTTGTGGCGCCATCTGATATCACACTGGTGTCGGGCGTGGCCCAGGACCGAAACGGGTACATCTATGCCGGTGAGGATCAGTTCAGTGGTGATACACGCCGGCTGACTTGCGATGGTACACTGGATCCTGAGGCATCATTTGTGGTCAATGACCGTGGCTATAACCTCGGCGTGTTGGGAGATTTGTTGCTGATCAACACGATCGAATTTGATTTTGTCAGCCCCGATGCGGGTGACAGTATCCACGCGTATCGCCTGTGCGACGGGTCGCTGGTCGGGGCCGTAGGTTTGACCGGGCTTGGAGCGTCAGTTGCCGGTCAGGTGGACTGGGGGTTTCAGGTCCTGGACAATGGATATGTGCTGGCCACAGCTGACATCGGCCTGCCTGGCGGCAATGCTGTCTGGTACTTTCAACCGACAGAGACCAATTTTGCGAATGGCGACGGGTTTGCTCCGATCTTTACGGAAGCCAACTCGGACCTGTCATCCGGCAACCTTTTTGGGATCACTACGGACGGTAATTTCATCTACATCGTGGAGACGGCCGCCGGCGGTGCCAGCACGATCTACAAGTATGACTTTAGTGGAAACGAGATCGGGTTTATTTCGGATGGGGCGGCAGATGGCGTCGGCTTCTTTGCGGCGATCGGCATCGTCTTCAGCCAGTCCACCGGATACCTGTACGTGACCTCCCAGCAAATGGACGATTGTATCGCGAGGATTGACACAACGGGCACCATGTCCTACGATGGAGTGGCCTTGCCTCCGAATCTGGACGGTTCCGGTGTGGCATTAACCATTGCGACGGAATGTTGTCCTTCAAGTCCTTCCGTAACGATCGACACCACGCTCTGTAACATTGCCGTTAACGACTCCTTCTTCCTCCAGGATCTCATCGCATGCGACGGCCCGGTCTGCGAAGGTACGTGGACGGCAGACGGTGGCAATTCCGGCGTTACCTTTAATACCTGTGACTTCTCGGTACGCATTGACGATATCAGCGGGTGCGGAACCTTCACATTGACGTCGGCAGGAGGACTCTGCGGTGCCTTTACCATTACCCTCAACATTGATTTCACGACCATCACGAGCCCGACCATGTCCGCCGACCAGTTGGTCTGTGCGGGTAGTGAGGCAGATACCCTGTTTGCCGCAGGTGCTGCGAGCCCCACCGGGCTGACCTTCCAGTGGCAGGAAAGCGCCGGGAGCTGCACGGGTCCGTTTACCGACATCGCAGGCGCCACTGACACATTCTTCGTACCTGGCGCGATCAGTGATACCATGTTCTACCGCCTCATTTCTTCGGCTCCTGGTGGTTGCGATTATGATACATGTCGCGACACGAGTGCATGCATCACGGTTCTCTTTGTAGATCCGGCGTGCCAGGCCTCCACCAACAGTCCGATCTGTGAGGGGGATGCACTCCAATTGATGGAAACCGGTGGTGATGCCGTCGCTTGGTCGTGGAGTACCACCAATGGTGGGGTCTTCAGCGACCCTAACGCCCAAAACCCGACAGTGACCGGGGTCGTGGATGGTGAAACGTTTACGGTGACGATCACCGATGCCAATGGCTGCACCAGTGTGTGTACGACAGTGGCTACCGTGCGTGAGCTGCCGGGCTGTGCTGCGACAAATTCGGGACCGATCTGTGACGGCGAGACCCTGACGATCGAAGAAACAGGTGGTGATGCGGTTTCCTGGAGCTGGGCGAGCAGCGGTAGTGCTGTTATCGCCGACCCTTCGGCCATGGTAACCACAGCCACGAATGTCTCGGACGGGGAGATCTTCACGGTCACCGTGACCGATATCGATGGCTGTATGAGCACCTGTACGACCGTCGCGGTTGTCAATGCCTTGCCAATGGCGACCGCCGGCAACAGCGGTGCGATCTGTGATGGAGAGACCCTGGACCTCACCGAAACGGGAGGTGATGCGGTTGCCTGGAGCTGGTCGAGCGATGGAACCGCCGCTATCAACAATATCAACGATCAAAATCCGCAAGCCACTGGCGTAGCCAATGGTGAGATCTTTACCGTGACGGTTACCGATGTCAACGGATGCACCAGTACAGCCACAACAACGGCAACCGTCAATGCCCTGCCAGCGTGTTCTGCCAGCACGGGCGGCGCGATCTGTGACGAGGGGACACTGACATTGATGGAAACGGGTGGTGATGCCACTGGTTGGAGCTGGTCGTCTGACGGAGGCGCAACCATTATGGATGCCAATATGGCCACTGCCACCGCCACCGGTGTGACACATGGCGAGACCTTTACGGTGACAGTGACCGATGCGAACGGGTGCACCAGTACCTGCACGGTGGTAGCCGTTGTCAATGACCTGCCCGGTTGCGCCACTACCAACAGCGGACCGATCTGCGCAGGTGAATCCCTGACGATCGAAGAAACGGGTGGCGATGCCGTATCGTGGAGCTGGACGAGCAACGGTGCTGCCGTGATCGCCGATCCTTCAGCGATGGTGACCACAGCGACGAACGTTGCTGACGGAGAGATCTTTACGGTGACCGTGACTGATGCCAATGGCTGTACGAGCACCTGTACCACGGTGGCGACCGTCAATCCGCTGCCGACGGCCACAGCAGGAAACAGTGGCGCT
>JAWWBX010000322.1:0-5096 GCA_033720735.1 Saprospiraceae bacterium
CCCCGACTGACTGATCACCTTGCAGGGCGCCGTCAAAGAGACTTCGTCATACCCGTCGAGTGAGTGCACGATGCGATATGACCGGTCGGTCTCTTCAAAAATGTGCTGATACAGGCGGGCGAGGCGCAGGTTGAACACCCCGACCAGCTGGCATGGCGGCTGCGCCGGATTGACCAGCGGACCGAGCATGTTGAAGAATGTTTTGACTCCCAATTCTTTGCGTATCCCGGAGACGGCCTTGAGCGCGGGATGAAAGAGCGGGGCGTGCAAAAACACAAAATTGAACTTGTCGAGCTGGCGCAGTACCTCTTCCTGGCTCGTCGGGAAACGATACCCCAGATGATCCATAACATTGGACGATCCGCAGATCGATGATACGCCGTAGTTGCCGTGTTTGGTGACGGGTATACCCGCACCGGCCACCACGAAGGATGCGCAGGTGGAGATATTGAAGGTATTCTTCCCGTCACCACCGGTCCCGCAGAGATCAATGGAGGTGCGTCCGTCAAGCTCGACCGGGGTGCAAAGCTGAAGCAACGCGTCCCTGAAACCTGCCAGTTCTTCGACTGTCACACTGCGCATGAGGTACACGGTGACAAAGGCAGCAACCTGGGCCGGGGCATACCCCCCCTGCGCAATATTGATCAGGATTTCCGTAGCCTGTGCCCGGTCGAGATGCTGATGCTCAAACAACTGGTTGAGAATATCTTTCATGAGACGTGTTCAATGAAGTTTTTGATAAGCGCCGGCCCCAACGGCGTCATGATGGATTCCGGATGGAACTGTACACCGAAAAGGGGATATGCCGCATGTCGCACAGCCATGATCACCCCCTCGGCATCGGTGGCGGTTACCCGCAGATTTGCCGGCAGGCGGGCTGGATCGAGAGCCCAGGAGTGATATCGACCAGCCGCAAATTGGCCCGGCACTTTCCGAAAAAGTGGGTCCGAAGCGTCCTGGACATGGACCATTGTGGAGACCCCGTGGCAGACCTGCTCAAGATTGTAGAGCTCACCGCCGCAAACCAGCGCGAGGGCCTGCAAACCGAGGCATACGCCAAACATCGGCTTGGTTTCGGCATACCGCTCGATGAGTGACATCATGATGCCGGCCTGGTCAGGCAATCCAGGGCCCGGGGAAAAAGCAAGTGCGTCAAATGGCGCAGCATCGTCAACGCTGATCGCATCATTACGCCGCACCACGACTTCCACTTGCGCGCAGCCGGCAAAGGCAGCCACAAGATTGTAGGTGAATGAATCGTAGTTGTCAAGCAGGAGCAGCCTCATGGATCGTCGTTTTGGCAGCTTCTTCGAGCGCTCTTACCAGCGCCTGCAGCTTGTGTTTGACTTCGGCATTCTCGCGCCCGGGATCAGACGACACCACAATGCCCGCGCCTGCCTGCATTGTCAGCGTATTGCCCTGACTCAGGAAGGAGCGGATCATAATGGCAGTATTCATGTTGTGATCCAGATCGAAGAAACCGATCGCGCCGCCATAGTAGCTGCGCCGTGTGGGTTCCCGTTCATGGATGATCTCCATGGCCCGGTACTTGGGTGCCCCGGAAAGGGTGCCTGCCGGGAAACAACCCGCAAAGGCATCAAGTGCGTGGATGCCGGGCCGCAGGTGTCCGCACACCTCGGAGATGATGTGCATGACGTGGCTATAGTGGTGGATCTCCCGGTAGGCAGCCACCTGCACATTGTCTGCATGCCGGTTGAGGTCGTTCCTGGCAAGGTCCACGAGCATGGTATGCTCAGACAATTCCTTCTCGTCCTTCAGCAAGGCCGCTGCCGCCTGTTGATCAGTCGCCTCGTCGCCGGTACGGCGGTATGTGCCGGCAATCGGATGAATGCGTGCCATCCCGTCGTGAATGACCAGTTGCGACTCAGGTGACGACCCGAAGAGTTGGTACTGGCCGTAGTCAAAGTAGAAGAGATAGGGCGAAGGATTGATGCGGCGTAATGCGCGGTACACATTGAAGTTGTCTCCGCGGAAATCCTGGTCAAAGCGCCGTGACAGTACCACCTGGAAAACATCCCCTTGTTGGCAGTGTTCTTTCCCCTTGCGTACGTGCGACATATACTCATCGTCGGTCATGTTGCTGCGCAAAGGGCCGGTGAGATGGAAGGGGGTATGCAGAATATCGGTCCGGTTGATGAGATTACGGATCAAAGGGATACCCGAGGGCTGGCCTGCCGGCTGATGCTCGATGATGTGGATCGACTGCCGGAAGTGGTCGAAGGCGATCACGTATCTGAAAAAGTCGAGAGCGATGTCGGGTATTTGTGCAGGACCCTTTCCTGACAAATCAATGGTCTCAAAGTATCTGACCGCATCGTACGCAAAATACCCGAAGTAGCCTGTGACGGGCAAGGCATCAGGTTTGCTGCCCGTGCATGAGATCTGGCTGGCGGCCTCTTTGATAGCCTCCAGCATCTCCCGGACGGGGACGATCCGCTGCCGGGTGTCTTCCGGCCCTGAAACGGTCAATCGGTCACCGCTAACCCTGATGGAGTGAAGGGCATCGCAACAGATATAGGAATGGCTGTTGTCTGCACTGCGGAAGTCATTGCTCTCGAGCAACACCACCCGCTCGAAATGATCACGCAGCTTCAGGTAGATGGAGATCGGTGTATCCAGATCGGCCAATTGGCTCTCGCGGTTGTACGCACAGGTCATAGACGCGGTATTGGTAAAAAAAAGAGGCTTACCGGTGAACGGTAAGCCTCTCGATATCTTGTAGAATAGACAGGTTTAGCCCGTACCACCTCCTCCCGGAGCCAGTTTGAGCCACCACCAATTGCTATTCAGAAACATTTTTGTCATCGCGGTAAAGATAGATACATCTTTTTCTTGTCCAAACACTATGCCATCCTTTTGACCCCGCCGCCGATATCAACCAGATCTTCAAAGAACCGGGGATACGATTTGTGCACGCATTCGGCTCCATTGATCGTGACCGGTGCACTTGCACGCAACGCTGCAGTTGCCAGAGCCATGGCGATCCGGTGATCGCCGTGTGCCTGCACATCGCCGCCCGATGGCTGCCCGCCTTTGATCATCATGGCATCGCCCTCTTTCCAGATCCCGATGCCCAACCTGGCGAACTCATCCCGCAAAGTGGTGAACCGATCACTTTCCTTGTGTGTCAGACGCGCAACACCATGCAACACACTCGTGCCCCGACAATGCGTGCACAGCGCTGCCAGCGGTGGGAACAAATCGGGGGCATGACTGATGTCCATCTCGATCGCCTCCAGATGTGATTGAATACAGCTGAGTGTCCCGTTCTGTATTTCAACTCTGCCACCAGCAGCCCCGGCGGCCTCCAGGATCATCCTGTCTGCCTGCGTTGATGCCGGATCCAGCCCGGTGACCGTCACCCGGCCGGCAATGAGCCCCATCACGACAAAAAAAGCCATGCCGCTCCAGTCGCCCTCCACATGCATCTGTACCGGCTGGTAGGTCTGGTCACCCCGGATCTTGAATTTGCGGTAGTCCGTGTGCGTGACCTGAACGCCAAACCTCGCCATGGCCGACAATGTCAGATCGATATATGGCTTGCTTTGCAAATCGTGCACGGTCAGTTCCGAATCACCTGCCAGCAGGGGCAGCGTCATCAGCAGTCCACTCAGGAACTGGGAACTGATCGATCCGTCGACTTCCGCATGTCCGGAGACCAATGGTCCGTTTACGGTGACCGGCAAGTGTCCTGCCGTGGAGGTAAAATGCCCGCCGAGGGCACGGATGGGATCGGCCATGAAATCGACAGGTCGCACGGCCAGTGAGCCCTGGCCGGTGAGGGTGACCGGTGTGTCGAACAACCCGGCGATCGCGGTATACATGCGCAGGCTGAACCCGGACTCGCCGCAATGCCAGGTGCGGTTATTCAGCCGTCTGCCCCCCGCAATGACCACACAATCGTCAAATCGTTCGACCCCGTTGCAGAACGCGCGGGCTACCTCCTGGGCCGCGCGCACGTCATCACTCATACCAGGATGGTGCAGTATCGTCTCGCCTGAAGCCAGGGCTCCCAGGGCGATGGCACGCTGGGCATGGCTCTTGGAGGGATTGGCCCTTACAGTGCCTTCAACGGCCGATGGTGTGATGGTGACCTGCTGCATTGCTCTGCACAAAGGCGTTCAAGATATCACTCTGGTCACAATTGACTTTTCCAATACACTATCAATGCAACCTTTTGTCTGAGGGCAGGTGACCGGCGATCAACTGAGCTGATGGAAGCATCAACAATAAGAGCACGGGTGCCTGCCCATCTTTTTAACTCCATCTCAGGGTACGTCCGCCCCGGTTGCTGCGACCCACAGCTTGAACCAGTCTTCGCGATCCATGCTCAGTGGACAGGCTTCGACGGCCGAGCGTATCCGCTCCACGCGGGCCGTGCCAATGAGCGGAACAGGCCTTGACGGGTGGCGCAACAACCAGGCCAGATAAAGTTGATCCAGCCGTTCAATGTCATAATGGCCCTGCAGCGCCCGGGCAGTGTCAGCGATCCTGGCCACGTGTGAAGAATCCGAGGCGGTAAACAGCTTGCCACTCCCAAACGGAGACCAAACCATGGGGCGCAACTGCAGAGCCAGTGCCTGGTCGAACGTGCCGTCGAGGAAGGGATCGAGGTGCAGCAAGCTCGCCTCTACCTGGTTGGTCGCCAGGTGATGATATTGATGGAGCAACCGAAACTGCGACGGCGTGAAGTTGGAAACACCAAAATGGCGCACCTTCCCTTGTTCCCTGAGCCGTGTAAAGGTCTCACTGATCTCCACCGGATCCATCAGTGGACTGGGTCTATGGATCAACAGCAAGTCCAGGTAGTCAGTCTGCAGAGCGCGCAATGATTGCTCAACGCTCCACGTGATGTGGGCAGCGCTGGTATCATAACTCTTCTGTGCATATGGCCGTCGTGGCGATGGCATCTTGATCCCGCACTTGGTCACCAATTGCAGCTGTCCGCGCGGGAGCCCACACTGCTGGAGAGCCGCTCCGAATTCTTCTTCAGTTGTGTGATCACCATAGATGTCGGCCAGGTCGAAGGTCGTGATGCCAAGCTCGAAACAATGCTGGATCAGGTCAGCCTGGTC
>JAWWBX010000323.1:0-5095 GCA_033720735.1 Saprospiraceae bacterium
CTCATGTGTTTGATAGATTTTCAGGTGAAGTTCCGAAGTTAATGAATCAGAGATTGACAGGGTTAACAAATTTTTGAAGTCAGGTGTATTATCCGGCTGGCGCCGCGACCATTCAATCCAGCTTGAACGGTACGATGCAGAGCCACCTGCAGCAACGCACATAACCTCAATGCGACTGCATTCTGTCATTTACGTCCCTGTCTACAACGAGCCTGCGAGTCAGACGGAAAACGTCTACCTTTCTGTCATGACGAGCATTGAGCGCCTCTTCACTCCTCATCTTGCGCTGCGGGACGCGCGTGCCCTGACGGCGATCCTGGTCCCTGAGTTACACCGCACTAGAAGTTACTTTGCCGAAGAGGGCAGGCGTTCTGATCGGATCGGGTTCATCAAGCGCGGGTTGGCCAGGTCCTTCTATATCACGACCCACGGGGAGGAAATGACCATCTGCTTTGCGGGAGCGGGCTCGACCGTGTTTGATCCGGTGAGTTTCTTTTCAGGTGACGTCGCGCGCTTCTCCATTCAGTTTCTTCAGGACAGTGAGGTGTTTGTTACAACGCGGTCACAGCTCAAAGAGCTGTACGCAACAAATGCTCGGATCAACACCTTTGCTCGCGAGCGGATCGAAGCCTCCTATGTATTCATGATGAAGCGCATCATCGGACACCAGACGGAGACCGCCGAGCAGCGCTACCGGGACCTGATGGATTCCTATCCCGACCTTTTTTTGCAGATCCCGCAAAAGCACATCGCTTCATACCTGGGTATCACCGAGTCATCACTGAGCCGGATCCGACGTAAGATGACTCCCTAGGAATTTCTTGTCATATGGCAATGCGTTCGACCGGCGACCGGGCCGAACTTTGGTCTATGAAAAGAGAAGAATGTTCTCTCAAGACTTGCAAACGGAACAAGAAGATCATGTTTGGAACTGCCATTATCCTGCTTTTGACTGTATTGATCCTCACCAGTGCGCGTCCAGAAACCCCACCATTCACTGATGAGGACGGCAAGGTACTGGAAGGCAGTATTGCTCTGATGGAACAGATCGATCTTAATGGAACAAGACAATGGGTGTACTTCCGCGGTAGGGATACGACCAAACCGCTGCTGCTGTTCCTCCACGGTGGGCCCGGTACTGCCGCAACCGGCCTGATCCGGAAGTTCATTCCCGAATTGGAGAATCGTTTCATTGTGGTGCACTGGGACCAGCGCGGGGCCGGCAAGTCGTTTTCAGAAGGTGGCAAGCGGGCCGACTTCACAGTAGAGCAGATGATCGCGGATGTAGGCACACTCACGGAAATCGTCCTGGATCGCTTCGGTCAGGATAAGCTGTATCTGATGGGCGTGTCCTGGGGCTCGTACCTCGGAATCGAGGCGGTATGCCGCTGGCCGGAATACTATACCGCCTATATCGGTTCCGGGCAAGTCGTTTTCCAGGACCTGGGCGAAAAGTTGTCATACCGGTATGCGCTGAAGCAGTCAATGGCTCATCATGACAGCGCTGCGATCAAGTCACTGGAGAAGATCGGCCCACCCCCGTATCAGGCGAAAAAACATGTCAGATCAATCATGAAGCAGCGTCACGTGCTCGCCCGCTACGGAGGTAGTTTCCACAACCGTACGGTACAGCGCGAGTTTTCGCGCCTGGCTACTTTGTGGCAGGTCGAAGAATACAACCTGCTCGACAAGTTCAACTGGATCCGTGGGCAACTGCGCTCGGAACGTATCCTGGGGCCGGTCTTCAGGCAGATCGACTTTCGTGTGACCGCCCCACGCATTGACTTGCCAGTCTACTTCGCACAGGGCAAGTACGACATGCAGACACCGACCAGCCTGGTGCAGGAGTACTTTGACCTTCTCCAGGCCCCGCTCAAGTCCTTGCGGATCTTTCGAGGGTCAGCCCATCTGCCGCTGGCCGAGGAAAAGGAAGAGTTCCTGGCGTTTCTCGACGAGGTGATCGGTGTACGGAATCAGAGATTATAACGGGTTTGTTTGCAAGACTCAATCATCCCGCAGCACCGAAGCCGGATTGACCGTCGCGGCCCGCAGGACCCGCGAGCCGATCGTCAAGCCCCCGATCACAAACAGGATCGCGATCGACGCGGCAATGATGACCGGGCTGATCGTCACGTAGTACGCCCAGATACTGGCCATCAGCATGTTGGCGAGGAAATACCCGGCGGCCGCACCGATGACGCTCGCAATCGACAAAACCCAGATGAACTCCCGGCTCATACGCAGTGATAGGTGCCCCAGCGAGGCACCCAGGATCTTGCGCACACCGATCTCCTTCATGCGTTTGGCCAGGTTCAAGGAAACCAGGCTGAAGAGGCCAATCATCGACAAAAGGACTGCCACCGCACCGAGAAAGAGGAACAAGATCTTGATGTTGGCATTGACCTCGAGGGTCTCTGCACGCTCCTGATCCATCACCCGCACGTTGGACAGGGCGTCGGGGAAGACCTGTGCCCAGGCGGTTTCCATCCGCGCCTTGACGGCCGGCACGTCGGCTGCCGCTGCACGCACGGCGATAAAGCGATAGTCAGCTGGTAGGGCATAGCGCATCAGCATCGGTTGCAGGGGATCCCACAGCGCCCCTTCGATGTAGATGTCCTGCACCACCCCGACCACGTTGAGGGCGACCGTGTCGCGCAAGACAATGCGCTGTCCGATCGGCTCATCCCACCCAAACTGGCGGACCACCTCCTCGTTGACGATGACCGAACGCTCGGCGTCTGTGACACTGCCATCCCGGAAATCGCGTCCCTCGACGATCTGCGCGCCAATCGTCGACAGATAACCGGCGCCAATGTCGAGCAGGTCGACATCCATCTCGGTGGTGCCGACCTTGATCGGATCGGTGTACCACGACGATGTCACATTGTGCTGGCTGCCGGAGATCTCCTGGATCCCGTCGTAGCCCTCGATCGCATTGCGCATCTTGTTGAAGCCGCTCTCATCGGTGACGTAGGCGAAGACGACATGGTCGAGGTCGAAGCCCATATCGTACTCCTGCTGGTATTGTGCGTTCTGGGCAAAGACGACCCCGCAGACGATGGCGATCAGCGAAATGGCAAACTGCAGCGTGAGCAGGATGCGGGTCAGGGTATTCGTGCCACTGAATCTGACGTTGCCACGGAAGATCGCGGTGGGCTGAAAGCTGCTCACGTAGAGTGCCGGATAGCTGCCGGCCACCAGCGCCGTGAAGACCAGTAAGCCGCCCAGGAACATAAGCAGCTGCGGATTGCCAAACAGGTTGAGCTCGATATCGAGAAACGACCACATCGCGCTGTACGCGGGCACCAGGAAGGCCGCGATGCCGAGCCCGGCAAGCATGGCCAGGACGGTCAGGAGCAGGTTCTCGCCGAGGAACTGCGTGACCAGTTGGCCCTTGCTCGAGCCAAGCACCTTGCGCACGCCGATCTCGCGGATCCGGCGGTTGGCGATCGCGATGGAGGTATTTGTGAAGTTAAAACAGGCGATCAGCAGGATCAGGATGGCCATGATCCCCGGGGCGCTGGCGGCAGCCGACGGGAGGCTCTGGTTGAACCAGTGGTTCCAGACGCCTTCTTTTTCGGAACGGACCGCCATCCCGGCAAACGGGTCAAGATAGTACCGGTCGACCTTGTAATCCGGCTTATTCTCATTCTGCACGGCGACGTACGCCTGCAGTGCGGTTTCCACGGCTGCAACACCGCCGGGGTCGGGGATGCGCACAAAGGTTGAGTTGAAATATTCCCATTCGTCGCCATCCAGGCCGTTGATATCGAGCACATTGTCGTAGTGCACGTAGGCCAGGTTGGAGAAGCTGTTGTTTTGCGGTGGTTTCGCGAAAACACCTGCGATCCGGTAGTCCTTACGCTCGTCGCCGCTCACGTAGGTCAGGACCTCACCGACCGGATCGGGATTGTCCGGAAAGTGCCGTTGCTGCAGCTCGGTGCTGATCAGGATGCTCGACTTGTCGGTGAGCGCGCTCGCATCACCGGCGACCATCTCAAACGTGAAGGCGTCGAAGAACTCCGGATCCACCCCGCCGATCGATGTGGCAAAGACCTCGTTGTTGACTCTGAAGTTGCCGCTTGCCGGATAGTACCTGATCACCTGATCGATTTGCGGCACCGAGCCGCGGATCGCATCTCCGAGCGGCAGCGGGCAGCTGCCGTTGGCCACCGGATACCCGTTGGTCACCCGGTAGAAGTTGACCCGGTAGATCTCGTCGGCATGAACGTGGTTGGTGTCGAACTTCTGGTTGTATTCCCAGTTGAGGTATGCGACGATACAGCAGGCCAGCGCTGTTCCCAGCCCGATCACGTTGATGAGGACGAAGACCCGGTTCTTGTACAGGCTGCGCAGGGTGAGCTTGAGGTAGTTGGTCAGCATGTGATGAAGATATGGTTAGTTTAAGGAGGGTGGGGAGGGGGCGAAGGTTGCAGGGTGAGTGACAATGTGTTTGGATCGTCTCGTTGCCTCCGCCGAAATGACCTCCCCTGAGCTGTGAGATACTTGCAAGACCTGTGTATCTCTGATCCCCTCCTTGCCCTGCCGCGCCGGGCCGACTCCAGGAGGGGACGAGTTTTTCTGGCTCTCTAAGCTCCGAAGCGCGTAAGAGGTTTCACACAGAGTGCCAGGACCGTGATTCAGTGATTGTTTTTTCAGAACTATTTGGCCTATCAACGACTTCACCCCTAAACATGCACCTACCCACCAGTGAACGGCACAAGGCGCCCACGAATTCGTTTATGTCTAGCGCATGGATCTGAAGCGCATCATCGCATTGTATCGTTCATTCACTGCCATGTCGCCGTACGCCGGAGGCGTTCAACAAGGATAACCGGCGGTTGTACCGGCTGCGAGACGGGTGCTGCCGCCGGTCAAGACCAACAGACATCACAACCCCGGACGGGGTTGACCGACCCACACATACCCGAATGCCTGTGTGGATAACCAGGCCCAATTTTGGCCTGGAGGCTGAGGGTTAAAACCCTTTTTTCTTTGGCTGACTGGGTCCCCAGCCTGAAGGCTGGGTAAGAAATGCCCTCGAAGCCCGGAGCCTCACCCATCTCTTCGCAAACACGCACTTGCCAGGAGTGGA
>JAWWBX010000324.1:0-5082 GCA_033720735.1 Saprospiraceae bacterium
CTCCGACGATTACTTCGCCCTGCTGAATGCGGGTGAAGGTGAGACGCTGCTGGGAGCGATCGACATTGCTGTGGGACGATTGCCCGTGGGGTCAGCCGCAGAAGCCGACGCCGTGGTCAGCAAGATCATCGACTACGACATCAACCCGGCCTCCCTCGGCGACTGGCGCATGCGCCTCGTCTGGGTGGCGGACGATGAAGACAACAACCTGCACCTGAACCAGTCTGAAGACATTTCTACGGACGTGGAGTCGAATTATGGCCTCCTCAACCTCAACCGCATTTACCTGGACGCGTTTCAGCAAATGAGCACGCCGGGCGGCGCCCGCTACCCGGATGTGAATGCCGCCATCAACAACAACATGTTCAAAGGCGCGCTGGCGATCAACTATCTGGGCCACGGCGGTCATCTGGGTTGGTCACAGGAGCGCATCCTGGGCATCGCTGACATCCAGTCATGGACCAACTACAACCGGCTGCCGTTGTTTGTGACGGCCACCTGTTCATTTACGGGGTATGACGAACCGACCTACCAATCAGCCGGCGAACAGGTGCTGCTCAACCCCGGTGGTGGTGCGGTGGCCTTGCTCACTACGGTCCGACCCGTTTATGCCAGTTCCAACAAGCGCCTTACAGAGGCCGTTTTCGAACAACTGTTTGAAAAAGTGGATGGCACTTACCTGCCCCTGGGTGAGGTGATGCGCCTGGCAAAGAACAGCAACGCCCAGGACACGATCAACATCAACGCACGGAAGTTTGCCATCATCGGCGATCCCTCCATGCACCTGGCCTTGCCGGAGCATGCCGTGGCCGTCACAGAGGTCAACGGCAATCCGGTAGGAGGTGGTCCGGATACCGCACGGGCGCTGGAACAAGTTACACTGAAAGGCGAGGTGCGTGACCAACAGGGGACGAAACTCACCGCGTTCAACGGCGAGGCACTCATCACTGTCTATGACAAACCAGTGACCGTACGTACCCTGGCTAATGATCCCAAGAGTTTCGAACGTGAGTTCCGGAATCTGTCAAGGATCATTTTCAAGGGTTCGGCGACAGTGACCAACGGCAGCTTCACGACCCAGTTTGTCGTGCCCGGCGATATCGATTTCAACTACGGCCGAGGCAAAGTGAGCATCTATGCGACCGACAAGGTCGCCATCGATGCCGGCGGCAGTTACCAGGATCTGGTGATCGGTGGCACCTCCCTCAACCCGGACGTCGACAACGAAGGCCCGGATATCCGGATCTTCCTCAACAACGAGTCCTTCGTGTCCGGTGGCAAGACCGGGCCCGACCCCACCCTGCTGCTCAAGCTTTCGGATGCCAGTGGCATCAACGTGATCGGCAACAGCATCGGTCATGACCTGGTGGCCGTGCTCGACGGGGACAGCCGGAAGTCGTATATCCTCAACGAGTTTTATGTGGCGACCATCGACGATTTCACTTCGGGCACCGTGCGCTTCCCGCTGTCTGATCTCGAACCGGGTCCGCACGCGATCACCGTCACTGCCTGGGATGTGGCCGGCAACTTCTCGGAAGCTTCGATCGACTTCGTCGTTACAGAGAACCCGGGCCAGGTGATCCGCAACGTGCGCAACTATCCGAATCCTTTTACAGAAAGCACGGAATTTGCCTTTGACCACGACCTGCCTGCCGGGCCCATGGATGCCGCTATCGACATTTACGATACCTGGGGGCGCCTGGTCAACTCGATACAGCAGGAAAATGTCATCTCGATCGATGGCCAGGTGACCGGCTTGGAATGGAACACGCGGGATCCTGAGAAAAGACAGTATGAAAGCGGGATCTACGTGTACCAGGTACGCCTGGTCGCCAATCCCGGCACATCGCAGCGCACTGAGCACAAGAGTGCCTTCGGGAAGCTGATCTTAATCAATTAAAATGGGCAACCCGTGAAATATCCGGGGGGCAATAATCATTATATTTGCGGATCAAAATTGTGAATACTCTGATGAATCGTCTTACTCTGCTATGCGTATTGGCATTGGTGGTCGGGGTTATCTCCGAAAACAGTGCACAATGCAGCTACAACCCTGCATCCGGAAAGTGGGAAGATATCGGTGGCGGACCCTGTGTCAATACGCTGATCACCTCAGTGCCATTTCTGCGGATCGTCCCCGACGCCCGCTCGGCCGCCATGGGTGATGCCGGTATCGGGATCTCTGCCGACCCGAATGCGATGCACTTCAATGCTTCCAAACTGGCCTTTGCCGAAGATGATGTGAGCCTTTCGGCGACCTATTCGCCCTGGCTGCGCTCGCTCGGACTGCAGGACGTCTACCTCGCTTATCTCAGCGGCTACAAGAAGATCGATGAAAACCAGGCTCTGGGACTGAGCCTGCGCTATTTCTCACTTGGTGACATTGCCTTTACCGACGACAACGGAGAGTCACTTGGCACCGGTCGTCCGAACGAATTCGAGGTCAGCCTGGCCTACGCCCGGAAACTGGCAGAGAAGTTCTCTGCGGCGCTTACCGGTAAGTTCATTTATTCTAACCTGGCAGCCAACCAGCAGGTCGACGGGATCGACATTACCGCAGGAACAGCCGCGGCCGTCGATATTTCCTTCACGTACGAGACACCGATCAGCCTGGGCGAGTCCTTTTCGACCCTGCGCATCGGTGCCGCCATGACCAACATCGGCAGCAAGATCTCGTACACCAAGAATGAATTCAAGGATTTCCTCCCGGCCAACTTTGGCATCGGCGCGGGATGGGATATCGACTTCGACGATTTTAACAGGCTGACGATCGCGCTTGACTTCAACAAATTGTTGGTACCATCCCCGCTCCATCCGGATGATCCCGAGTATGATGTGAATCCGCAGGATGGCATCGCCGATCACCGCCAGAAGTCGTTGTTCAGCGGTGTCTTCGGATCCTTCGGGGACGCGCCCAACGGATTCAGTGAGGAGATGAAAGAGTGGATGATCTCATTTGGCGCAGAGTACTGGTACGACAAGCAGTTTGCCGTACGCGCCGGCTACTACTACGAGAATCCAACGAAAGGCAACCGCCAGTTCCTGACGGCCGGCTTGGGGCTGAAATACAACGTGTTTGGGTTGAACCTCTCCTACCTGGTGCCGACCTCTAATCAGAGGAGCCCGCTGGACAACACGTTGCGCTTCTCGCTGATCTTTGACTTCGAGGCGTTTGCCCCGGAAGAAGCGCCGACAGATAATTGATTGGACTGGTGAACACTTTCGAAGTCTCTGAGACTTCGAAAGTGTAACAGTTCTCAGGTTTTGTCAGATTACTTCACGCAGGTCATGCATATTCGCGGTGTCATTCCTACGAGCCCCCCGGAAGGCACAAGTCGAGGGACTGCTAGTCCATCACAAACGACATCATAAAACCATACTTCTCGGCCCGCTCGCGGACATTGGACGCCATGGTGCCCGAACTGCTGTGCCCGGTGCCTTGCCGCACCTTGAGTATGACCGGGTTAGTCTGCGCGGCACGGTTTTGCAGACGGGCGACGAACTTGTAGGAATGCAACGGCGGCACGCGATCATCGTTTTCGGAGGTCAGCACCATCATGGCGGGGTAATTGACTTCGTCGCGAATATTGTGATAAGGAGAATAACCCAGCAGGTTCTCAAAGCCTTCCCGGGTGGAGACTGATCCGTATTCGTCGATGTGAAAGTGTCCGACGGTAAATCTTTCAAAGCGCAACATGTCCAGTGGTGCGACCTCCGGCACGACAACCTTGAACAGGTCGGGGCGCTGCACAGCAGCAGCCGCTACGACGAGCCCACCATTGGAAGCACCAGTGATAGCCAGTTGCCCGGGAGTCGTGTACCCTTCTTCGATGAGAAACTCAGCGGCAGCAATGAAATCATCAAACGACGTTTGCTTGTTCAATCCCTTGCCGGCATTGGCCCAGCTCTTGCCCTTATCTCCGCCACCGCGGATACTGGCAAAGGCATAGATTCCGCCGGACTGGATAAAGTGTACGATGCCGGCATCAAAGGAAGGGTTCTCGATCACGCCAAATCCCCCGTATGTCTCCAGGATGACGGGGTGACCATCCCGTTTCAACTCCCCCTGGTGAACCAGGATCATCGGTACCACAGTGCCGTCCCCTGATGGATATCCAACCTCGGTGTAATGAATGTCGCTGTGATCAAAAGCTACCTCGGTTCGCTGTTGCAATTCCCGTTCGAACGTATTGATATTAAACTTGTAGACCACCGGCGGCAACGTATACGAACTGAGATAAAACAGTAATTCGTCGTCCGTGCTGTAGCCGTGAAAGCCGTTGATGGACGAAGCCACCGGAAACTCCAGGGTGAACAGCATATTCTCCTTGTAATCGGACACGGCAAGTATTGGACGTTGATCGCGCCGGTAGATCATCAGCACCCGGTCATCCATGGGGATTGCACGGACCAACACGGCATCGGAAATAAAAGCTGTAAGGGCGATCAATTTGGCGGGCTGATTATAATCTATGGAGACAACCCGGCCATCTGTTACGCCAATCAACTGGTCTCCACGGTTACCGATAATGCTGATCTTCTTTTCTGAGGGCACCTTCATATACAGCGGACGCAGCTGGTGGAACGGGCTGGCAAAGTCAATAAAAAAAGTGTTGCTCGACCCGGTGGCCTCATTCGTTTCAGTGAGAATGAAAAAACGCTCATCCTCAGTGGTCAAGAAATCGAAGAAAAGCTGCGGGTTCTTCCGGGTAAACACCAACAGGTCTTCTGACTGGTCAGTACCCAGTTGATGATAAAAGACCTTTTGGCCGGAGACCGGTCCCAGGCCTTCCGACGGAGCAAATGTGGAGTAATAGAACCCGTCACCCCGCCAGGCCAGGTCGGAGAATTTCAGGCCAGTCAGGTGGTCGTCGAGGTGATTCCCGGATTTGAATCCGACGACCTTCACCTCACACCAATCGCTGCCATTGCGTGAAAACTGATAGGCCAGGTAGCGCGAGTCACCAGATACATCGTAGCTGAGCAGCCGGATGTGGTCTTTTTTGGACAAGTATGCCGGATCAACCAACACGGACGAATGTCCCTTGATCGATTTCTGGTAAAAGAGGGCCGGCACCCCCA
>JAWWBX010000325.1:0-5056 GCA_033720735.1 Saprospiraceae bacterium
GATCAACCCGGAAAGCAGACTGGTGGAGATCATCGAGTTGCAGGACCACCCATGGTTTGTGGGCGTACAATTCCATCCCGAATTGAAGAGCAGGGTGGAGGAGCCGCATCCACTATTCGTCTCCTTCGTCAAGGCTTGTCTCGACTTTAAACAGGGAGAATTTGCCACTCGCACGTCTGCCGATAAGGTGCAGGCCTGACCTTCCGGCATGCGCAAGCTGAAACTTCACGAACTGGACCGCCCTTCGCTGGCTGAGTATCAGGCACGTGACAAGCGTCCGGTCATTGTTGTCCTTGACAATCTCCGCTCCGGACTGAATGTCGGATCCATTTTTCGCACCGCCGACGCCTTTGCGATCGAGAAAGTGCTTTTAACCGGGATCACGGCACGTCCACCGCACCGCGAAATCCAGAAGACAGCCATTGGCGCCACCGAGAGCGTCGCCTGGGAGTACGTGGAAGACCCGGTGACTGCGCTACGCGCTCTCCAGGAAGCGGGGTACGAGATCCTGCCCGTCGAACAAACCGATCAGAGCGTCAGCTTGTGGGAAGTCGATGTGCCGTCCAAAGTTGTTCTGGTATTCGGTAACGAGGTGGACGGGGTGCGCGATGAGATCCTTGCGTTGGCCGAGCAGAGCATCGAGATCCCGCAATATGGCACGAAGCATTCTTTCAATGTGGCTGTGAGCGCCGGGATCGTGTTGTGGGAGGTCTGCCGCTGGATCTAGCGGCGTTTGAGGTAGTCGGGACGGAAGATAGCTCGCAGCCCGAATCCCGGCAACCTGGTGCCAAAATCTGTATTACGCATCACTGTTTCACCGCCCAATGCTTCGGCAAGGCCATCATACGCTGGATTTTGTTCCCAATGCAAATACGCATGCGGGACGATTGTCAGCAGATCGGAGACACCGATGTCCAGCCCAACGCCCACCCCGTAGCGCACCAGACGTTCTGACACATCAAAAAATCGCGTGTCAGATTCGTCGATCAGTCCCATGGTATGGTTACTCAGTCCTCCTGTGAGCGCAATAAAGAACCCCTTTTGCAGACCCGATCCCTGTTTGGAGAATGTAGGGCAGTCACAGTCGTTGATCAAGTCAAAGGGGTAGAACATCACGTTAACCAGCGCGGTCAATAGTTTGAGGTCTGTCGAAACACCGGCATCATTCTGCCCCAGGGATATCGCGTATCCAACCTCTGGCAGGAATTCGATGCGCACATCTTTAAGCCGGAACCAGTAATAGGCCGATGCCCCGATCATATCCTCGGCGACAAAGCCGTCTGCAAGTTCGTCTACTACGCCCGGCCAGTAGTTGTTGTCGAAGCGCTGGTAATGCGCCCCACCCCCAAATTGCGCCGATATTCCGGCACAAAGTGAGATACTCAACAATGCAGTCGCGATGATGTTACCTCTCATATGCATTTCTAACGCACACGAAGATACTTTATGCGGATGGATGGCTTCACAATTGCCGCTATCTTTGCCGCGACATTTCAACAGGTGTGAAGACGAAAGGAACCAGAGACAAGAAGATCAACGTCGTGACCCTCGGGTGCGCCAAGAACCTGGTGGACTCCGAGAACATGATCACCCAACTTGCGCACAATGACTATGCGGTAAGTCACGACAGTAATGACGCCGCCGAGATCGTGATCGTCAACACCTGTGGATTTATCGACGTAGCGAAGGAGGAGTCCATCAACACGATCCTGTCCTACGCCGATCTGAAGTCGCAGGGAGGCATTGAGAAACTCTATGTCACAGGGTGTCTCTCGCAGCGTTACAAGGATGAGCTCGAAGTGGAGATCCCCGAGGTCGATGCGTACTTCGGAACGCTTGAGTTGCCGTCGCTCCTCCACACTCTGAACGCTGATTATAAGCACGAACTGATCGGGGAGCGGTCGATCACCACCCCGCAGCATTACGCGTACCTCAAGATCTCGGAGGGGTGCAACCGGACCTGTGCTTTTTGCGCCATTCCGCTCATCAGGGGGAAGCATCGCTCACGCACGATCGAAGATCTCGTGCATGAAGCAGAACATCTGGCCTCGCAAGGGGTGAAAGAGCTCATGCTGATCGCGCAGGAACTGACGTATTACGGGCTCGATATCTACAAGCAGCGTGCGCTGCCCGATTTGCTGAACAGGCTGGCGGATGTCGAGGGGATCGAGTGGATCCGGTTGCACTACGCTTACCCGAGCAAGTTCCCGCTGGAGATCATCGACGTCATGGCCGAACGTCCGGAGGTGTGTAACTATCTCGATATGCCGTTACAGCATGCGGATGACGTCGTCCTGCAGCGCATGCGCCGGCAGATCACCAATGCGGAGACCGAGCAGCTGATCAGCGATATCCGGAAGCGTATTCCGGACATTACTCTGCGCACGACCTTCCTGGTCGGCTTCCCGGGTGAGACGGAGGAGCAGTTCCAGGTCCTGCTCGATTTTGTAGAACGTATGCAGTTCGATCGCATCGGAGTCTTTCAATACTCACATGAGGAGAATACGATCGCTCATGATCTGGTCGATGATGTACCGTCTGAAGTCAAGGCACACCGGGCCGAAATGCTGATGGACCTGCAGCGCGAAATATCGTCTGCCAAGAACCAGCAGAAGATCGGCCAAACCCTGCGCGTACTGTTCGACCGGAAAGAAGGGGACTTTTTTGTCGGGCGCACCGAAGGAGATTCGCCCGAGGTCGACAATGAGGTGTTGGTGCCGGCCAGTGACTATGTGCGCCTGGGTGACTTTGCGGATGTCCTGATCACTGATGCCACAGAATATGATCTGATGGGCCGGCTGGCCAGCGTGGAGACCACTATCAAGACGAGATGAAACAACTTGATCTGCAGACTGTCTTTGCCAATCCTGTGTATCAGGCGATTGCGGTCCTTGGCGTATCGTTGGTATTCGTTCTGGTTGACAAGCTGGGCGGGGTGACCGGAATCTGGGAAACCGAACCGCGCAGCACCTGGATCATCATGACCGCCTTTGTGCTCTTTTTTGCTTTGTTCAACAGCGTGCTGAGCCTGCGTACCAAGAACATGAACAAGTACTGGAGCCGGTCGATCATGTGTTTTGTCGGGTTAATTGCCGTTTCCGTTTTGGCCTCCACCATTCTGTCAGGTGTCAGCATGGATGAAGCGGGTACTTTCCGCTGGTTGTTTGTGGTACTGACGATCGGCTACCTCGTGTTCCTCGTGATCGTGCGCCTGATGAAGCGCATCGTGGATATCGCGATCAGGCAGGATGAGAAATTGCGAGGGAAGTAGACTTCAAAAGTCTAAGAGACTTTTGAAGTCTTGCTAAAGCACTGACAATCCCCGTTCCAGATCCTCGATCAGATACCCCGGATCCTCCAGGCCGATGTACAGCCGCACCACATTCCACGGAACTTCGGGATCGTCGCGCCCCTCGAGCCCGTACAGCGCTGCGATCGGCAGCACTAGGGATTCATGCCCGCCCCAGGAGACTGCGATCTCAAAGCGCTCCAGGGCATCAACGAACCGTCGGACATCTTCAATCTTCTCCGCGTTGACGGAAATGGTCAGCAACCCCCCGCAGCCGGACATCTGTCTGCGTGCCAGATTGTACTGCGGAAAATCAGGGTCGAACGGGTACAGCACCTGGCTGATCTTTGGGTGGGACTTCAACCACGGTACGATCTGCATGGCCGAGTCGGCACACCGTCGCATGCGCAGGTCGAGAGTGCGCAAGCCGCGGATAGTGAGTGCCGCATCCATGGGTGAAACAACCGCTCCGAGGGTCATGAACTCAGAAAAGAAGATCCGGTCAATCAGGTGATCGGGGCCACAGATCGCACCAGCCACTACATCGCTGTGTCCATTGAGGTACTTGGTGATGGTATGAATGACCAGGTCGATTCCCAGGGTGGCCGGCTTCTGAAAGATCGGCGAGGCATGGCTGTTGTCGATCATGGTAACGATGCCGTGCTCCTGGGCAAGGTCAGCACAGGCCGACAAATCCTGCAATTCGTAAGTGAGCGTGTTAGGAGACTCGAGATATATGACCCGCGTCTCGGGCCGGATGGCCGTGCGGATGTTTTCGACGTCTGTTCCGTCGACGTACGTGGTCGTGACACCAAATCGCGGGAGATAATTGGATAGGAGCGCCTTGGTCCAGCTATAGGGGTTGCGCACACAGACGACGTGGTCACCGCTCTTGACCTGACTCATGATGGCCATGGCACAGGCCGCACTGCCACTACTGAGCACCAGAGCATCATCTGTCTCCTCGAGTGCTGCCAGTTTCTTGCGCAGGATCTCCACGGTCGGGTTGTTGCCCCGTGTGTAGACATGGCTGCCGCGCTCGTCAAGGATGCCCTGTCGAAACGCCTCGATGGTGGGAAACGCAAAGTTGCTGGTCTGGACGATCGGGGGTGCCATGGCGCGGAAGTAGTCTTCGCGTTGTTCGCCAAGTGCAGTCAGGATCTCGCTCAGAGGTCGTTTCATGGTCATGCCGGTTTGAGACAATGCCGTCCGATATCTGCAATCGATTGGCAACCGGCCAGCAGCATCGTCACCTCAAATTCCGCTGACAGGTTGCGGACTACGGCCTCGGCGCCGCGCGCCCCAGCCAGGGCCAGTCCGAAGGCAGCGGGACGGCCAATGCACACTGCCTTGGCACCCAGGGCCAGGCATTTGAAGATGTCTGAGCCGGCGCGGATGCCGCTGTCAAAAATGATCTCGACCTGATGGCCCACTCGATCAGTGATCCCGGGTAGCATCTCAAAACTGCTGACCGAGCCATCTATCTGACGGCCGCCATGGTTTGAAACAATGATCCCGTCCACACCCACATCAACCGCACGCATGGCATCGTCGGGGTGGAGGATGCCTTTCAGTATAATCGGCAGGTCGGTCCAATCGCGCAGCTTCCGCATATCATCCCATGACAGGGAAGGATTGTTAAATATTCTGGTAAAAAGCCTGACGCCTTTGAGCGCGCGACCACTGGCCACATTGTTGATCGTCCGTCCGGGGTAGCGCCGCGCCATGCGCAGGAGGGTACGCAGGCTGGCGAGTGTCACGGGTTGC
>JAWWBX010000326.1:0-5038 GCA_033720735.1 Saprospiraceae bacterium
ACCTATACCCTCAACGGGTCGGGTCCGCTGACACCTGCGGAGTTGCTGGATGCTCTGGTAGCACCCGATGCGTGCGAGGGAGGTACACTGGTCGTGGTGTGCACCATCGAAGATGTGTGCGGGGCCAACAGTTGCACCACCGTATTCAATGTGACGGGCGCACCCTCGGTGACCCCGCTGGCATGCCCGGCGCCTGAACCGATCAGTTGCAGCGATCAAGCCACGGTGAACGCAGCATTTGCTGCATGGGCCGCTGAGTTTACGACCAACGTAGTTGGTGGCTGTAATCCAGTGTTGACCTATACGGTGAATGGTGCAGGTCCGTTTACACCTGCCGAACTGGCGGGCGCAATTGCGGCAGTCGTACCTGATGCGTGTACCGGTGGTAGTGTCGAGGTCGTTTGTACATTGACCGATCAATGTGGCACGCAAACCTGCACCAGTGTATTGACAGTACTTGAAAACGTAGCTCCGGTACTCGTTTCGTGTCCGGAGGATGAAACCATTGGCTGCGAAGCCGCAGTGGCTTGTCTTGACTTCAACAATCTGTCCTCCGGGGAGGTCGTGAATCAAATCGTTCAGGGCAGTCTGGTGGTGGATGTCACAGCGTACTCGCAGGCAGGTATTCAGGACGCTGTTATTTTCAATTCGAACAATCCAACCGCAGATCCGGATCTCGGTACGCCAAACATCGTATTTGGAGGTACTGGTGTGAATGCCGATGATCCCGACGGTTACAACGAAAGCAACAACAAGAGCATGGGCAACCTGCTCATCGTTCAGAACCCGCTGGCCAATGAGCCTGATGATAATATGCTGAGCGACTCGATCGTAATGACCTTCAGCGAACCGGTCTACCTGATCAGTATCGTAATGGTCGACATCGAGACTCCTCAGGCAGTATCCGGTGCGGGTGCGTTCATGTACGATGCCGGCGGTGTGTTGGTAGGCTTTGTACCGTTTATTGGCGGTAGCGACAACAATCTGGAAGTCGTCTCACTGAATACGGGCAATGTCTCCAAACTGGTCGTCTGCTTTGGAAGTCTGATCTTCCAGTCGGGCGCTATCGGCGAAGTGTGCTATGCCAATGTGGATGTAGAACTTGCCGCGCCAATCTTTGAGGATGATTGCGACAACTTTGACGTGACAGTTGCCGAGACAATCGTCGAAGGTGAATGTACGCTGACCATCACGCGGGAATTCTTCGCAACAGATGAGTGCGGCGGGGTCAGCGAAACGTGCTTGCAGACCACGACCATGTACCTGGATGCTGTCTGTCCTGAGATCATTTGTCCTGACGACATCGTGATTCCATGCGGCGTTCCGGTACCGGCTCCAGATCCATCTTCAGTGACGGCAATTGATAATTGTGCGCCGCCATCAGATATCTTCATCACACATGTCGAGGATATCGTCGAAGGTGTTGGCTGCGATGAAGTCATCCGCAGGATTTACAGTGCGACTGATACCTGTGGCAATACCTCGCTGTGTGTACAGTTCATCACCCGCAGCGTGGGTGTCACGGTCGACGCATCGGTATATCTGCAGGCGGCGATGAATGCGGATAGCACTGGCATGGATGCCAATATCAACGCACTCCTGCCACTGAGCCATCCATACGGAGTTGCACCGTTCCTGCATCCAGGTAGCGAATCAGTCGGTGCAATGCCTACCAATGTTGTTGACTGGATGATGCTGGAGTTGCGTGATCAGAATACCCAACTCGTTGTGGAATCGCGGGCAGCACTATTGCTGACTACCGGACAGATCGTCGATCTGGATGGTGTATCACCGGTTGGATTTGCGTCACCGCCCGATTTCTACTACCTGGCGATTCGTCATCGCAACCACCTGGATATCATCAGTGAGGTTGCACTTGATCTGACCAGCGGTAGTGGCGGCTGTGATTTCACCAGTGGCTGTGCCTCATCGGACGGCATGCTGGAGATTGCATCTCCAAGCGCATTTGCCATGTACATGGGTGACATCAACGGTGATCACCAGATCAGGTACAACAATGCCATGAACGACAAGAACCTGATCCTGCAGGCAGTCGGTCTGTTCACACCTAACAACATCCTCTTCAGCGGTTACTACTTCGAGGATGTCAATATGGATGGTGAGGTGCGCTACAACAATGCTGATAACGACAAGAACGCCATACTCTCTGTTGTCGGACTCTTCACGCCGAATGAGTTCATCTTTGGACAGCTGGATTGATCCCGGATTCCAGGCAATAAACGAATACCTGCGCCCCGGCCTGTAACAAGGACCGGGGCGTTTGTTTTGACCCGCCTTTGAACACCGTCTGGATTTCTTGGAATAAAATGTATCTTCAAACTGTAGAACTGAGTTCTACGAAGTAACACCAAGGACTGTAACATAACACCTGATGCACCTCTTTTGCAGTAACACCTCTGCGGCTGTGCTCTTTGTAGCACGCCCTGATTTGCTGTATTTACTTACCAAAGTCTGTCAGTTTCGAGATTGGTTGGTGAACGGTGGCCGTTGCACGTCTGAGCAATTCCATGTTCTGAGCAAACACCGTCAAGGGCCGAAGGGACACCTGTTGCCCATCCAATTTCAATCAGCTGATCCATGATCCAGACATCGACCATTCTGCCGGTCACCGGCAATAAGGACTACACTATGCATTTACCAAGAAAGACTTCCCGATACGTCGGGTTGATGGCGACGTGCGCCATGCTGCTATGTTCAATTGACATGCTGCAAGCCGGGGTTGCAGATCACCTGCAACTCCACGGGGCGTCCAATCCGATGCAAAACAAGATGATGCGATCCTTGAACGTCGTTCCCGCACTGTCGTACAGCGAGGAGGGTGAGGTGCTATCAAGTGCCGAGGCGATGGTGCTGATTGGTGGATTCAACATTGACGGAGTCGTGCTGGGAGTGGGTGGAGAAGAAGTGGATGCCGTTTTTTTTGGTGATCCGTTTGGGAATGACAAGGAGCTTGGTGCGATCAACTCAAACACCACCAAGCTGGGAAATATCAACTCGGATGTTCCTCCCACACTGGAGTATACCGACCCCAACCCCGGGAATGACCTGAGTGGTGCATGGCTGGACGTGAATGTGGACATGAGTGGCGATATCTGGCTGTATTTCGCCTTTCAGCGAGAAGCGGCAAGCACCGGGCAGGTAGGTTTTGAGTTTCAGCAGGCAGCACCCCCCCTTGTGAACGGTGCTCCGCTTGACTATGGACAACTACAGGTGGTCGAGCCCCCGAATCCACCCGGAGTGAATGCATACACCCAGACCGTGATTGACACGTACAATCCATGGGCGAACCGTCAGGCTGGGGACTTCGCGATCGTATTCGACCTGCAGGGATCGAGTGTGAATGTCGTGCTCAGAACGTATGACGGTACTTCATTCAATTCCACCACACTGAACAGTACAGTCTCAGCTGCGATGTTCTCCGTGGATGAATTAAGAGGAGAAGGAGCCATCAATCTGAGTGAAACGGTTTTCCCCCCGAGTCCGACTTCGTGTTTTTCTGTGGCCAACATCATTCCCTATACAGTCACCGGGAACAGCGACCAGGCCGATTTCAAGGATGTGATCCTGGCCAATTTTCCTTCGGCCATTACCATTACGAGTTGCGGGATCATCAAGGTGGTGAAGGTTACAGACCCGTCAGGATTGACCGAGGACTTTCCGGTCACGATAGATCAGTTTGACGGAGGCGAAATTGACTTCGACATGAACACGCAGGCCAACGGGACTTTGACTGGCCACGGAAGTATGATTCAGTTTGAGAATCTCCTGGCGGATACTGACTATCAGATAGCCGAGACTCCTCCTGCACCGTGGATCATTCAGTCGATTGATATCGACGGTTCGCCGTATGATCATACCGACCCCAATGCGGTGTTTGATGTTGTAGCTGGTGAGATTACGGTCGTGACGATTACGAATGAACTCCCTTGTCCCGCACTTTCTCCACCAATGGTATCCAACACTTGTGCTGCGGCATTGACAGTGCCTGAAATTGCGGATGTAGCTGGATTTACAAGAGAATATCAGTTTACGGATCCAAGTAGTAATTCAACAGGCTGGGTGGACTATGCAACGGCAAGTGCTGCACTGGATACGGAACCGGGGTGCTGGCTATTGGAGTTCAGGTACAATGGCTGCCCGTCGGTGAGTACGCAGGCAGTGGTATTTCCCGCGTTGACTGCCCCGGTGGTTTCCAACGAATGCAATACAGCGTTGTCGTTCTCGCCGATAACGGATGTTCCTGGATTTACTGAGGAGTACCAGGTGACCGACCCGAGTGGGACTATGACCGGCTGGGTGGATTATGCGACAGCGTCTGGAGCCCTGGACAACGAAGTGGGGTGTTGGCTGATTGAAGCCAGGTACGTGCTTACTGCTGTCTGTGGCAGTACTGCGGCCGGTTCGATTTCGGCAGATGCTGCATGCGATCCGGTGGGGGTCAACGCAGTGGTGTTCCCGGGTGTTGTGGATGCCGATATTGATGTGAGCGATGCATGTGATGGAGCGTTGACATTGACTGCGCTCGCAGATGAGGTTGGTTTTGATGAAGAGTATCAGGTGACACCTCCGGGCGGGGCTGCAAGTGGTTGGATAACCGCTGCCGCAGCACAGGCAGCGCTCGACGTTGCTACCCCGGGTTGTTGGCAGATTGAAGCACGCTATAGCCTGCAATCAGCTTGCGGTAGCACGCCTGCCGGTGCCGTTTCCGGTGATGCGGGCTGCGATCCGGTGAGCATCAATGCAGTGGTATTCCCGGGCGTCGTGGATGCGGATATTGATGTGAACGATGAGTGCGATGGTGCACTGACGCTGACGCAGCTTGCGGATGAAACGGACTTTGCAGAAGAATATCAGATCACGCCTCCTGGTGGTGTTGCGAGTGGCTGGCTAAACGCAGCAGATGCGCAAACGGCCCTGAACGTAGCGACGCCTGGTTGCTGGCTGATCGAGGCGCATTACCGACTGGAGTCTGCCTGTGGCGATACACCTGCGGATGCGGTGTCCGGTGATGCGGGCT